>NZ_JAUEIQ010000002.1:0-365064 GCF_030385545.1 Collinsella ihumii | reverse complement strand
GGGGCTCCGCCTGCTGCTGAGGCCCTCCCGTCGCGGATTCTTGCATAGCCGCGGATGGCGCCCGCCGGGCGATCTGGCGCGGTCCCGCCGGCTTCGGCGGCCCGGAGGACGAGGGCGCCCGGTATGCATAGCGGGAGAAATCGCGTTTCGGGGCTTCTGCCTGCTGAGGCTGTCGTGGTTCCTGCGTGCTTCTACGTCGTATCTCTCAGTTGCTAGTACAATACCTATGCATGTGCATTTGTAGATGATTTAGGTGGTGTATATGGCAGAGGCGGGAATCGGTGTCGACATCGTCGAGATCAGCCGCATGGAGCAGATTCTCGAGAGGACGCCTTCGTTTGCCCAGCGCCTGTTTACTGATGAGGAGCGGGCGTATTGCGATGCTTCTGCACGTCCTGCGGCGCATTATGCTTGCAGGTTCGCTGCTCGGGAAGCTGTTCTTAAAGCGCTCGGTACCGGTTTTGGTCAAGGCGTCGGTCGATCTGATGTTTCCGTATCTCGTGATAAGAACGGCAAACCCCTTGCTGTCCTGAGCGGCCGTGCTGCAGAGATCGCCCAGCATCAAGGTATTGTTGAGGTCGCCTTGTCCTTATCGTTCACCACCGATTTGGCCATTGCGAACGCCCTTGCCATTACCGCCGATGTTCGCCCTAAGCCAAAAGATGTCAAAGAAGACGATCGGACGAAGATCGCAAAATCCTTTCGTGAGGCTCGTGCGGTCCTCGACGAGCTTGATAGCGCATCTATCATTGAGCTGTCCGCCTCGGACGGCGAAACGGCCTAACTGAAACGGGAGCTTATATGAAGCCTATTCTGAGTACCGAAGAAGTAGTCAAGCTCGAGAACATCATCGAGCGTGAAGGCACGTCCAAAGCTGAGCTTATGGAGCATGCGGGCGAGTTCGTAGCTTCGACAGCTCTTTCGTATCATCCGAAGGAGGTCGTTGTTCTTGTCGGCTTCGGCAACAACGGCGGCGACGGTTGGGTTGCGGCCGACATCCTGCAGCAGCATGATGTCCATGTCGTCGTCGTGTCTCCCGTTGAGCCCAATGAGGTTCCGTCTGCTTTGGCGCGCCATGTCGCCCGTCGTACCGCGGGGCGCGATGTCGAGATCGTCGTCGGTCCCTCGCGCGATGAGCTTGCAGCTCTTCTGGTGAAAGCCGATCTTGCTATCGATGCGATTTTGGGAACCGGCTTCCATGGAGAGGTCCGTCCGCCGTTTTCCATCTGGATCCCGACGCTGAACGACAGTTCTCCTCGCGTGATTTCCGTCGACGTCCCCTCCGGTTTGGATTCTGACAGCGGCGTTGCCGCCGATCACTGCGTGCGGGCTGATAAGACGGCCACCATGATCGCCCCCAAGATAGGCCTCTATAGCGCCGACGGCCCCCAGTTTGTCGGAGAGCTCGTGTGCGGTGAGCTTTACGATCGGTTGGACGAGGTTATCGACGATGTCGACCATGCGGCTGAAATCGTTGAGCCTGCGGACCTGGTGGATTATATCGAGCCTCTGCCCGCCAACGTCAACAAGTATTCCCGCGGATCGGTGCTCGTGGTCGCGGGGTCCGCTCGGTATCCCGGTGCTGCCATGATGGCCGCGAAGTCCGCAGCGCGTGCGGGCGCCGGCTATGTTGCTGTCGCTGCGCCCGATGCGTGTGCGAATCTGATTCGCATGGCGCTTCCCTCGATTCCGGTCATCGCCATTCCGTCCGATTCACGCGGATCGTTCGGTGCCGCTGCGCGCCAAGTGGTGTGCGAGATCGCAAAGAAATACGATTGCGTGCTCTGCGGGCCCGGGATGACGACGGCATCCGGCTGCATGCAGGTTGTCTCCGGTCTGCTTGAACTCGACGTGCCGCTTATCTTGGACGCCGATGCCCTCAACTGCCTTGCGCGTCTTTCGATTGACGGTATCGACAAGACTCCCGAGCTCTATCGTCGCGAGGCCCCGCTCATCTTGACGCCTCATCACCGCGAGCTGTCTCGCCTGGTGGGTGACGTTCCGGTTGACGACCTGGGTACGGCCATCGATGCCGCCCAGCGCATCGAGTGGGCGGTCGGATCGGATAATCTGGTCGTGGTCGCGAAGGGCGCGACGACGGCTATCGTGGGCGTAGAAAAGGTGCTCATTCCCATCTCGGGACCCGCCTCTCTTGCGACGGCCGGGTCGGGGGATGTGCTCGCCGGTATTATGGCGGGGACCGTTGCGACCGCCCATGGCGATGTTGATCGCTGGGAGCTGCTGTGCGCCTACGCGGTCGCCGTTCATTCCTATACGGGTTTTGCCGCAGCCGCCGAATATGGCGAAAAGAGCGTTATCGCCACGGATCTGATCGACCTGATCGGCGAGGCGCTTCAGCTTGTGGAAAACGAGGCCTGCAAGGATTTGGGAATTCTGACCGATGGGGAGGCTGAGTAGGCCATGGTGCTTCGCAAGGAGCCTCTGACGCGATGGGCGTGGGTCGAAATCGACCAGGGCGCGCTTCGTCGCAATACGCGTGCGTTTAAAAACCTCTTGGGGCCGCGACAGCGCCTGTGCTGCGTCGTGAAGGCGGACGCGTACGGTCATGGGGCTGTTGCCTGCGCAAAGGTCATGCACGCCACAGGGACCGACATGTTCGCCGTGGCGACGGTGAACGAGGGGGTCGAGCTTCGCCAAGGCGGGATCGCCGAGCCGATTTTGGTGCTGAGCGAGCCCCCGATGACGGCGATCGACACGCTGCTCGAGCACAATCTCATGCCCTCCATCTACACATCGGAGTTCGCCCTCGCCTACGGGGAGCGCGCGGTGAGCTGCGGCACGATCGGCAAATACCACATGGCGATCGAGACGGGCATGAATCGCATCGGCGTGCACTATGCCGATGTCCTCGAGTTCCGGCGCGAGATCGATTTCCATCGCGGCATCCATTGCGACGGCGTGTTCACGCATTTTGCGACTGCCGACGAGTCGAACGGCTGGGACTATAAGCTGCAGTGCAAGCGTTTCGACGAGGCGGTCGCCGCCATGAAGGATGCGGGATATGAGTGCGGTATCGTCCACTGCGACAACACCGTGGCGTCGATCCTCGACGGCTCGACGCATTACGATATGATTCGCGCGGGTATCGGCCTGTACGGATTGCAGCCCAGTGAGGTCACGCGTCCTGTGTTCCCGCTCGACCCCGTCATGAGCGTCAAGGCGCGCGTGACGCGAACCGCGCACCCGGCAATGGGAGAGGGTGTCGGGTACGGCTTCACCTACCGCGTTCCCCGCGCGCGCGTACAGATCTGCACCCTGCCGCTCGGCTATGCGGACGGTCTGTCCCGCACGCTCTCGAATCGCATGGACGTGCTGTATCGCGGCATGCGCATCCCCCAGGTGGGAAACATCTGCATGGATCAGATGATGGTCGCGATTACCCAGACTTCCCGCCAGCAGATTCCCGAGGCCCAGATGGGCGATATCATGACCGTCGTCGGGCGCGACGGGGACGCCGAGATCACGATGGACGAGATGGCGCAGCTGCGCGGCACCATCAACTACGAGGTTGCGTGCGGGTTCGGCATGCGGCTCGAGAAGATCTACTGCTAAGGAGCACCCATGGGCGTGATGCATATTCCAGGGCATGAGCACCAGAAGCCACGCGAGGTCTCCCTCGAGGAGATCCGCTCTGTGCTGGGGGATTGCCGCCTGTGCCCGCTGTACGAGACGCGCACGAACATCGTGTTCGGTGTGGGCAACCCCCATGCGCGCGTGATGTTCGTGGGCGAGGCCCCCGGGCGCAATGAAGACCTGCAGGGAGAGCCGTTTGTGGGCAGGGCCGGAGAGAACCTGAACGGGATCCTCTCGCTCGCAGGGCTCAAGCGGGAGGATATCTACATCGCGAACGTGCTGAAGTGCCGTCCTCCGGGAAACCGCGATCCTCGGCCTGATGAGGTGCTCGCCTGCTCGCCGTTTTTGCGGGAGCAGATTCGCAGCATCTGGCCGGATATCATCGTGACGCTGGGGAACCCTGCGACGCATTTTGTGCTCAAAACCGAAATCGGCATCACGAAGCTGCGCGGGAGGTTCCATCAGATGGGGCATTTCGTGGTCATGCCGACCTTCCATCCGGCGGCGGCGCTGCGCAACCCCGCGTGGCAGAAGTTGATCGAAGAGGATTTTCGCATGCTGGGAGACTATCTCGAGCGCCATCCCGCCGATGCTCCCGTTGCGCCCGCGTCGGAGCACTCCGACGCGCTGCCGAAGGTCGTGGAGTAGCATGGCGCTCAGCCGAATCGGAGCCGGCCGCTTTGTGAGCGAATCGGTCGAAGACACCATGGAATTCGGGCGGCTCATGGCAGGAGGGGTGCGCGATGGCGACGTGCTGGTGCTCACCGGGGGCTTGGGCGTGGGAAAGACCCATCTGACCAAGGGGCTCTCTGCCGGGCTGGGGGACACCCATCCGGTGACCAGCCCCACCTTTGCGCTCATGGCGGTGCACGATGGCGGGCGGATCCCCTTGTTCCATTTTGACCTGTATCGCCTGGAGCACGCATATGAACTCGAGGATACGGGCGTGTACGACGTGCTGGGATACGAGGGCGTATGCGTGCTGGAGTGGGGGGAGCAGTTCCAGGACGAGCTGACCGACGAGTTCCTCTCCGTGGTGATCCAGCGCGATCCGGAAGACGAGACGAGACGCTTGGTGTCGCTTGAGCCTCACGGCGTTCGAGCGCAGGAGCTTGCGCGTGATATCGATCTGGCGGCAGCCCGCATCGCGGGCGCGCCGGACGCGACGGGAAATGGATGCAATTGATGTCAGATGCAGATGAGATGCGATCGTTGATCTTGGCGTGCGATACGTCGACCGATATGCTGGCGTGCGCGCTGGCGTGGTGGCCGGCGCACGGCGTGTCGCCTGCGGCCGCCGCGGGCGTTGAGGTTCTCGCCCGAGCCGACCATCTGTGCCGTCGCCATGCGAACGTGGAGCTGGTCGACACCGTTGCCGCGGTGCTCGAGAAGGCCGGAAAAACCATGGACGACGTCGACGCGGTGCTGGTCGGGCGCGGTCCCGGCTCGTTCACGGGCGTGCGTATCGGGATCTCCACGGCAAAGGGCCTTGCGCGCGGTGCCAATGTCGATCTGTTCGGCGTCTCGACGCTCGACGCGACCGCATGGACGGCATGGCGAGCGGGCGTCCGTGGTCTCGTGGGCGTTGCCGCCGATGCCATGCGCGGCGAGGTGTACCCCGCGCTCTACCGTCTTGACGAGAGGGGCGCGGTGCGGCTCTATGAGCGCGAGCGCGTCGTAAAGGCCTCGGTCGCCATCGAAGAGTGGTCCTCCCGTCCCGATGCGCACGAGATTCAGCTGACCGGCGACGGCTTGGTGCGCTACGGTAACCGGTTTGAAGAGGCGGGCCTGATGGCGCGCGTGCTGTCGCGCGATCTGTGGTGGCCGACGGGTGAAGGGCTGCTGCTTGCCGCCCGCGCGCTTATCGACGAGGCGGGCGGATCCGAGGCGGCGCTTGGTTCCGGAGACCCCGCGCTCGTGCTTCCCATCTACACGCGTCTGTCAGATGCGGAGGAAAACGAGCGCAGGCGCCTTGGCCTGGCGGAAAGCGCTCATATGGATACGACCGGCGTTGCCGACGAGCTTGCCGGCAGGCATCTGCAGCTGAGGCCCATGGGCGCCGCCGATGCGGAAGCGGCCTCGGAGCTCGAGGCGGCTTGTTTCGAGGGCGCGGGGCATGCTCCGTGGACGCCGACGATGTTTTTGGACGAGTTGGGAGACGGGGTCGCGGCGCCGCGCTCCTGGTGGGTGGCCCATGATGATGGCAGGCTCATCGGCATCGCGGGGGGTATGGTCGTTGACAAGGATATCCAGGTGCTGGACGTCGCGGTCGACGCGGGCTATCGTCGTCAGGGCATCGCGCGCAAGCTGCTCGCGCACGTAAGCTATGACGCGCAGATGCTCGGCTGCGAAAGCGCGTCTCTCGAGGTCGAAGCGGATAACGCCGCCGCCGTCGCGCTCTATGAGGAGCTTGGGTTCTCTCGGGTGGGAATCAGGCGCGGCTACTACGGCCCCGGCATCGATGCCTGCGTCATGAGTGCCTCGCTTCCGCTGGCCTTGCCGGTGGATGCGGCGTCTCCCGAGCCGACCTCCGCCGTCCATCGCGCCTGGCCGCTTTCCGAGCCCCGCCGTACGGATGCCGAGTTTGCTGAGCTCGATCGTCGAAAGCCCGTGCTCGCTATCGAGAGCTCGTGCGACGAGACGGCCGTCGCCATCATCGATGCGGACGGCACCCTGCTGGCGAATCAGGTTTCCACCCAGATCGATTTTCACGCTCGCTTTGGCGGCGTGGTGCCCGAAATCGCCTCCCGCAAGCATGTCGAGGTCATCGTAGGCGTCGTCGATGCCGCGCTCGAGGAGGCGGCGGAGGCGCTCGGTCTCGAGGGCGGGGCGCTGTCGCCCAAGGAGCTCGCTGCGGTGGGCGTGACGCAGGGTCCGGGTCTTGTCGGCGCGCTGGTGGTCGGCGTGGCATTCGCCAAGGGCTTCGCCTATGCGGCGGGAAAGCCGCTCATCTGCGTGAACCATCTTGAGGGGCATCTGTACGCCAACCTGCTGACAACCCCCGATCTCAAGCCCCCGTTCATCTTCACGCTGGTGTCTGGCGGTCACACGATGCTCGTGCACGTCCGCGCGTGGGGCGATTACGAGGTGCTGGGGGAGACGCTTGACGATGCGGTGGGCGAGGCGTTCGACAAGGTCGCGAAGGCGCTCGGGCTCGGGTATCCCGGAGGGCCGATCATCTCGCGCCTTGCGGAGGACGGCAACCCCAAGGCCATAGACTTCCCACGCGCCCTGAATCGTAAGGGGGACTATCGCTTCTCGCTCTCAGGGCTCAAGACCGCGGTCATGCTTTATATCGAGCAGGAGAACAAGGCGGGCAGGCCTATCCATCTGCCCGACCTCGCAGCCTCGTTCGAGGCGGCGGTTTTCGACGTTCAGTACAAGAAGGCACGCAACGCATTGCGCGAGACGGGGGCAAAGGAGTACTGCATCGGCGGTGGCGTTGCGGCCAATCCCCACTTGCGCGACATGATGGTCAGGAAGCTGAGCCGCCAGGGGATCAGGGTGACCGTGCCTCCGCAAAACGCGTGCACCGATAATGCCGCCATGATCGCCGTCGTTGCGCGAGAGAAGTTCTTGAAAGGCGAGTTTTCGGACTTCTCGATCGATGCGGATCCCAACATGACGCTTTAGGGAAGTGCCGATCGGTCCGCGTTCGTCCTCCCGAAAAGGGGAAACGGAGAATCGAAGGCGCGAGCGGGGGAGGCTATCGGCCGAGCGCGATGTCTACGAGTTGCTGCTGCGTGTCGACGATGAAGTCGGCCCCTGCCGCCTCGAGTTCCGTGCGGCCGCGGAATCCCCAGGTGACGCCCGCTACGGCGAGACCCGCGTTGTGACCGGTCTCCACGTCTACGTTGGAGTCGCCTACGTAGAGCGTCCGCTCCGGCGCGGCATCGAGCTGCTCGAGAACATGGAGCGTGATGGGCGCTGCCGGTTTGGGATCGAACTGCGCCGTATGGCCCTGGACGACGGCGAATCGGCCGGCGCCGAAATAGCGTTCGATCAGCGGGAGGGCGGCGGCATGGTCCTTATTGGTGAGGACGGCGAGCGTCAGCCCCGCTGAGCGCAGCGCATCGAGCATCTCGATGGTTCCCGGGTAGGGGGCCGTGTGATCTTCCTTGTGGAGATCGTAGCAGGTCCGGAACTCCGAAAGCACGCGCTCGAACAGGGCCCCGTCTCCTGCGAATTCAGCGGGCATGAAGCGTTCGACCAGCTTCTGCATGCCGTTTCCCACCTTATAGCGATAGGCGTCGATGGGAAAGGTCGGCCAGCCGTGCGCCGTGCAAACGCGGTTCGCGCTGCGTGCGAGATCCTCGAGGGTGTTGAGAACGGTGCCGTCGAGGTCGAAGATGACATGGGTGAAAGGCATATGGGCGGTGCTCCTAGCAAATTCGGGGAAGCTGCTCTCCGACGAGCATGTCGAGGATGCGCGTCGACCCCCAAGGGGTTCGCACGCGGACATACGGCTCGGTGCCGCAGGCAAGCTCGCAGACAGTTCCGATGATCGCGGCGTGCTCTCCGTAGCGAGATGAGCGCATGGCTGCGAGCGCCGCCTCGGCTTCGTCGGCCGGCACGATGGCGACCATCTTGCCCTCGTTGGCGACTTGAAGAACGTCGTAGCCGAGCATCTCGCAGGCGCCGCGTACCTCGGGGCGCACAGGGACGGCCTGCTCCTCCACTTCGAGGACGGTGCGGCTGGCGGCGGCGAACTCGTTTAAGGTGCTGGCGATGCCGCCGCGGGTCGGATCGCGGAAGCAGCGGACATGCGGTGCGGCATCCATGACGGCCGCGATGAGATGGTTGAGGGGCGCGGCGTCGCTCACGATGTCGGTAGAGAAGGCGAGGCCTTCGCGCTGGCTCATGACGGCGATGCCGTGATCCCCTATCGTGCCGGAGATCACGATAGCGTCGCCGGGCGCGCAGTTCGCTCCCGAGAGGTCGACGCCGGCGGGGACCTCCCCGACACCCGCGGTGTTGATGTAGATGCCGTCGACGCCGCCGCGCTCGACCACCTTCGTATCGCCGGTGATGATGCGCACGCCGGCCTCGCGTGCCGTGTCGGCCATCGACGTCACGATGCGCCGGAGTGCATCGAGCGGATAGCCCTCTTCGAGAATGAACCCGCACGAAAGGTATCGAACGTGCGCTCCGGATGTGGCGACATCGTTGACCGTACCGCATACCGCCAGCCTGCCGATATCGCCTCCGGGAAAGAACTGGGGCGTCACGACGAAGCTGTCGGTCGAGAGCGCGATGCGGCCCGTGGCGGGAAGCTCGGCGACGCCCGCGTCGTTTCCGACTACGAGCTCGGGAGAACCGAACGCCTCGAAGAAGATGTCGTCGATGAGGCGCTTCATCATCTGGCCGCCTGAGCCGTGGCCAAGGAGCACCGTCTGCTCGTCCGTTGATTTCATATCCATCAGCTCTCCGGGTGACTCGCTAGCGGTCTTTGAAGCGGAAGGAGGCGGCGCAGCTTCCCTCGCTGGAGACCATGCATGGTCCGATGGGGTGTTCGGGGGTGCAGCCGCGACCGAACAGCGGGCACTCGCCAGGCGCGATGCGGCCGCGGAGCACGTCGCCGCAGCGGCATCCGCGCGGCTCGACGGTCGGCTCGACCTCGATATCGAACCGCCTGGACGCATCAAAGGCCGCGTAGGCGTCGCGCAGCCTGAGTCCTGAGGCGGGAAGCTCGCCGAGCCCGCGCCAGAGGGCGTCGCACGGCTCGAAGACCTCGGCGCACAGACGCTGCGCGACCGTGTTGCCCTCGCGGTGCGCGCCGCGAGGGTAGGCGTTTTTGATATCGGGGGCGCCGGAGATGACCATGCGCGCAAGCATCTCGATGCCGGCGAGAATATCGACGGGCTCGAAGCCCGTGATGACGCCGGGGGTGGAGAACTCGTCGACGAGGAATCGATAGGGCGCCGCCCCCGTGATGGTCGAGACGTGTCCGGGGAGCAGGAAGCCGTCGATGCGCGTCTGCGGGTCGTCTTCGATGGCGCGGAGCGCCGCGGGCGTCGTCTTGTTCGCACAGAACAGGGAGAAGTTCGAAAGGCCGCGCTCAGCGGCCTCGAGAACGCAGGCTGCCATGGCGGGCGTGGTCGTTTCGAATCCGACGCTGATGAACACGACCTCGCGCGCAGGGTTCTGCGCGGCGATATCAAGGGCGTCGAGCGGCGAGTAGACGACGCGGATATCGCGACCGGCCGCCTTTTCGGCAATAAGCGAGGTGCTCGATCCGGGGACGCGCATCATGTCTCCGAACGTGGCGGTGATGACGCCGTCGAGGCGGGCGAGCGCGATGGCCCGGTCGATATCGCGATTCGCCGTGACGCACACGGGGCATCCTGGGCCGGAGAGCAGGTGCAGGCCTTCGGGCAGAACGGAGCGGAACCCGTATCGGCCGATGCTGACGGTATGGGTCCCGCATACTTCCATGAGATAGATGGCGCGGTCTGCGACCAGAGCGTTGATGCGCGCGATGAGCTCGCGAGCAAGGTCCGGGTCGCGAAACGCCGCGAAATCCGCGGTGCGCGGCATCCGGTTCGGGGAGGCGCTCATGCGGTGGCCCCGTCGGGGGCGGGGAGCTCCTCGGCCACGAGCTCGTCCATCTCCCGGATGAGCTCGATGGTCTCGCGCGCCTCTTCGGGATCGATGATCTGGATGCCGAATCCTGCGTGGACGAGCACGAAATCGCCGACGCGGGCTTCGGGGACCAGCCGCAGGGAGATGTTGCGCGTCGCCCCGAGCATATCGACTTCTGCGGTCGAGGTGTCAATGATGCGGGTGATGGCGCCCGGTACTGCTAGGCACATGGCATGCTTCTCTTTCTGCGGCCGCATCCTTCGGATGCGGCCGCGACGCGTTGATCGAGAAAATGGTACCGCTCCGCTGTCATGGGGGCAACGTCGCCAAGGAAGCGCCGGTCAATTGCCTTCGCGCCGGCCGCGACACCGCCGGTGTCGCGGCGGAAGGTCGCATATCTTGCCCGCGTGCCAGGCTATCGGCGCGCAAGGTGCGCCCGCGCCACCGCCGCCTGGCCGTAGGCGATGCATCCGTCGTTGACGGGAACGGTGGTGGGGATGAGCACGCGCATCCCTGCGCTCTCAAGAAGCGCGGCCGTGCGCGTGAGCAGCAGGCGATTCATGAACACGCCGCCCGAGAGCGCTACGGTTCGAATGCCGGTGCTCAGCGAGACGAGGCGCGCGGCATCGGCGGCCGCCTGCGCGACCGTCTCGTGGAGGGCGAGCGCGAGATCGTCGGGATCGATGCCAGCGGCGATGCCGTCGAGCAGGCCGAGCACAGTAGGCTCCATGTCGAGTACAAGGGGATCGTCGCATTCGGATCGAGGGGTGCGCCCCCCGCCGGCCTCCCGCGGGCGGGCCTGGGCGTCTTGGCCGCGCTCGGTGGCGTGGTGTATCGCATAGGGGAGCCCCTGGGTCGCGCTCGAGGGCATGGCGCCCCCGTTGCGCTTGAGCGCGCGCGTCGCGGCGGCCTCGAGCTCGATGGCGGGCTCGCCTTCATAGGTTGCGTGTCCGCAGATGCCGAGTATCGCGGCGCAGGCATCGAGGAATCTGCCCATGCTGCTGGTGAGGGGGCTGTTGATGCCGCGCTCGACCATGGTCGCGGTGATGGAGCGCTCCTGCTCTGAGAGCATCTCGATCAAGGGGGCGGCGCCTGCGTGGCCGAGCAGGCCGTCGCGGGATAGCAGAGAGAATGCGCAACGCCGGGCATCGCGAATGCTGGCGACTCCGCCGGGGAGGCGCCAAGGGCGCAGGTGCGCCGCGCGCGTGAAGCCGCGAAGGTCGGCAACGAGGATCTCCCCGCCCCACACGGTCCCGTCGCCCCCACCGCCCGTGCCGTCGAACGCGATGCCGATGACCGGGTCGTCGGCATCGTGGATGCCGCGCGCCGCGGACTCGGCGATGACCGAGGCGATATGTGCATGATGATGCTGCACCTCGATGAGGGGGATGCCGCGCGCTCGGGCGTGCCGGCGCGCCCATTGGCTCGACAGGTATGACGGATGCGCATCGCAGGCGAGTGCAGCGGGGGTCACGTCGAACAGGGATTCCAGGCGCTCGAGGGCGTCGCGCCACGCTCCGAAGGTGGAGCCCCGCTCGATATCGCCGATATGCTGGGACAGGAAGCACGCGGCGCTCCCGTCCGGATCGTTGCGCACCAGCGCGAGGGTCGCCTTTTGCTCGGAGCCGCAGGCGAGCAGGTCGGGTGCGGTCGCGCCGGCCTCGATGCGCGGCAGCGGAAGGGGCCGGGGCGCGTACCCGCGCGCCCGGCGCACGGGAAGGACGAGGCCGCCTGCGCAGCGCACGACGGAGTCGTCGTAGCGCGAGAGGATGGCCCGGTCGTTTCCCAGCAGGGCGTCTGCGATGGGGCCGAGACGCCTCCAGGCGTCGTCATCATCGGTCTCGATCGGTTCGCCGCTGATGTTTCCGCTGGTCATGACAAGGGCGCGGATTCCGCGTCGGGCACATGCCGCCATGATGAGGTGCTGCAGCGGCGTGTACGGCAGCATGACGCCGATCTCGGGGAGGTCGCGGGCGACGTCGTGGGTCAGATCGATGCCGCCTTCGCGGTCAGCGCGTGCGAGCAGGACGATAGGACGGATGCTTCCTGCGAGAAGCTCGCGCTCCCGGGCGTCGACGGAGCAGAGGGACTGCGCATCGCGAACGGTGCGCACCATGATGGCGAACGGCTTGCTGCTGCGCCGCTTGCGGCGGCGAAGCTCGCGCACCGCGCCAGCATCCTCCGCGCTGCAGGCCAGATGGAAGCCCCCGAGCCCCTTGATGGCAACGATGTCCCCGTTTTCCAGCAGCTCGGCGCACCGCTCGATGATCGCATCGCTTTCCTCGCGCGTTGTCCCGCGCGCAGGCGCGCCCGCCGCGCCGCGCCCGTGCTCGCGCCACGTGATATGGGGTCCGCAGGCAAAGCAGGCGTCCGGTTGGGCGTGGAACCGGCGGTCGGCGGGGTCGGCATACTCGGCGGCGCATTCCGGGCACATGGGGAAGGCGTCCATCGAGGTCGCCGCCCGGTCATAGGGCAGCGAACGGATGATGGTGAAGCGAGGGCCGCAGTTGGTGCAGTTGATGAAGGGGTAGTGATAGCGTCGGTCGGCGGGGTCGAAGAGTTCCCGCAGACAGTCGTCGCATGTCGCGATGTCAGGCGATACGAGCGTGGTCCGTGCGCCGTCCGCGTCGGATGCGAGGATGGCGAAGCGCGGATCGCCCGGCTCGGGCTCATCGGGGCATTCCATGTCGCGCACGGAGACCGCGTCGATGCGCGCGGCGGCGGGGGCGTGCCCGCGGAGGCCCTCGAGGAAGGCCTCGATATCCGGGGCGCTGCCGACGGCATCGATGTGCACCCCGTCAGGCGCGTTGAGCACCCATCCCGCGATGCGGTGCGCGCGGGCTTCGCGATAGACGAAAGGGCGCATGCCCACACCTTGCACGATGCCCGTGACGTGGACGGCTACATGGCGGCGGTGCCCAGCGGGGCCTCTCATGCGCTCAGGTCCAGGCTCGCCCCGGTGGCCGCGCACGTAAGCTCCCCGTGATGGACGCCGCGAAGGCCGAGGAGCTTGTCGGCGAGCTCGTAGACGCGCGCACCCCTGCCCCGAAGCGCAAGGATCTCCAGGCAGTTGTGATGGTCGAGGTGCACGTGCATCGTGGAGACGATCTCGTCGGTGTAGTCGTGCTGGACCTCGTCGAGGCGGCGCGTCAGGTCTCCGGTGTGGTGGTCGTAGATCATGGTGAGCGAGCCGATGACCTGCTCGTCCGGCGTGCGCAGGTTTTCGCGCACGAGCGCCGCGCGCATGAGGTCCCGGATGGCTTCCGATCGGTTGCGGGCATCGCCGCGCCGCGCGATCAGGGCGTCGAATCCGGCCAGCATGTCCTCCGGAACCGCGACGGAGAACCGGACGAGTTCGCCGGCGTTCTCAGGGCAGCCCACGGCTACACCAGCCTGACGGTTCCGACGGAGTTGTGATCCGCCTCGATGGCGTCCTCGTAGCCCTCGAGGGCTGCGCGGGCCTGGTCGAGGGAGCCCATAGCGGCCTCGAGCATGGCTCCGATGCGCTCCATGTCGTAATTCTCGGTGGCGTGCAGCAAATCGTGGCTCCAGCCCCGCGCCATCGCGATCGTGTCGTCGATCTGCTTGACGCTCATGGCGAGCTGTCCCATGTTCATGCCGGTATCGTGCATCGCGTGCCTCCTTCGTGCGTGAGGGAACGCCTCCGTGTGTTTTGCGCCTGACGCCCCGCGCGGGCAGCCAGTGCTTCCAAGTGTAGCGCACAAGGTTCTCGGGCGGCGCGCGCTCGCACGGGCGCAGTGCTGCGGTCTTCCCGGTCGGGTGAGGGATCTTGCGGCCCTCTGCTTGCTCTGTTCGCCATGCGATGGGGCGGGGCGAATCCGCTCATCGCCAAAATGCAACCGTTCGCCGCCGAAATCGATTAGGATGCGTGATATCTTTCTATAGTCAATTGCTGTCGTAAGAAATGCGGAAGGTTACTGCGCTCGAGTAGGCCTAACCAAAATCTTGAGGACCCGCCACAGGGCGGGATGTCTTCGGCTTTTGGTTAGGCCTATTTTTTGTCGATAGTCGACATGTTCGAACAGGAGCGCATCTATGGGCATCTTCTCCAATCTCTTCTCAAAGCAGCAAGAGCACGCTGCGGCTTCCCGCCCCGAGGTCACCTGCCCCGTTGCGGGAACGGTCGTCAAGCTCGAGTCGGTGAGCGACCCGGTGTTCGCGAGCAAGACCATGGGGGACGGCATCGCCATCGAACCGAGCGAGGGCGTGCTCGTCGCGCCGGTCACCGGAACCGTCCAGGCTTTGTTCCCCACGGGCCATGCGGTTGCCGTGCAGGGCGATAACGGCATCTCCGTTCTGCTGCATATCGGTATCGATACCGTCGACATGAAGGGCGACGGCTTCACGGCCCATATCTCCCAGGGCGACCGCGTTTCCGCCGGTCAGAAGCTCGTGACCTTCGATTTGAACAAGATCGCCGAGGCGGGCCATCCCGCCACCACGATGGTGCTCATCGCCGAGTCCACCTGCGACGGCACCCTGCACACATGCGATGAGGGCGCGGTTGCCCTGGGCGATGCTGTCATCTGGTTTGCGTAAGACAACGGCGACGAGGAACTACCGATGCTCATCAAGCGCGTATACAACAACAACGTCGTTTTGGTTACCGATGATTCCGGCGCCGAATGCGTTGCCGTTGGGCGTGGCCTGGCGTTTTCAAAGCGCGCGGGCGACGAGGTCGACCAGAGCATGGTGGAAAAGGTCTATACGCTCGATAGCGAGGAGAACCGCACGCGCTTCGAGAACCTCATCAAGAGCATCCCGGTCGAATACCTCACCATCGCCGACGAGATCGTCTCGATGGTTCAGCGCGAATCGGACCTTCATGTGGGCAACAACCTGCTGATCGCGCTCGCCGACCACATCTCGCTGTCGCTCGAGCGCGAGCGCGCGGGCGTGCCCTGCGAGAACCCGCTGCTTATGGAAATCAAGCAGTTCTACAAGCGCGAGTTCGCGCTTGCCCGTCGCGCCGCGGGCATTATCCACGAGCGCATGGGCATCTGGATCTCGGAGGGGGAGACCGGCTTCATCGCGCTGCACATCGTGAACGCCACTATGGGCCAGCGCGCCGACGTCCTGGTGCTGTCCATCCGCATGATCCAGGACATCTTGGACATCGTTTCCAGGGACTTCTCGATCACCTATGACGAGGAGTCCATCCAATACGAGCGGTTCCTCCGCCATCTGCAGTTTTTCGCCCAGCGCGTCTTGGGCGAGGACTCGAAGCAGTCGGAGGACACGTTTCTGTTCAATTTGGGTAAGGACCAGTACCCCGCCGCGCTCGCGTGCGCCGAGAAGATCGGGGCCTATGTTGCGGGCACCTACGGACGCAGCGTGACCGACGCGGAGAAGGGCTACCTGGTTTACCACATCATGAATCTCGTACACGCGACGGCCTCGGGCCTGAGCACGGGGGAAAGGAGTACTGAGTAAATGTTGGGAAAGATTAAGGGCTCGCTGGAGGTGTTCTCGAAGTCCATCGTCCAGCCGCTGATGTACCTGTCTGTTGCCGGCACCGTGCTGATCTTGGGCATCGTGCTCACCAACCAGACCGTCACCGCGATGGTTCCGTTCCTGCAGCTGCCGTTTTTCGCCGTGACCGGCCAGATCATCTACAACAGCCTGATGTTCATCGTCAACAACCTGGCTGTCATCTTCTGCGCGGGCATCGCGGGCGCTATGGCGAAGAAGGACAAGGGGCATGCGACGCTGATCGGCCTGATGTCGTTCTTCCTGTTCCTGAACGCCAACAACATCATGCTGAACGCCATGGGCATGCTTGCCGAGCCCAATGAGATGCTCGGTCTGACCGGCACCGGCCAAAGCGAGGTCCTGGGCATCCAGGTGCTCGACACCGGCGTGTTCGGCGGCATCATCATCGGCTGCATCGCGGGCGTCATGTTCAACCGCTTCGGCTCCAAGCAGTTCCCGCTGGCGCTGTCCATGTTCTCCGGCGTGCGCTTCCCGTTCTTGATCATGATCTGCATCTCGCTGGTGCTGGGCGTTGCCTTTTGCTTCATCTGGCCGCCGGTGCAGGGAGCGATCTCGGCGATCGCCAGCCTGATCCTGCAGAGCGGCAACATCGGCCTGTTCATCTACGGCATGCTCAACAAGCTGCTTGTGCCGCTGGGCCTGCATCACCTCGTCTACACGCCGTTCCAGTTCTCTGACGTGGGCGGTACCCTGACCGTTGCCGGCCAGACCATCGCCGGTGCGTACCCGATCCGTGTTGCCGAGATGGCCATGACCGGTCAGCCCTTCTCCGACAGCACCTACTTCAACAGCTACACGTTCAACAACCTGTGGCCGTATCTGGGCATCGGCGCCGCCTTCATCGTCACGTCCTATAAGGCCAACCGCAAGAAGACCGAGTCCATCATCATCCCGCTGATGATCACCGCCGTGCTCACCTGCATCACCGAGCCGATCGACTTCCTGTTCGTGTTTGCCGCGCCGATCCTGTTCGTGATCCATTCGCTGCTGTCCGGTCTGTTCCTCATGCTGCTGAAGGTTCTGTCCATCCCCGCTGCCACGTCGGGCGGCATCATCAACATCATGGTGTCCAACCTCGTGCTCGGCGTCGACAAGACCAACTGGCCCATGATGATCGTTCTGGGCGTGGTCAACGCTGCGCTCTACTTCGCGCTGTTCACGCTGCTCATCAAGAAGCTGCATCTGCACACGCCGGGTCGCGAGGGCGACGAGGACGCCGTTGCCGTCGAGGCCGCCTCTGCCGATTCCGGCACCGCCGCCGTCGCGGCTCCCGCTGCCTCCGGCTCCGCCGCGGCTGCCTCCGGTGACGACGCCATCCTCGATCTCATCGCCGGCCTGGGCGGAAAGGACAACATCATGTCCGTGGAGAACTGCTTCACCCGCCTGCGCGTCAACGTCGCCGACGAGTCCAAGGTCAACGAGGATCTCATCAACCATATGAAGAACAGCGGTATCGTTCGCAAGGGCAACGATATCCAGGTGATCTTCGGCATGGAGGTCGCAAGCGTGCGCGGCAAGGTCGAGGAGGCCCTCGCCAACATGTAGGCGCGCCCCCATCTGGGATGCAATCGACCAAGCGGGGCCGGGCGCTTTCCGGTCGGCCCCGCCTGAAAACGTAGGTATTCAGCACATCGTTGAAAGGAAGCAGCGAACATGATTATCACTTTGGCGGGCGGCGGTTCCACGTTCACCCCGGGCATCGTCAAGTCGATCGCCCTGCGCAAAGACGAGCTCGAGGTCGACGAGATCCGTCTGTACGACATTAACGAGGAGCGCCAGCGCAAGGTCGGCGTGCTCGTGGACTGGATTCTGCACGAGGACCTCAAGCTGGACATCAAGCTGACGGTCACCACGGACAAGGCCGAGGCGTTCACCGATGCCGATTTCGTCTTCGCGCAGATGCGCGTGGGCGGCTACGCGATGCGCGAGCAGGACGAGAAGATTCCGCTGCGCCATGGCTGCGTCGGCCAGGAGACCTGCGGCTGCGGCGGTCTCGCATACGGCATGCGCACCATCTTCCCCATGGTGGAGCTCATCGATGACGTGGAGAAGTACGCAAAGCCGACCTATTGGATCCTGAACTACTCCAACCCGGCCGCCATCGTTTCCGAGGCCTGCCGCGTGCTTCGCCCGAAGGCGCGCATCATCAACATCTGCGACATGCCCATCGCGATCATCGACGTGGTCGCCGCGGCGCTCGAGTGCAGCAAGAAGGATATCGTCTACGACTACTTCGGATTGAACCACTTCGGCTGGTTCACCTCCATCGAGGTGAACGGCGAGGAGGCGCTGCCGCGTCTGCGC
The DNA here is from genome assembly GCF_030385545.1 of Collinsella ihumii. Classification (NCBI taxonomy): domain Bacteria; kingdom Bacillati; phylum Actinomycetota; class Coriobacteriia; order Coriobacteriales; family Coriobacteriaceae; genus Collinsella; species Collinsella ihumii. Next base: position 347,070 of record NZ_JAUEIQ010000002.1, on the reverse strand, counting down.
GAGTACATCAAGGAGCACGAGATCCTGCTGCCCGCGGCGTTCTTGGCCGACAAGCAGTCGCTCATGAAGGCCGCCAAGTCCGGCGACGAGGGCGACGAGAACCCCGAGCAGAACCGCCACACCAAGGGCAGCTGGTACTACGTGTGGAAGGGCGTCTACGAGATCATGGAGCTCTTCCCCGAGTACCTGCCCAACACCTATCTCAACTACTACCTCCAGCAGAAGGAGTTCGTCGAGCACTCCAACCCCGAGCGCACCCGCGCCAACGAGGTCGAGGAGACGCGCGAGAAGAACCTCTTCGACGGCATCGACCGCTACGAGAAGACCGGCGAGATCGATGAGAGCGTGTTCTATGCGGGCAGCCACGGCGATTGGATCGCCGATCTGGCCATCGCCCTGAAGAACGACACCAAGGCGCGCTTCCTGGTCATCACCGAGAACCGCGGCGCGCTGCCGAACATGCCGTACGACGCCATGGTCGAGGTGCCCGCCTACATCGGCAAGAAGGGCCCCGAGGTCATCTGCCAGGACCCGATTCCCCTGTTCCAGCAGGGACTCATGATGCAGCAGCTCAACTCCGAGAAGCTGCTGGTCCAGGGCGCCATCGAGGGGTCCTACGAGAAAGTCCTCCAGGCGTTCACCCTGAACAAGACGATGCCGTCCATGACGGTGGCCAAGGAGATCCTGGACGACATGATCGAGGCCAACAAGGGATACTGGCCCGAGCTCCATTAGGGCCTGCGCCCATCTTCGGGCATCGCTAACGTGCGGGAAGGGGCTGTATTAGAAGTCGTTTCCCGAACTCAGCCCCGTGAAGGCGGCCCGTCCCGGTTCCCCGGGGCGGGCCACCGCCGTTCCCTGCGATGCCGCAGCCATCCGTGAAGAAGGGCGGGGAGGGGCTATTCCCCCTGCCCCCGGTCCTCCCTGAGGCCCGCCAGGAACATCTTGCGTATGTTGTGGCCGGTCGCGGTGCCTCAGGGTCGGCTTCCTCCGCGTGAAGCTGAACCTGTTGGCGTCGGCCCCGACCTTCGCGCCGTCCAGGAAGCAGGTCTCGAGGGCGATGCGCCCCGCCTCGGCGAGCACGGCCACGACCTCGGCGAAGACCTCCTCGAAGATGGGGCGCGCCCGCTCGGTGCGGAACCCGTTGACGGTGGAGTGGCCGAGCGGCTCCATGCCGGTGGGCTGCATGGGGTTGATGTTCTCCCGCGTCGCGGCCGCTATCTTCCTGCTCGAGCAGATGCCGCCCGCGCAGCGGAACAGGACCACCTTGGGCATCATAGCGGGGTCGTGGGCGGGGGCGCCGCCTCCCGGGCAGGGCGACCCGGGCAGGCGCCTGTCCATGCGCCCGACGGCCGCGTCCACGAGCCTGACCATCGCGTTCGCGGGGATCGGGTCGGAGACGTCGGGCGGCAGCGGCAGCGGCTGGTGCTGGCGGCAGGGGCGGAACCTGGGTCCTGGCATGGCGTCCCCCGCTCTCCGGGTGATAGCTCAATTATACCATAACCGCAGGTAGACAGCTGTTTTATGGTCTCCGCGCCCCTTGCCGCCGGACCCTTCTGGCGCCCTCCCGGGACAAGGCGAGGGGCCCGCGCCGGAGCGCGGACCCCTCAATCGTTAGGGACCTTATGATACAGGCCCCGCGGGCGTTTCGTTCGGGTATCGCTGCTGCTGCGATGCCCGAACCGTATATCAGACGCGCCGGCTGCCGGTCTAACGTCGAGCGGCCGGCGCGCCCGTAAAGCGCGCATTCGGGTTTGCCGCGCTTTACCGCAAAAGAAGAGGGTCTAGAACACCGGGTAGATGATGGACAGCCAAGCCGCCAGGACGACCCAGATCAGCAGGGTGGGGAACCAGCCCATCTTGAGCATGGTCTTGAGGTCGTAGCCGCCGGCGCCCATTGCGTAGACGACCGTCGAGGTGGCCGTCGGCAGGATGAAGGCGCTCTGGGTGGCAGCCATGACGCAGATGATGCTGCCGATGGGGTTGGCGCCCAGAGCCTCGCAGACCTGGATGGCGATGGGGTAGAAGATGAACGTCGTCGTGCGGTTGTTCAGGAAGTTCGTGCAGATGTAGGGACCGACGCAGAGCAGGATGTAGTACATGAACGTGTTCTGGAAGGTGTTCACCAGGGCGGCGACGGTATTGCCGATGATCTCGCCCGCACCGGTGTTGGTAAGGGCACCGGCCATAACGAGGCCGCCGACGAACATGAGCCAGACCCAGATGGGCAGCGCGCGGGAAGCCTCTTTGGGCTTGAGGACGCCCGTAAAGATCATGAGCAGGGCGCCGGCCATGGTGACGACCCAGTTATCGAGCTGGATGGGCAGCTCGACGGTGCTGACGATGATCAGGGCCAGGGTGACGCCAAAGAAGATGATGAGCGCGGAGGCCTCCTGGAAGGAGTTCAGCTTGGGCTTTTCGAGCTCGGCCTTGGCACGGCCCTTGGTGTCCTGCTCCTCGACGCCCATGATGGCGGCCACAGGCTCTTTGGGCGTGAAGCGCGGGGCGATGAAGATGCAGTAGATGAACATGGCGACGAGCACAGGCCAGCGACCCATGAAGGGGTCGAAGATGCCGGCGCGGTACTCGGAGCCCAACGCCTCGAGCTGCGTGTTGTAGATGGCGTACTCGGTCGCGCCGCTGCCGATGGGCATGCACACGACGCAGGAGATCAGCAGGGCGGCGTAGGGGAACATGACGCGCGAGGGGCTGTAGCCCATGGTCTCGACCGTGGCGGCGAGCATCGGGGCCATGACGCAGAAGACGACCAGGATGCTCGGGATGAACTGTACGAGCAGAAGGCCGATGATGCTGTAGCCCAAAAGCACGAGCGTCAGGCTTCCCTTGGACAGGCGCTGCACGGTCTGCGCCAAGGTCTTGACGAATTGCGTTTTGTTAAATCCCGCTGTGACCACAAACATGGTGCACGTCAGAATACCCGTCGTGTTGCCGAAACTGCTGACGACGACCTCCTCGTCGACGCAGCCCGTGATGAAGAACAAGACGACGCCGAGCACCGTGGTGGTGGCGATGGATTTATAAGGATCCCAGATAAACAGAACCATCAACAAGATGGTGATGGCAAAGCAGATCATGACCTGCATATCCATATGGAACCCTCCTTCCTACGTTGGAAATGGAACAGGCGATGCGCTATTGGGCGGAGATTCCGGTGGTGATGCTGTACCACTGGTACGGCTTGGGGTTGAACGCCACGCCGGGGTAGCCGTCCGCCTTCAGCACCCCGTTCACGCGCCCGAAGTACTCGTTTAAGTCCTCGCCCTTGGCGCGCGCGTTGTTGTGGTGCAGCGGCATCATGAGCTGGGCGCCCATGGCCTCCATCTGGCGGGCGTACTCCTCGGGGGTGTACGAGCGGATGCGGTGGCGAAGCATCAGGTTCGGGGCCTTGTCGCGCACGTGGCGCACGTGGTCGGGGTAGTCGCGCCCCGCCGAGAAGTCGATGCGGTAGTTCTGCGGGGTCTCGATCAGGAAGTTGAAGCAGAGCATGGTGCCCAGGCCGTTCAGACGGTTGGGGCACGGGATGGCAAAGTCATCGCTTGCCGCATACGGGGTCTCGGGGCTGCTCGGACGCATGAAGGCGCCCTCGCGGAACGCGCGGTTGTCGTGCGCGCCCGGGTAGACCGTGAGCGTGAAGTCGTCCAGGTAGTAGGTGTTGCCCGGGTACAGCGGCATGATGGCCCCATACGGGATGTCCTCCACACGGGCGAGCTCCTCGGCTGCACCCGCGGGCACCAGCACCCGCCCGTAGAACTTGTTCCAGAGGTCGCCGGCGATATTCATGTGGTCGCCGTGCACATGGCTGATCAAGATGTAGTCGGCACCCGTGAAGTCGTCGACCGAAAACCCTTCCTGCGCGTAGACCTTGAGGGAGTTCGCCTGCTGCTTCGTGAGTTCGGGAAGCACCCGCAGGTTGTCGCCCTCCCAGTAGAAGGGGTCGGTGACGATCGTCTTGCCGTTGGGCAGCACCATCTCGTAGCACTGGACTGAGATCCAGCGGATGCGCAGCGCCTCGGACTGAACGGATTCGACATAGTCGCTCATCGTCGGTCTTCCTTTCTCGTTTCATGCTCCATAACCAGCATTCCTCCTTTTCACATGGGTGGATATCTCGTCGATGTGGAATATAGAAAGCGAGAAGAAATGTGTAAAATGACTTAATATTCAGTTTTGTTGAGAAAAAGGAATAGTGCAGACCGCGAGGGGTTGACGCATGGGTGGTCATGACATGAAAAACGCGCCCAGCAGGCGCGTTGAGACAAGAGATGCTATTTCTTAATACTCTTCAGGATATATATCCATATAACAATCTAACGGCTTTCTGCATATGTATCAGCGACTCGTCCTGGTCCAGATCCTTGGATGTCACCATGCACATCTGCTGTTCTTCTCGTGTTCCTTCCGGCAAACAGAGGTAGGCGACGGAATTGCGCAGATAGGGAGGCTCCATCACGATGGTGTTGCCGAGACCGCGATACACGGCGCCGAGCGCGCTGCGCACGTCATTTACGTATAGGCGGTTGACGGGATGCTTGCCGATACGGTCAAAATAGGCCTGCGCCGTCGCTCCGGACCTCGTCAGGGTGGCAATGCGGATAAAGGGCTCATCGAGCCAGCGGTCATCGGCGACGACCGGATAGGGGTAGCCGCTTTTGAGCTCGGCGGTGTCGAGCAACTCGGAATCGTCGGGCACCACGAGCACCGGGCGCGCAGGGCTGAGCGGGACGTAGGTGAGCCCCGAGCGGAAGCTGTCCACATAGGCCAGGCACACGTCCAAGTCGCAGTTTTCCGTATCGCGGATGAGCTCGGCCGAGCTGCTCTCCCGCACGCTCACGGGGCGGACGCCGGGGTTTGCAAAATAGGCTGGCAGCAGGCGGTCCAAGATGAAGTCGGCAAAGCCCATGCCGTACCCGAGGCGGATGGCGTCGGCGCCGTTGGCTTTAAGTTTCTGGATCCCATCCGCCACGAGCTGGTCCTGCCGGATGATCTCGCGCCCCCGGTCGACATAGAGCTTGCCGATGGGCGTCAGGGTGAAGCGCTTGCCGTGCCGGTAGAACAGCGGGCTGCCGAGCTCGGACTCGATGCGCCGGACGTATTTGGACAGCGCGCCCTGCGTGATGCGCAGGCGCTCCGCCGCCGCGGTCAGGCTCGCTTGGTCGGCGATCTCGACGATATAGCTGTAATCCTTGATGTTCATGGCGCTCCTGCGGCTCGGGTGTCTTACATCATATCCATGTGTCCGCGCTGCGGCTCATGAGGTGCAACGAAATGACGCGAGGGGCCCGCGTGCGAGCCCCTCGCGTCTTGAGGGAAGGCGCCTTGTTGGAAGGAGGGGGAGAAGTGGATTTACAGCGCCTTGGAGATTTCTGCAGCCAGACGGGCCTTGGGCATGGCGCCGACGGTGCGCATGGCCTCGTCGCCGGATTTGAGCATCACGAGCGTGGGGATGGACATCACGCCGTACTTCATGGCGATGTCCTGGTTCTCGTCGACGTTGCACTTGGCGACGACGAGCTTGCCGTCGAGCTCGTCCGCGAGCTCGTCGACGATCGGCGAGAGCGTGCGGCACGGGCCGCACCACGGGGCCCAGAAGTCGATGAGGACGGGCAGGTCGGATGTGAGCAGGTCGTTGAAGTTCTGCGGGGTGACCTCGATGAGCTTTGCCATGGGTTCCTCCTATGCGTCGGCGCGCATGCGCGCGGAGCTGTCTAATACGATGGGGGTTATACCCATATGTCGGGGCGTGATGCACCGCGTTGGGCGGAATTGGGCGCGGGCCCGAAATGACGGAGCGAAAGCTGCCAGCCGCCCCCGGTGCGCGGCGCGGTATGATGCTAACCACGGTGAAGAAAGGGGCTGCCATGCGCATATCCGTCTCCGAGAGGAAAGAGGCCATCGCGCGCGCGACCGAGCAGGAGCTCGCCTCGCTCGGGCGTCGCGGCGTGCGCATGACGGGCAACGCCTATTCCCCCATCGTGCTGGTCAAAGGCGAGTTGAACCAGGCCGAGCGCGCAGGCGGCGAGCTGCTGGGCGGGGCGGACGGTACGGCGCTGCGCGCCGCCTTGACCGCAATCGGCTACGCGCCCGAGGACTTCTGTGCGCTGTCGTCGGTCTGCGGCGTGGCCGAGGAGGCGGTAGTACCCGGGGAGGCACTACCGACCGAGCTGTTCCGCGAGGCGCTCGAGGCACTCGACCCCGAGGCGGTGCTTCTGCTCGATGACGCCGCGGCGGACGCCATGCGCGAGGCCTACGCCGACGCCCTCGTCGTGATCGAGGATTTCGATACGGCGATGTTGCGCCCGGGGCTGGTGGCGCACGTGCTCGGGCGCCGGGTGCTCGCCCTCGACGGCTTTGAGGCCTCGCTTTCCGACAAGCGCGAAAAGCAGCGCATGTGGGCCTATATCAAGCAGCTGCCGCCCGCAGGCGCCCCCTATTAAGGGCTGCGGCGGCGTGAGTGCGCCGTTCCGTGGATATCACATGCTGTCTTGACAGGTGTCTTGTCACCTGTCATCACCCGTGGCATACTCCTCGGCCAGGCATATGCGCCAAGGGGAGGAGACCTGATGTCGCAAGATCTGGCTGCCGAGACGGCGGCGCGCATAGAGCAACTGAAAAAGGAGCGCGACGCGGTGGTGCTCGCGCATTATTACGTGCCGGCCGAGGTGCAGGCGGTCGCCGATTACGTGGGCGACTCGTTTGCGCTCGCCAAGCTGGCGGTCGACCTGCCGCAGAAGGTGCTCGTGATTGCGGGCGTCGAGTTCATGGGCGAGAGCATGAAGCTTTTGAATCCCGCCAAGACGGTGCTCATGCCCGAGCCTGCGGCAGGCTGCCCGATGGCCCACATGGTGCGCGAGCAGACGATCGCCGACGCCCGCGCGACCTATGGGGACGACGTGGCGGTGGTCTGCTACGTGAACTCGACGGCGCACGCTAAGAGCCTGTCGGATGTGTGCGTGACCTCGTCGAACGCGGTGCCCGTCGTGCGCGCGCTGCCCCAGCACCACATCCTGTTCATTCCGGATCAAAACCTCGGCCGCTATGTGGCCGAGCAGGTGCCCCAAAAGCACATCATCTTGAATGACGGCTGCTGCCCGTTCCACAATGCGATCGCGGCGGGCGAGGTCGCATCGCTGAAGGAGGCGCACCCTGCGGCCAAGGTGCTCGCCCACCCCGAGTGCACCCGCGAGGTGCTCGAGCTTGCCGATTGCATCGGGTCGACGGCCGAGATCATCGCCTACGCCGCCGAAAACGCGGCCGATGAGTTCATCGTCGTGACGATGGAGGGGGTCGCCGCCGAGCTGGCGCGTCGCTGTGGCGCGGGTAAGCGCTTCTGGTTCGTGCATGACTCGTCGTGCCCCGAGATGGACAAGATCACGCTCGAGCGGGTGCGCGCCTGCCTGGAGGATATGTCCGGTGCGGTCGAGCTGCCCGACGAGGCGACGTGCACGCGTGCCGCCGCCGCGCTTACGCGCATGCTCGAGGTTAGCGGGAGGTAGAAGATGGCACCGACTGATACCGAGGCGCGCCCGAGCGATATCGCCTGCGACGTGGTGATCGTCGGCTGCGGCGTGGCCGGCCTCTACACCGCGTTGAACCTGCCGCGGACCACCTCGATTGTCATGCTCTCGAAAGGGGCGATCGAGGAGTGCGACTCCATGCTCGCCCAAGGCGGCATCTGCGTGCTGCCCGAAGCGGATGATTTTGAGGCCTATCGGGAGGATACGCTGCGTGCGGGCCATTACGAGAACCGGCTCGACACCACCGAGATCATGATTCGCGACAGCCGTACGGTCGTAAACGACCTGGTTGCCTGCGGCGTCGACCTGGGGCGCGACGAGACCGGCGCGCTCGCGTTCACCCGCGAGGGGGCGCACAGCCGTCCGCGCATCTGCTACCACGAGGACGTGACCGGCCAGGAGATCACGACCAAGCTGCTTGCCTGCGTGCGCCGCCTGCCCAACGTGCGGATTTTAGAGCACGTGGCGATGGTCGATTTGATTGACGGGCAAGGCGGTGCCTGCGCGGGCGTGGTGGCGCGCCCGGTGGAGGAGAGTCGCTCGTGCGAGCGGGCAAGTGAGTTGGCACACGAGGCGGTCCCGACCTTTGCCATCCGCGCCGGCGCCACGGTGCTCGCCTGCGGCGGCATCGGCGGGCTGTATGAGCGCTCGACCAACTATCCGCAGCTCACGGGCGATGCGTGCGACATCGCCGCGGCGCACGGTGCTGTGCTCGAGCACATGGACTACGTCCAGATCCACCCCACGAGCCTCTATACGGGCGAGGGCACGTGCGGCCGTGCCTTTCTCATCTCGGAGTCCTGCCGCGGCGAAGGCGCGATTCTCATCAACCGCGCCGGCGAGCGCTTCTGCGACGAACTGCAGCCGCGCGACGTGGTCTCGCAGGCGATTTTTGCCCAGATGGAAGCCGACGGGATGCCGTATGTGCGCCTGTCGTTCGAGCGCATCCCGCACGAGGTCATCCGTGGGCACTTCGCCCACATCTGCGAGCGCTGCCTCGAGGCAGGCTACGATATCTGTCGGGAACCCGTACCCGTGGTGCCCGCGCAGCACTATTTCATGGGCGGCATCCATGTCGACACCGATGCGGCGACCGGCGTGGCAGGGCTGTATGCCGTGGGCGAGACGAGCTGTACCGGCGTGCACGGCAAAAACCGCCTGGCGAGCAACAGCCTGCTCGAGGCGCTCGTCTTTGCGCGCCGCGCCGCCTATCGAATCGCGTGCGGCAAAAGCCTTGCGCCCGAGACGATCGGCGAGCCCGCACTCGACGGCCGCCACCGCCCGTGCGGGATCCCGGACGCCGCCATCGACGCCTTGTGCGCCCCATCTTCTGGAGAGGACCTGTCATGAACCCCATCACCATGCGCCTGTATGCCGACGATGCGATCCTGCGCGCCCTGCGCGAGGACATCACCTTTGAGGACGTGAGCACCGCCTCGGTCTGCTCCACCCCGCGTGCGGCCGAGGTCCAGCTGATCGCCAAGGCGGACGGCGTGCTCGCGGGCCTCGATGTTTTTGAGCGCGCGTTTACTCTGCTCGACGAGGGCGTGTCTGTCGAGCGCTTTGCGTCTGACGGCGATACGGTCGTGCCCGGCGAGCTTGTGGCGTATGTGCGCGGCGACGCGCGCGCTCTGCTTTCGGGCGAGCGCGTGGCCCTGAATTTCCTGCAGCGCATGAGCGGGATCGCGACGTACACGCGCCGTATGGCCCGCGCGCTCGAGGGGACCAACACCGTGCTGGTGGACACGCGCAAGACCACGCCGGGCCTGCGCATCTTCGAGAAGGAGGCTGTCGCGATCGGCGGCGGGCGCAACCACCGCTACAACCTCTCGACCGCTGTCATGCTGAAAGACAACCATATCGACGCGGCGGGCGGCATCGCGCAGGCGGTCGCCGCGGCGCGGCGTCACGCCTCGTTTACCTGCACGGTCGAGGTGGAATGCGAAAACCTCGCCATGGTGCGCGAGGCGCTCGAGGCGGGTGCGGATATCATCATGCTCGACAACATGACGCATGAGGCCATGGCCGAGGCGATTCGCCTGATTGACGGTCGGGCGCGCACCGAGGCGTCCGGCAATGTCGATGCGGACAACATCCGCGCTCTGGCCGACCTCGGCGTGGACTACATCTCGTCGGGCGCGCTTACGCACTCGGCCCCGATTCTCGACCTCTCGCTCAAGCACCTGCGCCTGTTGGATTAAAGTCAGATATGTTGGGTCAGCAAGAGGAAGGGTGTGCATGAACGGATCTGAGCGGCGACATGCGATCGTGAGCGAGCTGCGGTCGGCGTCCGGGCCGGTGTCGGGCCGTGCGCTGGCGGAGGCTGTCGGCGTGAGCCGCCAGGTCGTGGTGCAAGACATCGCCCTTCTGCGCGCCGACGGGCACGATATCGTCGCCACGAGCCGCGGGTATGTGCTGCGCGACGCGACCGCGCCGGCGGTGCCCACCCGCCTCATCAAGGTCCACCACACCCTAGAGCAGCTGGGCGACGAGCTCAACACCATCGTCGATTGGGGCGGCACGGTCCTGAACGTCATGGTGAACCATCGCGTCTACGGGGCGATCACCGCCGATCTGGACGTGCGCAACCGCCGCGACGTCGAGCGCTACCTCGAGGGCATCCGCTCGGGCAAGAGCTTCCCGCTCATGACCGTGACGAGCGGCTACCACTTCCACCGCATCGCGGCCGACAGCGAGGAGGCGCTCGACGAGATAGAGGCCGCGCTCGCCGCCAAGGGCTATCTGGCCGAGGTCTTTCCCTACGAAAAAGACGTGGTCGAGTAGGGCCTTTTGGCTACGAATCCGAACAATCTGCCGCTTTCCCCGTAATCGAAAAAGGCCCAATCCGGAGCGCGGATTGGGCCTGCAAAGGAGGGAGAGCAAATGTTGCTGGATGGTTGCTGGGTAACACCGAATCTTAGAAGATCGGGTACAGGATGGACAGCCAGACGACCAGAACGAGGATGAACAGGATGGTCGGGAACCAGCCCATCTTGAACATGGTCTTGAGGTCGTAGCCGCCGGCGCCCATGCAGTAGGCAACAGAAGCCGTTGCGGTCGGCATGATGAACGCGATTTGCGTAGAAGCCTGGACGCAGATGAGGCTGCCAACGGGATCGGCGCCAAGGCTCATGCAGATCTGAATGGCGATGGGGTAGAAGATGAAGTTCGTCGTGCGGTTGTTGAGGAAGTTGGTGCAGATGTAGGGGCCGACCGAAAGCATCAGGTAGTACAGCGGCGTGATCGGGAAGTTGTTGACGACAGAGGCGACAGCGTTGCCGATCATATCGCCAGCACCGGTCTTCGCCAGGGCGCTTGCCATAACGAGGCCGCCGACGAACATGAGCCAGACCCACAGGGGGATGGCCTTGGAGGCCTCTTTGGGCTTGAGGACGCCGGTGAAGATCATGAGCAGGGCACCCGCCAGGGTGATGTTCCAGTTCTCCAGGACAAACGGCAGCTCAAACACGTTAATCACAAGCAGGCCGATGGTGACGCCGAAGAAGATGACCAGCGCTGCGGTCTCGTGGAAGCTGGAGAGCGGAGCCTTCTCGAGCGCCTTCTTGGCGCGCTCGCTGCCGCCACCCTCCATATCGTCGATGCCGACGATAGAGACGACCGGGCGGTCGGGGGTGAACTTGGTGGCGATGAAGCAGCAGTAGATGAACGAGACGATCAGGACGGGCAGGCGGCCGATCATAGGATCGAAGATCTCAGCGGTCGGGGCAGCGCCCAAGGCCTCGAGCTGAGCATTGTACTGAGCGTACATGGTCGCGCAGCCGCCGATGGGCAAAGATGCCATGTTGGCGATCGTCAAAACGGCGAAGGGGAACATGACCTTCGAGGGGCTGTAGCCCATATCCTCAACCGTTGCTGCCAGCATGGGCGACAGGATGCAGAAGACCGCCAGGGCGCTGGGGATGAACATATCGAGGATGACGCCGATGGCACCATATCCGAGCATGACCTTTGCCAGGCTGCCGTTTGAGACCCGGTGGACCAATTCGGCGATGCGGCGCACGAACTGCGTCTTGTTGAATCCTGCCGACACGACAAACATCGTGCATGTCAGAAGGCCCGTCGTGTTACCGAAGCTCTGAATGATGGCCTCTTCGTCGACGCAGCCGGTCACGAAGTACAGCAGGATGCCGAGCACCGTGGTGGTGGCGATTGACTTGTAGGGATTCCAGATGAACAACACCATAAGCAAGATGGTGATGGCAAAGCAGATCATGACCTGCATGTCCATATGGTCTCCTCCTTCCGTTACATGAACCTACGTTGAGATGGATTTCTTTGCAGCCAATTACCTCCCCTCGTTCAATCTATGCTGCTGAAATGCTGTTGCAGATGCTGTACCACTGGTACGGCTTGGGGTTGAACGCCACGCCGGGGTAGCCGTCCGCCTTCAGCACCCCGTTCACGCGCCCGAAGTACTCGTTTAAGTCCTCGCCCTTGGCGCGCGCGTTGTTGTGGTGCAGCGGCATCATGAGCTGGGCGCCCATGGCCTCCATCTGGCGGGCGTACTCCTCGGGGGTGTACGAGCGGATGCGGTGGCGAAGCATCAGGTTCGGGGCCTTGTCGCGCACGTGGCGCACGTGGTCGGGGTAGTCGCGCCCCGCCGAGAAGTCGATGCGGTAGTTCTGCGGGGTCTCGATCAGGAAGTTGAAGCAGAACATGTTTCCGAGACCGCTGCAGCTATTGGGGCCGGGAATGCCAAAGACCTCGCTGCCGGCATATGCGGAATCGCGGTCGCTGGGGCGAAGGAAACGGCCCTCGCGGAAGGCGCGGTTGTCGTGCGCGCCCGGGTAGACCGTGAGCGTGAAGTCGTCCAGGTAGTAGGTGTTGCCCGGGTACAGCGGCATGATGGCCCCATACGGGATGTCCTCCACACGGGCGAGCTCCTCGGCCGCACCCGCGGGCACCAGCACCCGCCCGTAGAACTTGTTCCAGAGGTCGCCGGCGATATTCATGTGGTCGCCGTGCACATGGCTGATCAAGATGTAGTCGGCGCCCGTGAAGTCATCGACGGAAAAACCCGTCTGGGCGTATACCTTCAGCGAATTTTCCTGGCGTTTATCGAGCGTCTCAAGACCCTTGAGGTTGTCGCCCTCCCAGTAGAAGGGGTCGGTGACGATCGTCTTGCCGTTGGGCAGCACCATCTCGTAGCACTGGACTGAGATCCAGCGGATGCGCAGCGCCTCGGACTGAACGGATTCGACATAGTCGCTCATACTGTGTCCTCCTGAATAGTGTGAAATGTGCCGGTGGCTTCACTCTATCGAAGGGCCATTGATGAGACAAACGACTTTTATTATTCATTTCAGGAAAAAAATTCAACAAAAATTGAAGCTCTCAGATGAACGGTCGCTTTGCGTGGATAAACGGTCGACCTGCGCAAATTTGTCTGGGGGAGCAAGAGGAACAAATTCGTTTTCTGTCAGTCCGCCAGAGGGGCATGGGCTATCGAATCGGTTGTCGCGGGAACGTGCTGGGCGACTACGCGTCGTGGCCGAAGAGGGATTGAATCGTTTCCTGGAGATACAGCAGCGACGGATCCGCCTGGTTGCCCTTGACGGTCACCATGCAGATTTGCTTTTCCGGCTCCGAGAGGCCGGGGAGGCACAGGTACCTGTATCCCGCATGGGTGAATGGCGGTTCGGCGACGATGGCGTTGCCCAATGCGTGCGTCACGGCGTTCAGGGCGCCTCGAACATCCCTGACGTACATGCGGTTGTTCGGCCATTTTCCCAGCTCGGTAAAGAATCGCTGCGCCGCCGCACCCGATTGCGTGCGGGTGATAATGTGGATGAAAGGCTTCTCGAGCCACCCATCCCCCTCGAGGACCGGATAGGGATACCCCTCGCGCGGCACAGCTTGAAGAATGAGGGGCGACTTGTCGGGCACCGCAAGCACGAGGCGGCAGGTGCGCAGCATCGTGTAGTCGAGCCCCGGCCGTTCGCGCGGACCATAGGCGAGGCAGACATCGATCCTGTTGTTCTCGAGATCTGTCAAAAGGCTGGCCGACCCGCCTTCGCGCACGGAGATGGAGCGCACATGCGGAAGCGCAAAATACCGCGGGAGAAGCTCGTCGAACACAAAGTCCGCGAAGCCCATGCCAAAGCCCAGGCGTATGGAATCGGCCTCGCTGTTTTTCATTTGCAGGATTCTGTTTTCGAGCTCCTCGTCGACGCGCATGATCTGTTTGGCATGGTCGACGTACACCTGGCCGATGGGCGTGAGGACCAGGCGCCTGCCCCGGCGGTAGAACAGCGGAGTTCCCAGCTCGTCCTCGATGCGGTGCAAAGATTTGCTCAGGGCGCTTTGCGTGATGCAGAGTCGGTCGGCCGCGGTGGTCAAGCTGCCTTGGTCGGCTATCTCTGCAATGTAGGAATAGTCTTTGATATTCATGCTCGCGCCCTTGGATTGCACCGAATGCTTTTTCGCTACCAAGTATGTAGTCTAGCGGAAACGAAAAAAGCCCGGCTCCTCGCGGAACCGGGCTTTTTGCTGCTCTGATGCGATCAGACGAGCGCGGGAGCAGTTACTCCTCGATCTCGGTGATGGCGCCGGCGGGGCAGGCCTCCTGGCAAGCGCCGCAGGCAACGCAGGAATCCTCGTCGGTCACGGTAGCAACGTCGTTGAGCTCGAGAACGCCCTGGGGGCAGGAGTCAACGCAAACGCCGCAGGCGATGCACTCGTCAGCATCAATGATAGGCTTGGCCATGGTCGTATCCTCTCTGTGCGATGTACAGTTCACCCGGCGACACAGGCGAATGCGCACCGAGTTGTTCTGCGCTTAACATACCACGCGAGGGCATCATTGCAACCCTCGAGAGGGTGATTTACATACCGTTCGCCGAGTCAACTGAGGTTGACTGCTCAGGTGCGCTCATGTGACAAAGCTGACAGGACGGTTTGCCGTGCTCAGCCGCCTGCGGAACGGCCCTCTCTCCACTTTTTTAGAAAATCTTATATGGAATGACTTAGATTTTGTATAAGTGGGCCTATAAGGGGATATAGTATGGTCGAACGAAAAAACGCGTGGCGCCGGGCCGAGGTCCGAGCCACCCGGCACGTAAAGGGAAAGAAGAGGGATATATCATGAGCAAGATTCTTGGTATCGACCTTGGTACTACCAACTCCGCCATGGCGGTTTTCGAGGGCGGCGACCCCACCATCATCGTGAACGCCGAGGGCGACCGCACCACCCCGTCCGTCGTGGGCTTCCGCGCCGACGGCGACCGCGTCGTGGGCAAGGCCGCTAAGAACCAGGCGGTCACCAACCCGAAGAACACCGTGTTCTCCATCAAGCGCTTCATGGGCCGCAAGTACTCCGAGGTCGGCTCTGAGATCAAGACCGTCCCGTATGAGGTCAAGGAGGGCCAGGGCGGCCGCGCCGTCGCCCACATCGACGGCGAGGACTACACGCCCGAGCAGGTCAGCGCCATGATCCTCCAGAAGATGAAGACCGACGCGGAGAAGTACCTGGGCGAGACCGTCACCGACGCCGTCATCACCGTCCCGGCCTACTTCAACGACTCCCAGCGCCAGGCCACCAAGGACGCGGGCAGGATCGCCGGCCTGAACGTCAAGCGCATCGTGAACGAGCCGACCGCGGCCGCGCTCGCCTACGGTCTCGACAAGCAGGGCACCGACCAGCGCATCCTCGTCTTCGACCTGGGCGGCGGCACGTTCGACGTCTCCATCCTGGACCTCGCCGACGGCGTGTTCGAGGTCCTGTCCACGTCCGGTGACAACCACCTGGGCGGCGACGACTGGGATCAGCGCGTCATCGACTGGCTGGCCGACAAGTTCCAGTCCGACAACGGCATCGACCTGCGTCAGGACCCCATGGCCCTGCAGCGCCTGAAGGAGGCCGCAGAGAACGCCAAGAAGGAGCTCTCCGCCGCCCAGCAGGCCACCATCAACCTGCCGTTCATCACCGCTGACGCCACCGGCCCCAAGCACCTCGACTACACGCTGACCCGCGCCGAGTTCGAGCGCATCACGCACGACCTGCTCGAGCGCTGCAAGCAGCCCGTCACCAACGCGCTTCGTGACGCCAACCTCAAGCTCTCCGACCTGACCGAGGTCATCCTCGTCGGCGGCTCCACCCGTATGCCCGCCGTTCAGGACCTCGTCAAGAACATGACCGGCAAGCAACCCAACATGTCCGTGAACCCCGACGAGGTCGTCGCCTGCGGCGCCGCCGTCCAGGGCGCGATCCTGTCCGGTGACGGCCCGTCCGACATCCTGCTGCTGGACGTGACCCCGCTTTCGCTCGGCGTCGAGACCATGGGCGGCATCATGACCAAGATGATCGACCGCAACACCACGATCCCGACCTCCAAGACCGAGATCTACTCCACCGCCGCCGACAACCAGACGAGCGTCGAGATCAACGTCCTGCAGGGCGAGCGCGAGCTGGCTCGCGACAACAAGAGCCTGGGCAAGTTCCAGCTGACCGGCATCCCCGCGGCTCGTCGCGGCGTGCCTCAGATCGAGGTCACCTTCGACATCGACGCCAACGGCATCGTGAAGGTCTCCGCCAAGGACAAGGGCACCGGCAAGGAGCAGCAGATCACCATCTCCGGCTCCACGGCGCTGTCCGACGAGGAAGTCGACCGCATGGTGAAGGACGCCGAGGCCCATGCCGAGGAGGACAAGAAGCAGAAGGAGGAGGTCGAGGTCCGCAACCAGACCGACAGCCTCGCCTACTCCACCGAGCAGACCCTCTCCGACCTGGGCGACAAGGTCAACGCCGACCTCAAGTCCAAGGCGGAGAACGCCATCGCCGAGGCGAAGAAGGCGCTCGAGGGCTCCGATGTGGACGCCATCAAGACCGCTGGCGACAACCTGCAGTCCGTCGCCTACGAGCTCGCGCAGATCGTCTACGCCGACGCCCAGCAGGCGACGGAGGGCGGCAACACCGGCTCCGCTGCCGGCGCTGACGACGATGTCGTCGATGCCGACTACGAGGTTGTCGACGAGGACAAGTAATCATGTCCGCCCGCAATGACCACACGGAGGCGGCCGCCGCTGCCGCCTCCGCGGATGCTGAGGAGAAGGACGTGAAGATTCCCGTAGAGGCAGCCGACGAGGCAACGGAGGCTGTCGAGACCGAGACCGCTGAGAACGAGCAGCCAGTCGAGCAGGAGGAGGTGCCCGCCATGACTGAAGAGGAGATGGTGGAGGCCGCAATCCGGGCAGGCGAAGAGGCCGCCAACGACGACTTCAAGGTGAAGTACGAGCAGGTTTCCGCCGAGCTCGCCGAGGTTCGCGCCGAGCTCGATGCCGCCGGCGAGGCGAAGGAGGCCGCCGAGGCGAAGGCCGCCGACGCCGTCGACCGCGCCACGCGCCTGCAGGCGGATTGGGAGAACTACCGCCGCCGCACGGCCGCCGAGCGCCTGGCCGAGCAGGCCCGCGCGACCGAGAAGCTCGTGACCGCCCTGCTGCCGGTCGTCGACGACATCGAGCGAGCGATCGCCCATGCGCGCTCCCAGGAGCTCGCCGACGACTTCAAGCAGTTCGTGGACGGCGTCGACGCGGTGCACAGCAAGCTGATGGGCGTGTTCGAGCACGAAGGGGTCGAGACGATCGATCCCAAGGGCGAGCCGTTCAACCCGCTTGAGCACCAGGCGGTCGGACGCGTCGAGGACGCCGACCAGTACGACGAGACGGTCAACGACGTGTATCAGAAGGGCTACCGCATGGGGGACCGCATCCTGCGTTCCGCCATGGTCACGGTGACCTATGGTGGCGCCAAGAGGCCTGCCGAGGAGGCGGAGCAAGCGCCAGAGGGCGAAGCCTCTGAGGGGACCGAGGAGTAAGACTCAAGGGCTCCGGGGCGCCAAGCTCCGGGGCCCTTATTCATGAGAGGGACGTGTGCGCCGCGCATCGTGCGGCGCGCAGGCAGAAAGGAGGGGGCGTACCATGCCGCAGGGCAAGAATTTCTATGATGTGTTGGGGGTCCAGAAGAACGCCTCCGACCAAGAGATCAAAAAGGCGTTCCGCAAGCTCGCGCAGAAGTACCATCCCGACGCGGGCGGCGACGAGGCGAAGTTCAAGGAGATCTCCGAGGCGTATGAGACGCTCTCGGATCCCAAGAAGCGCAAAGAGTATGACCAGATGCTGATGTTCGGCGGCATTCCGGGTGCCGGTGGAGGCGGTTACGCCTACTCCGGCGGCGCCGGCGCCGGCGGTTGGAGCGATATCTTCAGCAGCATCTTCAACGGAGACGGTGCGTTCGGTTCGGACTGGGCGTCGAACTTCGGCGGGATGGGCGGTGCCGGCTCGCGCGCTGCGAACCGGCCGCGCAAGGGCAGCGACCTGTCGCTTTCGGTCGATGTGTCGGCAGAGGACGCGTTCCGCGGCGTCACGCACAAGGTGACGTATCGAATCCCCTCGACCGGCGAGCAGCAGACCATCACGGTCAGCGTCCCCGCCGGAGCGGTCGATGGCGGCAAGCTGCGCTATAAGCGGCGCGGCGAGTACGGCGTCAACGGCGGCGAGCGCGGCGACCTGGTGGTCACCACCAATGTCGCCGAGCACCCGCTGTTCAAGCGCAAGGGAGCCGATGTCACCATGGAGCTGCCGATCTCGGTCTACGAGGCCGCGCTCGGTTGCGCCGTGGACGTGCCGACGCCCGGCGGTGCCACCGTGCGCCTCAAGGTGCCGGCGGGCACGCAAAGCGGCAAGACGTTCCGCTTCAAGGACATGGGCGCACCCGATGTGAAGCATCGCGGCCGCACGGGTGCTCTGCTGGTCAAGGTCGCCGTTCAGGTGCCGACGAGCCTGTCGGGAGACGAGAAGTCCGCACTCGAGAAGCTGCGCGACGCCGACCGGCGCGATTATCGCGCGGACGTGAACCGCTACCGCGCTAAGATGTAGGTGATTATCCGGCACCGGAAGGGCCGCGCGCCCTTCCGGTGCATGAAGGTCTGGGGATTGATATGGCTGATGATGCACGCAATAAACCGCTCTATATGATTTCGGTTGCCGCAGAGCTCACGGGCATGCATCCCCAGACCCTGCGCGTATACGAGTCCAAGGGGCTGGTGAATCCGCAGCGCTCGGGCGGCAACACGCGCCTGTATTCGCGCGCGGACATCGAGCGCCTGGAGCTCATCAACCAGCTGACCGACGAGGGCATCAACCTCGCTGGCGTGGTGCGCATCCTCGACATGAAGGAGCGCGCGGAGGAGCGCGAGCGCGAGATGGAGAAGCTCCGCGCTCGCGTGCGCAAGCTCGAGGAAGAGGTCCACGAGTTTAAGATGCAGAAGAAGATCACTGCGCTCGCCCCGCGGGACGGGTCGGCCGATCCGCATCAGGTTCTTCGAGGCCTGCTCGGGGGCGGCGACCTGTAGGTGCGTTGCCTGAAATTCTAGGGACAGTCCCTGAAATTTCACCATCGGAATGAAATTTCAGGGACTGTCCCTAGAATTTCAGGGTTATCCCCATAGCTCCCGAATCTTATCCAGAAAAACGCTGGCTGCCGGCGAGAACTCCTGGTAGCGCTTCCATGCGATGGTGACTTCGGCGTGAATGGCCGGTTCGAGCGGTCTGAACGCCAGGCCGCTGTCGAGAGAGGTGTCGACGATGCCCTCGAGGCTCACGACGTAGCCCACGCCGCGCCTTGCCAGCAGGGCGGCATTGAAAAGCAGGTTGTAGGTCGCCACGATATCCAGTTCGGCAAAATCATGCTTGAACCAGCTGCGCATCTCGCGGCTCGCCTGCCGTGAGAATATGAGCGGCCGGTCGATGAGGTCCTCTGCGCGTATCGCGCGCTTTTGCGCCAGCGGGTCATCGGCGCGCATGAAAACGCCCCAGGTGTCTTGCGCGGGAAGCTCGATGACCTCGTAGCGCGACAGATCGGTGTGCCCGATGAAGACGCCGAAGTCGAGCCGGCCGGTATCCAGCCGCTCGCTGACATCCTCGGCGTTGCCGCTGTAGAGGGAAAAACGCAAAAGCGGATAGGTCTCCTGCAGTTCCGCGACCGCGTCGGCGACAAGCCCCATGGCCTGCGTCTCACCGCCGCCGATGCGCACCTCGCCGGCAAGCGTGTCAGCCGATATGAGGAACTCGGCCTCCGTGCGCCCGACCAGATCGACGATCTCCTCAGCGCGACGGCGCAGCCGCATGCCGGCCTCGGTGAGCTCGATACGGCGGCTGCCGCGTTCGAACAGCTTGCAGCCGAGCTCGTGCTCGAGTTCCTGCATCTGGCGCGATAGCGACGGTTGCGAGATGTGCAACACGGTCGCGGCGCCCGAAATAGTGCCTTCGCGGGCGATCATCAAGAAATACTGGAGCGGGCGAAGTTCCATGGGGCCCTTTCGTTCGTTGCGGTCCTGTCGGCATCGGGGCGCGTCGGCCGAGCTGGTGCGAAGGTGCGCGCTACCGCGCCGCGAGGCACATGGCGATGAAGTCGCGCATGGTTCGCTGGAAGTCGACCTCATGGCGCTCGATGCCCAGTTCGGCGAGGGCCGCCGCCATGAGGGGGCTTCGGAAGCAGACGCTCACGTATCCGACGCCGTGGAAGTAGACGGTGGTGATGAGGTCCTCCATGCGCGCGCGGTCGAGCTCGAGGATGCTGGCAAGCCGGTCGGCGAATGCGTTCATGTCGGCATAGTAGCCGCGCTTGAACGCGACAAGCCGCTCGAGGCTCACGTTGATCTCGATGATGCCCGCCAGGATCTCGCCGAGGCGGAAATAGTCCTGGTGGGCGCTGGCGATGCCCGCCCATATCTCGGCTACGATGTCGGCACCAAAGCCGCATCCTTCCGGAAGCGCGGCGAGCAGCGCTTGAAAGTACGCGTGACATTCGTCGGCGTCGAGCGCGAGGAAGATCTCCTCTTTGGTGCTCGCGTACTTATAGATGTTGGCTCGCGACCAGTCGAGCTCCTCGGCAATGGTGGTCAGCGTGATTTCGTGATAGGGGCGCTGCGCGAACTGGCGCTTCGCCGCCGCCTTGATTTCCGCAAATCGCTGCGCCTTCTGTTCGTCGCTTCTCGCGCGCACAAATGATCCCATGGTCGTCTCCTGTAACACGTTTGTTCAGAACTATACCATACGCAACAAAATGACTCCTTCTCTCCTATGGAGATAACGTGACGTTGTGTCATTATGAAAATAAGAAACACAGTGTTAGTTATAGTTGAGCCAATCAGAAACAGCGTGTTGCTTTGGCTTCATCGACGGAAGGATTCGCCATGCTTGGTAATTTCACGTTCCACAATCCCGTCAAGCTCATCTTCGGCACGGACGCCATGAACATGCTCACCGACGAGCTGCGCGCCTACGGCCCGGTGGTCCAGCTCGTCTACGGCGGCGGCTCCATCAAGAAGAACGGAATCTACGACCAGGTTGTCAAAGCGCTTGAGGCTGCGGGCAAGACGGTGGTGGAGGATGCCGGCGTCATGCCCAACCCTACGGTCGAGAAGCTGAACGAGGGCATCAAGATCGCGCGCGACAACCATGTCGACTTCATCCTCGCGGTGGGCGGCGGTTCGTGCATCGACTATGCCAAGGGTGTCGCGGTGTCGGTGAATCTGCCCGAAGACGTCGACCCATGGCAGAAGTACTGGGTCGACTTCGAGGAGCCGACCTGTGATGTCGTGCCCGTCGGCTCGGTGCTCACCATGGTCGGCACCGGCTCCGAGATGAACTGCGGGTCGGTTATCACCAACCATGAGACCAAGATGAAGGTCGGGCACGTCTTCGCCAATCCCGACGTGTTCCCCAAGTTCGCCGTGCTGAACCCGGAGTTCACGTACACCCTGCCGGCCTATCAGATGGTCGCGGGCATCTTCGACATCATGAACCACATCACCGAGCAGTATTTCTCGGGCACCGACGACAGCACGAGCGACTACCTGTCTGAAGGCCTCATGCGCTCGCTCATCCATGCGAGCCGCGTTGCCGTGAAGAACCCGCATGACTACGAGGCGCGCTCGAACATCATGTGGTGCGCCACGTGGGCGCTCAACACGCTCGTCGCGTGCGGTAAGACCACGGACTGGGAGGTCCACATGCTCGGCCAGGCGGTGGGCGCGCACACCGACGCCACGCACGGCATGACCCTTGCCGCCGTCGCGCTGCCGTACTACCGCCTGATTATGCCCTATGGGGTGGCCAAGTTCGCGCGCTTCGCGACGAACGTGTGGGGTGTGTCGCCCGAGGGCAAAAGCGGCGAGGAGCTCGCCGCGGCCGGCCTGGATGCCATGGAGGCGTGGATGCGCGAGATCGGCTGCGTGATGAGCATCTCCGAGCTCGGCGCCACCGAGGACATGATCGAGGGCCTTGCGGACAGCACGCTGGTCATGCAGGGCGGCTACCACGTCCTCACGCGCGATGAGATCGTCCGCATCTTCCGTGAGAGCCTGTAGGTCTATCGAATGTGATGACATCGTGGCCCGTATGCGGGTCACGCTCAGTAACGGCAGGGGAGCCCGGCGGTGCGGGCGGCCTATGCGATGGAGGGGAGAGAAGATCATGGTAAAAACACTGGTGGCATATTTCTCGGCGAGCGGGGTGACGGAGCGCGTGGCGCGCAAGGTCGCGGAGGCGACGGGCGCCGACCTGTACCGAATCGAGCCCGCGGAGCCCTATACGGCGGCCGATCTGGACTGGCGCGACAAGGGTAGTCGCAGCTCGGTGGAGATGAACGATCCTTCGGGCCGTCCCGCGATTGCGGGAGGTGTTGCGGATATGGCCTCCTACGACACGGTGTTCGTGGGCTTCCCCGTCTGGTGGTATGTGGAGCCGCGCATCGTCGACACCTTCTTGGATGCGTACGATTTTGCGGGTAAGACGATGATCCCCTTCGCCACCTCGGGCGGCAGCGGCATCTCCGGTGCCGAGAAGAGCCTTGCTAAGCACTGCCCTTCGGCAACGTGGAAGCCCGGCCGTCTGCTCAACAGCGGCGATATCGCCGCTTGGGCCGCAGCGCAGGTGTAGGCAGGTCTCTTGACAGTCGATTCGTCCGTTTTTCGAGAGAATGGAGATGACCTTGTTCGATGTTGATTCGCCGGTCGAGCGCCGGGTGCTGCTGAGGCGCGCCGGTGCAGTTGCCGCCCTGCTTCCGCTGGGCGGACTGCTGTCCGCGTGCGGCGAGGTGGAGGCGGGCGCCAATGGCGACGAGCCGTCTGGTAGCGGTTCCGCCGCATCAGACGGCGCTTCGTCTGGCGTCGACCGGGCGTCGGCCGGGTCTGCCGGCTCTGTGTTGGTGGCGTATTTCTCGGCAACGGGCAACACCGCCGGCATAGCGAGCGCCGTTGCCGAGCATCTGGGTGCAGGCACCTTCGAGATCAGTCCTGCTCAGCCTTATGCAGATGCCGATCTCAATTACAACGACGATGGAAGCCGCGTGAGCCAGGAGCGCGCCTCGGATGCACGCCCTGAGCTTTCCCAAGATATCCCCGATGGTTTTGCCGATTACGATATTGTGTTTTTGGGTTATCCCATCTGGTGGGGTGAGGCCGCGTGGCCGCTGCGCACCTTCGTGGAGGCCAACGATTTTTCAGGCAAGGTCGTGGTTCCGTTTTGCACCTCGGCGAGCTCGGGAGTCGGTGGCAGTGGCGAGGCGTTGGCCGAGTTGGCCGGTGCGGGCGATTGGCGCGAAGGGTCGCGTTTCTCGGGCTCTGCCCCCACTTTCGATGTGGCCGACTGGGTCGACGGCCTAGGCCTGTAGGCGGCTCCGGACTTGCTTTACATGCGTCTTCGCTGCGGGGCGTTTTTCCCAGCAGCGTGGGCCGGCAGACGTCAAGAAGGTGCGTGGCACGACGGATAGGAGGACAACATGGCAATCACGGTGAACCTGTATTACACGGGCAAGGACGGGGCGGCGCGCGCGTTCGCCCAGGAGATGGAGGAGTCCGGCACCGCCGACGCGATTCGCGCGGAGGAGGGCAACGTCCGCTATCGCTATTTCCAGCCGTTGGACGACCCCGAGACCGTCCTGCTCATCGATGCATGGCGTGACCAGGACGCGCTCGACGCGCATCATGCCTCGCCGATGATGGCGAAGATCGCCGAGCTGCGCGACAAGTACGACCTGCATATGGTGGCCGAGCGCTACGTCACCGATGAGGACGGGCTGCCCGATCGCGACGCCGCCTTCATCCGTCAGTAGGGCCCGCTCGCCCGTCGCGATGTCCGCGGGCCGCGCCATCTGCCCCCATGGCGGATGGCCCGGCCGGTATTTCTATGTTCAAGGAGGTAGGTGCATGAATATCGTCGTGCTTCAGGGAAGTCCGAACCGGAACGGTTCGACGGCGCTTGTTGCCGAGGAGTTTTCGCGCGGTGCGCGCGAAGCGGGGCATACGGTGGAGCGCATCGACGTGGCGCACGAGGACGTGCGGCCCTGCGCGGGCTGCGTCGCGTGCGGCTACGGTGCCCGCCCATGCGTCCAGCGCGACGCCATGGCGTCCATCTTGGACAAGATCCTCGGTGCAGATATGGTCGTGTTTGCTACGCCGTTGTACTACTACGGCATGACAGCGCAGCTCAAAGCGGTTATCGATCGGTTCTGCTCCGAGAATTCCGCAATCACCGGCAAGCATCTCAAGGCGGCTTTGCTGACCGTTGCGTGGAACGCGGACGGCTGGACCTTCGAGGCGCTTGAAGCGCACTATCGGACCATCGTGCGCTACCTCGATATGGAAGATCGCGGCATGGTGCTCGGCGCCGGTTGCGGCACGCCGTCCATGACGCGCGCGACGAAGTACCCGCTTGAGGCTTATTCGCTCGGCCTGTCTCTGTAGCCGTCCTCTTGCCGTTTGTGCTGACGGCTGCTGATGGGATGCCGTTTTTCCGTTCGGCCTCTCGCGACACCAGCTCAGAGTGCCTGTTTGAGGCGCTCGTATATTGACTTGGAGTCAACTCCAAGGAGTACGGTTCTTATGTACAAGATGGGGCGGATGCGGTTCGCCCTGCAGAAGGAGAGAGAGGAAAGCATGGCTATCACTGATGGATTCAAGGCGACAGACCCTGAATACGCGGGGATCGTCGAGGCGTTTTTGGCCGAGGCGGCAGGCGACGAGGCCCAGTCCCTCCCGGCTCGCACGCGCTATCTGGCAATCGTGGCGGCGCTTCTGGGCTGTCAGGGCATCGATGCGTTCGGCGCCGTGGTGCCCGAGGCGCTTCGTGCCGGCGTGACCCCGGTCGAGCTCAAGGAGGTCGTGTACCAGGCGACCGACTATCTGGGATTCGGCCGCGTCATGCCGTTTGTGGGCGCGATGAACGATGCACTCGAGGCTGCCGGTGTCGCGCTGCCGCTCGAGGGGCAGGCGACCGTGACGCCCGAGACGCGCCTGGCCGCCGGCAACGACGTGCAGATCGAGGCTTTCGGCGAGGGCATGCGCGAGACATGGGCCAACGGCCCCGCCGAGCGCGCGACGGTCAACCGCTGGCTCGCGGCGAACTGCTTCGGCGACTACTACACCCGTCACGGCCTCACGCTTGCCGAGCGCGAGATGGTCACCTTCTGCTATCTGGTGGCCCAGGGCGGCTGCGACCCCCAGGCGACTGCGCACGCCGCCGGCAACTTCAACATGGGCAACGACCGTGCGTTCATGTACGCCGTGGTTCACCAGATCCTGCCGTTCATCGGCTATCCCCGCAGCCTGAACGCGCTTGCCTGCATCGACGCGGCGGCGAAGTAGCGTCCGTTTGGCGGAAGTGCGTTCGGTTTTGGAAGGAGCGATTCGCATGCGCTATGCGACGTTGGGGCACTCGGGCATCAAGGTGTCCCGTATCTGTCTGGGCGGAATGAGCTTCGGCGAGCCGTCCGCGGATTTCCATCAATGGACGATCGGCCCGGAAGAGACGCGTGCGGTCATCGGTCGCGCTCTCGATGCGGGCATCAACTTCATCGACACCGCCAACTGCTACGCACGCGGCACGAGTGAGGAGTTCATCGGTCGTGCCCTGCGCGACCTGGGCGTTGCGCGCGATCGGGTCGTGCTTGCGAGCAAGGTCTACTTCAACGAGGGACGTCTGTCGCCCGCGGCGATCGAGCGCGAGATCGACGGCACGCTCTCTCGGCTGGGGACCGACTACCTCGACCTCTACATCATCCATCGCTTCGATTACGACACGCCGGTCGAGGAGACCATGGAGGCGCTCGATGCGCTCGTTCGCGCCGGCAAAGTGCGCGCACTGGGCGCGAGCGAGATGTACGCCTACCAGCTGCATACCATGCAGGAGGTGGCGCTGAAAAACGGCTGGACGCCGTTTACCAGCATGCAGTGCCACTATAACCTGCTGTATCGTGAGGACGAGCGCGAGATGGTCCCCGTCTGCCGCCAGTTCGACATGGCGCTCACGCCTTACAGCCCGTTGGCTTCGGGGCACCTGTGCCGCTCCACCTGGGATTCCGATTCCGTGCGCAGCGCCACCGATGCCACCATGCGCAACAAGTACGATGCCGCGCGCGACAACGACATGCGTATCGTTGAGCGTGTCGCCGAGGTGGCGGCACGTCACGAGGTGCCCATGGCGCATATCGCCCTTGCCTGGCACTGGGCGCGCGGCGTGGAGGCGCCCATCGTGGGTTGCTCGCGCCCCGAGCGGGTGGACGATGCCGTGGCGGCGCTCGATGTGGAGCTCATGGCCGACGAGGTCGCGTATATGGAAGAGCCCTATGCCGCCCACGAGCTTGTGGGGCCGCTGGGTCGCCCGGGCGAAAAACCGCTCGCGGGCACGACGGACCCAGCCCGCAAGTAGGGGCGGCAGCAACGTTGGTATACGTCGGGCCGCCTTGCCGGATGCGGGCTGCCCGCATCATCGATTAAGGAGGAGCATATGGCAACCGCAGATTTCACCCCCATGTTCGGCATGGGCAACCCCAACGACGCGTTCGCGCAGTATTTCATCGGCAACTCGTATCTCAATCCGCTGACGAATGCGGCTGAGTGCGGAGTCGGCCTGGCGAATGTGACCTTCGAGCCGGGGTGCCGCAACAACTGGCATATCCATCATGCCGACAAGGGCGGCGGCCAGATTCTCATCTGCACCGACGGCCGCGGCTGGTATCAGGAATGGGGCTCCGAGCCTCAGGAGCTTACCCCGGGTACCGTCGTCGTCATTCCTGCCGGCGTGAAGCATTGGCACGGCGCGGCGCGCGACTCCTGGTTCTCCCATATCGCCTTCGAGGCGCCGGGCGAGAACTGCAGCAACGAGTGGCTCGAGCCGGTCGACGACGCGTCCTACCCCGCGTAGGGGAGATGGCCCGGGGCCGGTACGTTTTGGGATGGAAACGTACCGGCCCTGCTGCGAGCATTGTCTGCTACGATGGGCGCGTCCGATCAGGAGGTGTGCCGTGGACCATCCCGAAACTGAGCACTACAAGTTCTTCAACCATGCGTTGTGCGAGTTCTACCCGTGCCACGACATGCCTGCGGAGCAGCTCAACTGCCTGTTCTGCTATTGCCCGCTGTACTGCTTGGGAGATACCTGCGGCGGCAATTTCCGCTACGTGGGCGAGCACGGAGACATCAAGGACTGCTCGGCCTGCACCGTGCCCCATCGCGTGGAGAACTTCGATTACATCATGCGCCAGTACCAGCGCGTGAAGGATATCGCCGCCCGCCGCGAAGGCGCGTGATCGGCGTTTCACAAGGGGGTGGTTCCCTCTTATTCCACCTGCTTTCCAGACGTGTTCCTATCGCCGGCAAAAATCGCGCGCTCAGCGATTTGCCGGCGTTTTTCTTTGCCATGTTGCTATGGGCGGCAATAAGAACCATGAGCCTGCCGACCGCAGAATATGGAGCCACAACGCACGGGAGGAGGGTCGAACCATGAAGAGGATGACCACTTCAAAGCCCCTTGTCATGTTGCTGACCGTTGCGTTGATTGCGGTGTTCATGATCCCCTGTCCGGTGCGCGCGGATGAGTCCGCGGCCGACGGGGTCGCTTCCCCGGGGCAAACGGAATCCGTGCTGCAGCCTGAGCACGTCGTCGATGAGGCGGGCATGATGGAGGGCAGCGGGCCTGCCGACGCGGCAGGAGCATCCGATATCGTTGGCGACGAGGAGTTCGTCGAGGCGGGTCTGGCGTCTGATCAGGTCGTGCAGGCGCAAGAGACGCAGCCCGCTGCGCAGACTTCCCCGACCGCGATAACGGTGCGGCCCGTATCTCCCGACAGCCTGACGTCGGTGGGGGATGCGGTGTACTGCCTGCCGGCAGACGGTGCCGGCGCAACCGTCGATTTGCCCGCAGTGTCGGTTGAGCCCGAAGGGGCCTCGGACGCCGTGACGTGGACATCGTCCGATGAGACGGTAGCCTCGGTCTCCAATGGCCTTGTTTTGCATGCGCCGGGCATGGCGGTGCTGACCGCGACCTCGGAGCTGGACGGGACGGTGAGCGCGCATGCGCGTATCTACGTCGTGGACGGCTCCCCGACGACCGTCGATGTCGACGGCTCGGGGTGGCTGGTCGAGTCGTTTGACGGCCTTGATCTCGCAGCCGAGGTGCAGGCACTCGACCAGGCCCTCACCGAGGCGCTCGGCGAGGGCGAGACGATCCAATTCGTCGGCACCCTCAGCTACAGCGTTCCGACCGATGAAGGGGCCGCTAGCTCTGGCCCCGCCGGCGCGGACCTGTATTTTCCCGTGCCCGATGGAGCGACGGGCGATGCGGTGACCATCATGTTCTACCCCGATGGCGGGACGGGCATCGAGGTTGCGGCGCCCCTGTCGTTCGACGGGGTGGGCCTTCTGCTCGGCGCGCACGTCGAGATCGCCTTCGACGGGGACGGGTTCACGTTGAACGGGGTGCCCGCCGCGACGGTGTGCGGGCAGTACGAAGTTATCGGAAGCGTCGACGCCAAGGTTCTGCTCGCGGAGGAGCTGGATGCCGCCCGCGCCGAGCTTGCCGAGCTGGCTGTACTCGACGACGCGGAGCTGGGCGAGGCGGCCGATGGGACGCGCTACGTGACGCGCGATCAGTTCGACCAGATATCGAATCTGCTCGATGCCATCGAGGCGCAGCTGAAGATCCGTGCGAGCGAAGAAGACGTCGAGGTGTTTCGTCAGCAGGTCAGAGAGCTCCGTCACGATGTGGCCGAGATGCCGATGACCGTCCAGGTCGACCGCGGGGCGCTGGAAGAGGAGCTCGCGGCGGCCGACGCCGTGCGTGCCGAGGTGACGGTTTCCGAGCACGGGCGCGACGTGCTTCACGGCGGCACATGGGCAGCGTCTGCCGATGCGGCCGCGTTTGATGCGGCGATCGCGGATGCGCGCGCCGTATATGGTGCCGGGGACGCGACGAGCGATGAGATCGCGGCGGCGCGCGACGCGCTGGCCGAGGCGCAGCGTGTGTTCGAGGCCGCCTGCAGCGTGGCGGAGGTGTCTCTCGAGGCGCTCGAGAGCGAGCTCGATGCTGCCGCCAAGGCGGATGACGGCGTCGTGACGGTGGCACAGGCGCTCGATGCGGCGCCCGGCGCGCGCTGGGTGACGCAGGAGGCAGCGAATTCGCTGGCTGCAGCCGTGGACGCGGCGAAAGCCGTTGCGGCCAAGGAGCTTTCCGTGCTGACGCAGGATACAGTCGACGCGGCGACCTCCGAGCTCATGAGGGCGAATGCGGGCTATCGGGAGTCCATCGCGACAAAGCCCGCGATCGAGGACATCAAGATCGAGCGCGCAGAGGCGAATGTCGGGCGCGACATCGTCCACATGCTCCCGGGCAGCCCCCTTGCGCTCAAACCGGTGTTCACGCCCGCCGAGTCCGCGGTGGCGGTGACGTGGTCCTCCTCCAATACCTCCGTCGCGACGGTTGACGCTGACGGCAAGGTCACGGCGGTGGGTGACGGCGCGGCGACCATCACCGCGACAACGCGCGCGTTCGATGGCGTGGAGAGCAAGACGGCCGTGTTCACGGTCGTTCCGATCGGCTGCGGGGACCGGTGGACCTACGAGAATGCGGCCGCGGGCATCGTCGTCGAGGGCGTTCCCTCCGGAGTCGACGTGACGGCAGATGTCATGACGGGGTCCCAGGGGTTCCCAGTCGGAAAGCTCGGTCGCGATGATCGCGCTGTCGCCGGCGTGTTCGTAACGCTCGCAACGGGGTCCGAGCACACCGTGGTCGGCATCCCGATCGAGGGCATGAGCGCCCGTATCCCTCTTGGGACCGATGCGTATGACGGCAAGAAAGTCGAAGCGACGCTGTACGGAGATGACGGTTACACCTACACGTATACGGCGACGGCAAGCGGCGGAACGATCTATCTGACGATTCCCGCCGGAGGCTACGTGGAGACCATCGCGCGTGCCGCCCTGCTGGCGGAAACGCCCGATAAGCAGGGCGATCCCGCCAAGCCCTCCGATGAGGCAAAGCCGTCTGACGACGACGTGCGCGAGCGCCTCGCCCAGACGGGTGACGAATCGGTGGCGGCGATAGCCGCTCTCGGCGGCGCCGGTGCTCTGGCAGCGGTGTCCGGTATCGCCTTGATTCGAAGGAGGAAGATCTCGTAAGCGGCTCAAGGGTCAGTGAGGCTGTACGTTTCGGTCATCGGTGAGACCACGGGACTGCCCGGCAACGGTACCCAGTAACTGTACCCAGAACTGAGAGAGAGGGCCTTCCAAGGGGCCCTCTCTCTCAGTTCTGGGTACAGTTACTGGGTACCGTTAGCGGGTGGCCCGGTAGAAGCGGTGGCCGAGCCTTGCTCGAGGGGCCCGCTTCACGATGCGCTGCGATCGCCCGTCTCGCCCTGCGGGGCTTGAAGGCCTTAATTCAGCGCTTTCCTAACGGATCTTAGTAGGAGATGGCGCTCGGCGAGAAGTCCTCTGCGACGGCTATCGCGATGTCCGCCGCCGCGCGGATGTCTTGCGGCGCGCAGATGGAGGCGCCTGCGTGGATGTAGCGGCAGGGGACGCCGGCGACCACGCAGGGGATATCGAGCTGATGGATGACGCCTCCGTTGGTTCCGCCGCCGGTGCGCACGGAGGTCTGCGCGGGCAGGCCGCGGGACTGGGCGACTCTGAGCACATATCGCTGAAAACGCGGATGCGTGATCATGCAGCGATCGAAGTAGCGGAACATCGGTCCTTTTCGCAACGCGGTCTGGATCTCGTCGGCGGGCGTGAACGTGTCGTCTGCCGGGCATCCTTCAAACACGAACGCGGCAGCGGGCTCGATTGCGCGCACGGCGGCGCCGATGCCCCGCTCGCCCATCTCTTCCTGCGCCGAGATGCAGCCGATGACGTTGACCGGCAGGTCGTCGCGCTGCGCGAGCTCTCGCAGCGCGAGCAGCAGGGCGCACACGCCCGCGCGGCAATCGAAGGCCTTGCCGATCGCGATGTCGCGCTGCTCGTCATATGAAAACGTCGTTGCCGCCACGAACGGCTCGCCGATGCGCACGCCGAAACGCTCCAAGGCGTCTTGCTTCGAGGTCGCGCCGACGTCGAGCGTAAGCGGCGCCTTGCCGTCGGCGCGCTCGGTGGCGGTCCAGAAGTGCGGCGGCTTGACGCCGACGACGCCGCGGATCCAGGCGCTGGCGCCCGTGCGCACGAAGACGTCCTGGCCGGCGAGCGTCCCGGGGGCGATATGGCCCAGCTCGACGAAATTCATCGTGCCGCCCGCATGGATCGCCTGCACCATGCCGCCGACTTCGTCCCCATGGGCGTCGAACAGCAGCGTCGGCTTGTCCGCATCGACGGTATGCGGCGTGATGATGACGTCAAGCAGGCTGTTGACCTCGACGTTCGCCCAGTCGGCGCAGAACGCGCGCACGATATCGACCACCTCGTCCTCAAAGCCCGAGGGGGCTTTGGCGTTCGAGAGGCGGGCGAGCAGGTCGATCAGTTCGGCATCGTCGGCATGCATGGGCAGGTCCTTTCCACGGGCGCGATCGTTTACTCGAGCAATGAGCATAGAGGACGTTGAGGGCTGAAGCTCTGTCAACGAGGCAAGTCCCCACGATTTCATCTATGCAAATTACCTATAGCTAGCTATACCTTATAGGTCTTTTACATAGCTGACAGCGCGTCATACCATGATGGCTACCAGAAAGGAGTGACCATGGGTGAATTGAGCGAAGATCTTGAGCGGTGCCTGTGCGATTGCGATTGCGATGCCGAGCGGACTGCCAAGGCAAAATGCTCGTGCGAGGAGGGGCGCGTGCGCGAGACGAAGCGCGTACTGCTCGGAGAGCGCCAGCGCCTGCTCGACGAGATGCATGCCTCTCAGAAGGGCATCGATGCCATCGACCATATGCTGCATCGCGTGAGCTGCGAATGCGCGCCTCGCCGGCCCTGGGGCAAGGCTGCAGAAGGGGAGGATGGTTCCCGTGAGTGATCGCGTGGCGGAAATCCTTTTAGATTCATTCTCCAGGATCCTGATTCCAGGTTTGACCGCGACGATCCCGTTGGCGCTCATCTCGTTTGCCATCGCCCTGGTGATCGCCATGGCCGTGGCGCTCGTGCAGTACGCGAAGGTTCCCGTGCTCACGCAGATCGCGCGCTTCTACATCTGGATCATCCGCGGCACGCCGCTGCTCGTGCAGCTCTACGTCGTGTTTTACGGCCTACCCGATTTCGGAATCGTGCTCGATCCGTTTCCGGCGGCCATCATCGTGTTCTCCATCAACACGGGCGCCTATTCGGCCGAGACCATTCGCGGCGCGCTCGAGGCGGTGCCGTCCGGCCAGCTTGAAGCGGGCTATTGCGTGGGCATGAGCTACATGCAGATCATGCGTCGTATCCTGCTGCCGCAGGCGATGCGCTCGGCGTTCCCGCCGCTTTCCAACGAGCTCATCGCGCTCGTGAAGGACACGTCGCTCGCTGCGAACATCACGGTGCTCGAGATGCTCATGGCCACGCAGCAGATCGTGTCGCGCACCTACGAGGCGCTTCCTCTGTACTTGGAGGTCGCAGCCATCTACCTGCTGTTCTCCACGGTTCTCACGTGGTTGCAGGGCATTGGCGAGAAGAAGCTCGCGTCGTTCGGCATGGAGAGGGGATAGGCCATGGCTCAAGAGATGCTGGCGCTCGAGGGTGTGCGCAAATCCTTCGGCGATGTCGAGGTGCTGCACGGCATCGACCTGACGGTGCATCGCGGCGAGGTCGTCGCCATCCTGGGGCCGTCCGGCTCCGGCAAGACGACGCTTTTGCGCTGCGCGAACTTCCTCGAGCGTGCAGATGCGGGTACGCTTGCGCTGGGTGGCGAGCGCTTCGATTTGGCGCATGCGACCAAGCGCGAGGTCGCAGCCGTGCGCAAGAAGACCGCATTCGTGTTCCAGAACTACAACCTCTTTCGCAACCGCACCGTTTTGGGCAATGTGACCGAGGGCCTTATCGTTGCCCGCAAGATGCCGCGGGCTCAGGCAGAAAAGATCGCGCGGGACTGTCTCGAGCGCGTCGGCATGGGAGACCGCGCCGACGCCTACCCGATCCAGCTCTCCGGCGGTCAGCAGCAGCGCGTCGCCATCGCGCGCGCCATGGCGACCGATCCGGAGATCATCTACTTCGATGAGCCCACCAGCGCGCTCGACCCCGAGCTGACCATCGAGGTGCTCGGGTCCATGCGCCGGCTCGCCGAGGACGGCATGACCATGCTCGTGGTCACCCACGAGATGGGGTTCGCCCGCAACGTGGCGGACCGCGTCGTCTTCATGGAGGGCGGTTCGGTGGTGGCCGCGGCCCCGTCGGCCGAGTTTTTCGAGCATCCGGATAACGACCGCGTGCGCGCGTTTCTGCGTACGGTGGGCGGCGAGGGCTGAGGGGCGACGCTCGCGGCTGCGATGGCCGCGTCGGCCCTTTCGGCTCACTGCAAGGTGCCAAACCTGAATGGAAAGGAATCGATAGCAATGTTGGATAACAAGGTTTCCCGTCGAAGTTTCCTGTCGATGGTCACCGGCGTCTCGATGCTCGGCCTTGCAGGCTGCAGCGGCGGCGGTGATGGCGCTTCCGGCTCCACCGGGTCTGAGGGCGGCGACCTGCTCGAGCAGATCACGGAGCGCGGAGAGATGACGTTCGCCACCGAGGGTACGTGGAGCCCCTGGACGTTCCATGACGAGGACGGCGACCTGACCGGCTTCGACATCGAGGTGGCGCGCGCCATAGCTGCCGAGCTCGGCGTCGAGGCGAGCTTTGCCGAGGGCGAGTGGGACGGCCTGCTTGCGGGCCTGGATTCCGGTCGCTACGACACGATGGCCAACGGCGTCTCGGTCACCGAGGAGCGCGAGGAGAAATACGATTTCACCGACCCGTATGCCTACAACACCATCGTGGTCATCACGCGGGGAGACTCGGACATCGCGTCCATGGAGGACCTGGCGGGTAAGACGACGGCCAACACGCTCGGCTCGAGCTATGCGATCCTTGCCGAAGCCAACGGTGCGACCAACACGGGCGTGGACGACTTCAACCAGACCATCGAGCTGCTCGAGGCGGGCCGCATCGACGCGACGCTGAACGACGAGGTCGTCTTTTACGACTACATGGCCCAGCATCCCGATGCGGACCTGAAGATCGCGGCGGAAAACGACGAGCCCACGCACGTTGCGTTCCCGCTGCGTCGCGAGGAGGCGACTGCGAGCCTGCTCGCGGCCATGAACGAGGCGATCGCCACCCTGCGCGAGAACGGAACGCTGTCGGAGCTCTCCCAGGAGTTTTTCGGCATCGATATCACCGAGGCGTAAGAGGGCGATGGCGCGGCCCTTTCGCCCCGCTCGCCTCCTCGCGCCGCCGTCATCTTCCGCAGCGGCGCTCCCCGTGATGGCCGGCGCCGCTCTCGGCGGTGTAGGCGCTTTGCGACTCTTCCGAATCGCCGTGCCGATGGCCCTCGTCTGAGCATCCGCCTGCGGCGGAGGAGATGTCGACGTCTTCCGCATCGGCGCAATCGAGCAGCTTGCGCATGGTCATAGTGCTCGCCTCGTCCACGGAGATGTCGACGCCGCTGTCGACGAGCTCCTGCCAGACGCGGTATTTGCCTATGCCCATGCCGGCGAGCTCGGCCTCATGGTGCTCCTCTTCGCTCGCGTGCGCGCAGCTCACCTGCCCGGTTCCTGCTGAGTCGAGGCAGCGCGTGCCGACCGTCTCGAGTGCGGCCGCCTGCGCCTCGTCGTCGCAGGTCACGGTCATCTGCACCGTGGCCCCGTCGGCGATATAGGCCTGGAGCTCGTCTTCCAGCGCATCCATCGCGTCTTGATACGGCATGCCCTCGACTTGGGCAGCCGCGAGCAGCTGCTCGCCGTCATCGTTGTAGGCACGCGTGCTCGCCACGCGATCGAAGCGGTTGATGCCGAGCTCGATCGAGGGGTTCACGTCGATGGCCACGTAGGCGTAGGGTTGCGAGGCCCATGCCACGCCGCCGATGCCGAGCGTTGCGAGCACCAGGCAGGCAGCGAGCGCGGCGACGAGGGGGACACGGCGACGCCGGGGGCGCGCGTGGGTCCCGGCGGCTCCCGTCACGATATGAAAAGAGGAGGCCTCCGTCGCGCTTCCGTTGCCTGCGCCGTCGGCGGCATCCGCCTGGCGCGTGCGTTCGGCTTCAATGCGCGCGAGCGTTCGCTCGGCGAGTCCTGCGGGTATATGCGCGCCGTCGAAGGCCCCTCGAACGCGCTGTTCAAGCTTGTCGGTCATGATAGGGCCTCCCTCAGCCGCTTCTTCCCGCGTGAGATCCATGAGTACACGGTGCCCACCGGCATGCCGGTCATCTGGGAGATCTCGCGCGCGGTATAGCCTTCGTACAGGGCCAGGTACAGCTGCGTTTTGGGCGGATCTCCCAAGGAGTCGAGTGCCCTGAGCACTTCGGCAAGCTCGAGGGCCGCGCGGTCGTCTGCGGCCCCCAGTTCCCCCTCGCGTCCCTGCTCGGCCATCTCGTCGACCGATTCGTTGTTGTTCCGCGCCGCCTTGAGGACGTCTTTGCAGGTGTTGATAGCGACGCGAAGCAGCCATGCTTTGACGTGGCCGTCATCGTTGAACGGGGCGTCGTGCAGGGCGTATTTGAGAAATGTGTCCTGAAACGCGTCCTCGGCGTCCGCGGGGCGCAGATAGAGCAGACAGGCGCGCCAGACGGCATCGCCGTAGGCGCGGACTGCCTGCTCTATATCGGACGATGCCCGCATGCGCGCACGCTCGCTTTCTAGCAATGGGCATGCGCGCGGTGCTGTCCGGTGCATCCGTTTTTGTGCAGATGATGCCCTGTGCGCGCACGTCCCCCGCCCCTATTGTTGCAGAGATCGCGCTGGTTGCGGCATGCCGAATTCGCGCAGTTGTCGCATATGCCGTCGCTGTCGGCATCGATGTAGGAGGGACGCGAAGTCTTCACGCCCGATCCTGCCGCAAGGCTGCTCGTCAGACTTGTTTCCGAAGTCGCGTCCGCGGTGCTCGCCGCGTGCGCGGGCATGGCGGCGATAAGCCCAGTGCCGAGTATCGCCGCTGCCGCGATTGCCACGATGGCGCCTGTTACGGAGGTATGTTTGCCCGAAGCGC
The DNA here is from genome assembly GCF_030385545.1 of Collinsella ihumii. Lineage (NCBI taxonomy): Bacteria > Bacillati > Actinomycetota > Coriobacteriia > Coriobacteriales > Coriobacteriaceae > Collinsella > Collinsella ihumii. The sequence goes on along the minus strand of NZ_JAUEIQ010000002.1, from coordinate 311,102 downwards.
TCATGATGATCCTTTCTCTAGGTTCTCTAGGCCGCCTGCATCCGCAGTCGGCTTTCTTCCCGTCATCATGAACACGACTGGGGCCGCGGAATCCTTGCAGCGATAGCGATCTTTTTTAATTGCCATGATGGGTTGTTCGGGGACGGGTTCGTTTCAACCCATGCTCGATGTCACGACGGTTTTTGCGGAAAGCTCGAATGAAATATGCATACTAATCCGAGCAGAACGAGAAACCACGAGGTGGAAAGCCATGCTGTATTGGCCGTTATGCAAAACGTCCGAGCTGTTCCCGCAGAATCCGTCACGACGGTTTTTGCGGGAAAGCGCGTAGCGGCCTAGGCGCCTGCGGCGTGTCGCTGCCGCGGCCCACCGGCCCTTCCTCTCGGCAGGGCGGGTCGCCCCCGCGTCGTCTGCTCGCAATGAATACGGAATGGTGCGAAAGGCATATCCCCAGGAAAACTATACAGTTTCAGCATATAAGACTATGACATATAGGTATTTGAAATACCTTCAGAGTGCTTGCAGAATACTGGGGAGAGGAGGTTGCGTCTATGCATCGGACATCAATGTGGGGCTCCATGAGGATCCGTGCCGCCTTGGCGGTCGTGTTCATACTCGCCGCTCTCTCCCTGGGCGGTTGCGGATCCGTGCAGGAGCGCGCGACGGGGTCTGCATCTGAAGCGCCGCTGCCGACATCGCAGCGCGCGGCGTCTGCGGCCGACGATGACGAGCGGACGGGCGCGGTGAATGAGGAAGGGGATCGGACAGTGCAGAGCATCACGCTTACCATCAACGGGACGCCGTATACGGCGACGTTGGAGGACACCGAGGCGGCGCGTGCGCTCGCGGAGCGGCTGCCGCTGTCGCTTTCGATGTCGGAGCTGAACGGCAACGAGAAGTACTGCTACCTCGATGAGGACCTGCCCACGAGCTCTTCTCGTCCGGGTACCATCCAGGCGGGCGATATCATGCTGTTCGGCAGCGACTGCCTCGTCTTGTTCTACGAGACGTTCCCGAGCGGCTACAGCTATACGCGGATCGGCCGCATCGACGACCCGTCGGGATTGGCGCAGGCGGTCGGCAGCGGTTCCGTCACCGTGGCGTGGGAGTAGGGGCGGCGCGCGGCCGCTCGCGGCAGCGTGATATGCGCACGGTCGTTTTCGACTCCGCCGGTCGGTAACGCGCCGTCTTTTCGGGCCTTCTTGCTGTCGCCGACAGCGCGCTTGACGCGAGAAGCGACCGGCGGGCCACATCGCATTTCGATAAGTATCCATCATGTCAGACCCTTTCATTGCGAAGGGACTGGGCGATTGTGCGGCTTGTGACCGCATGGAGGTGAACGGGCAACGTGAAAGGGATCAGTAACAGGTTGTTGGTGCTCATCCTGACGCTCGGCGTGTTCGGCATCCTGAACACCGAGATGGGCATCGTGGGAGTCATCCCGTACGTGGCCGAGCGATTCGGCGTCTCGGTTCCCGACGCCGGCATACTTGTGAGCGGGTTCGCGCTCATCGTCGCTATCGCCGGCCCCACCATGCCGTTGCTGTTCTCGCGCATGAACCGCAAGACGGTGATGCTGCTGGCGCTCGGTGTCTTCTCGGCGTGCAATCTGTTCTCGGTGGTTGCACCCACCTTCGAGCTGCTGCTCGCCGCTCGCGTGATCCCGGCGGCGTTCCATCCGCTCTACGTGTCCATGGCAATGGCCGTAGCGCAGCAGACTGGAGACACGGCGGCGGAGCGCGCCAGGAATTCGGCGCAGGTGTTCGTGGGTGTGTCCGCGGGCATGGTCGTCGGGGCGCCCATTGCCGGCGTGCTTGCGAGCTCGATCGACCTTTCGGCCGCTATGGCGTTTTTCGCCATCGTGACGGTCGCGGCGCTCATGCTCACGGTCGCGTTCGTCCCCTCGATGCCGGTGGAGAAGCCCATGAGCTACGGCAGGCAGGTCGCTATTTTGAAGAAGCCCGTCGTGCTCGCCTCGCTGCTCGCGGCGGCATCGATCAACGCTGCCATGTTCGGGTTCTACAGCTACCTGTCCGACTATCTGGGCAGCGCGGTCGGTATGGGCGCGGCGCTCGTAAGCGGCGGTCTGCTCGTCTACGGCCTGGCGAACATCGTGGGCAACATGGCGGCGGGCCGTGCGCTCGGCGTTTCTCCGCGTGCGGTCATGGTCATGGGGCCGATTGCGCTTGCCGTGCTGTATGTGGCGCTCTACCTCGCGGGCAATGCGCTCATTGCCGCCTCGGCGGTCCTTATCGCCCTTGGCGTCGCCGTGGGCGTTGCCAACACGACCGACCAGTATATGGTGAGCCGTTCCGCGCCCGAGGCCCCCGACTTCGCCAACGGCATGTTCCTTACGGCGACGAATCTCGGCACGACGGTGGGCACGAGCGTGTGCGGCGCGCTCATCACCGCAGGGGGCACGCAGCTGTCCGTGCTCGGCACGCTGCCCTGCCTGGCGCTCGGCGTGCTGTTCACCGTCTTCCGCCTGCGTTGCGCTCATGTAGGCGAGGGGGATGCGGCATAGCATCTCGTGCCGGCCGCGGCGCAACATGGCTGTTGCCTTGAAGTTCACTTCAAGGTCGATAATGACGACGCGCTGTATATCGATCAGAGGAGCTTTCCATGGAATATCGCGTGTTGCCGCATGGCGGCGAGAAGATCAGCGTGATCGGCTTGGGATCGGCGAGCATCCACAACGCCGACGCTGCGGAGGTCGAGCGCACCTACGATGCCGCTATCGACGCAGGCGTCAACCATTTCGATTTCATTCCGAGCGAGTCCGCGCCCTTCGAGGCGATGGGCCGCGTTCTGGGCCGTCATCGCGAGCGGGTGCGCATCCAGGTGCACATCGGTGCGCTCTACGGCAGCGGGGCATACGGCTGGACGACCGAGGCGGCTCCCGCCATCGCGGAGTTCGAGCGGCGCCTGGCGACGATCGGCACCGACTACGCGGATTTCGGCTTCATCCACTGCATCGACGAGGATGCCGACCTGGACCGCGTCATGAACGGCGGCATCTGGGACTACGCGCAGGCGCGCCATGTGGACGGGACCATTCGCCATCTGGCGTTCTCGACGCACAATCCGCATATCGCCCGGCGCCTGCTTGCGACCGGTGCCTTCGATCTGGCCATGTTCAGCCTGAACCCCATGTACGACTACACCGATGAGTCCGAGTACGGGCGGGGCGAGGCGTCGGACCGCATGGCCCTGCTGCAGGAGTTCGAGCGCGCCGGAGTGGGCGTGAGCGTGATGAAGCCGTTTGCGGGCGGCCAGCTGCTCGACGCGGCGCAGTCGCCGTTCAGTCGCGCGCTCACGCGGACGCAGTGCATCCAGTACGCGCTCGACCGGCCGGGCGTGCTCACGGTGCTGCCCGGCGTGCGCGGAGAGGCCGACCTGCGCGAACTGCTGTCGTACCTCGACGCGACGCCCGAGGAGCGCGACTACTCCGTGCTCGCCGACATGGCGCCGCAGTCGCGCGAGGCCCGCTGCGTGTACTGCAACCACTGCCAGCCGTGCCCGGCGGGCATCCAGATCGGCCTGGTCAACAAGTACTACGATCTGGCCCTTGTGGGCGATGAGCTCGCGGCGGAGCACTACCGCAACCTCGAGCACCATGCGGGCGAGTGCATCGGCTGCGGTCATTGCGACAGCCGCTGCCCGTTCGGGGTGGCCCAGTCCGAGCGCATGGGAATCATCGCGGATCACTTCGGCCTGTAGCTTATTACCCTTCGAGGGGCCCTGGCTGTTTTAGTGCGCGTCCGGCACGTTGTGTCGAGCGCGCGCCGTCTCGTTGCCTACGGGCCGGTTCTCTTCCGGCGCTGTTTCATGCGAAATGCTTTTGTCTCTGCCCATTGGTAGTTGCGCACTAAGAAAATCTTATGTATGTAGACTTAGATTTCTGTATAGAGCGACGCGAAAGCGGTAACAATACCTTTCGAACAGATGAATGCCGCCCCGCAGGGCGGCAACACCCCAAGAGAGGTGAGGCATATGAGAATCGATAAGCTTGCCGTGACGTCGCGCGAGGCGCTGCAGACGGCCATGGGCATCGCGAGCGATGCGCAGGCGGGGGCCGTGGAGCCCATCCACCTGCTCGCCGCGCTGCTCACGGGTGGTGAGCGCAACATCTCGGTCATCATCGAGCGCATCGGGGCCGATCCCGCACAGCTCTCCCGCGCCGCGCAGGAGGCCATCGACCGGCAGCCGAAGGTCTCGGGCGACGGTGCCGAGATGGGGCTTTCGCGCGACCTGGTGCGCACGCTCGAGCGCGCCGAGAAGCGCGCCACCAAGATGCAGGACAACTTCGTGGTGACCGAGCACCTGCTGATGGCGCTCGCCGAGGACAAAGGCGAGGCCGGACGTGTGCTCAAGAGCGGCGGCGTGACGCCCGAGCGCATCGAGGAGGTCTATCAGGAGCTCCGAGGTGACGACCGCGTCAAGACCGCTGAGGACAAGACGCAGTTCGAGGCGCTGGAGCAGTACGGCCGCAACATCTGCGACCTTGCGCGCGCCGGAAAGCTCGACCCGGTGATTGGCCGAACCGACGAGATTCGCCGCACCATCCAGGTGCTTTCCCGTCGCACCAAGAACAACCCCGTGCTGATCGGCGAGCCCGGCGTGGGCAAGACCGCTATCGTTGAGGGCATCGCCCAGCGCATCGTGGCGGGCGACGTCCCCAGCACGCTGCGCGACCGCGACCTCATCGAGCTCGACATGAGCGCGCTGGTGGCAGGCGCCAAGTACCGCGGCGAGTTCGAGGACCGCTTGAAGGCCGTGCTGAAGGAGGTCGAGAAGGCGCAGGGCAAGGTCATCCTGTTCATCGATGAGCTGCACACCATCGTGGGCGCCGGCGCGACTGAGGGCTCCATGGATGCGGGCAACATCTTGAAGCCCGCGCTTGCCCGTGGAGACCTGCACGCCATCGGCGCCACCACGCTCGACGAGTACCGCAAGTACATCGAGAAGGACGCGGCCCTCGCCCGTCGTTTCCAGACGGTCATGGTGGGCGAGCCGAGCGTGGAGGACACCATTTCCATCCTGCGCGGCCTGAAGGAGAAGTACGAGATTTTCCACGGCGTGCATATCACCGACGGCGCGCTCGTGGCGGCCGCCGACCTCTCCGATCGCTATATCGCCGACCGCTTCCTGCCCGACAAGGCCATCGACCTGGTGGATGAGGCGGCGAGCCGTCTGCGCATGGAGCTCGATTCCATGCCGGTCGAGATCGACCAGACGCAGCGCAAGCTCACGCAGATGCAGATCGAGGAGCAGGCGCTCATGAAGGAGACCGACGACGCTTCCAAGGAGCGTCTGGAGGCCTTGCGTCAGGAGATCGCCGAGGTACAGGAGAAGCTGAACGTCCAGAAGGCGGGCTGGCTCAACCAGAAGAACGCCATCGACCGCGTGCAGGATCTCAAGGGCCAGCTCGACCAGGCCAAGAGCGAGGAGGAGCGCGCCACGCGCGACGGCGATCTCGCCCGCGCATCGGAGCTGCGCTTCTCGATCATTCCGAACCTGGAACAGCAGGTCAAAGACGGCGAGGCCGAGATCGAGGCGCAGAAGACCGAAGGAGGCCTGCAGGAGCAGGTCACCTCGGACGAGATCGCCGAGGTCGTGTCCGCGTGGACGGGCGTGCCGGTGTCCAAGATGATGCAGGGCGAGATGGAGAAGCTCCGCGATCTCGAGGGCGAGCTGCACAAGCGTGTCATCGGGCAGGACGAGGCCGTCACCGCCGTCGCCGCGGCCGTGCGCCGCAGCCGTGCCGGCCTGGCGGACCCCGACAAGCCCATCGGCAGCTTCTTCTTCCTCGGTCCCACCGGCGTCGGCAAGACCGAGCTCGCCAAAGCGCTGGCGACCTGCCTGTTCGACGACGAGCGCGCGCTCGTGCGCATCGACATGTCCGAGTACATGGAGAAGTTCTCGGTCCAGCGCCTGATCGGCGCGCCTCCCGGATACGTCGGCTACGACGAGGGCGGCCAGCTCACCGAGGCCGTGCGCAGGCGTCCGTACAGCGTGATCCTGCTCGACGAGATGGAGAAGGCCCATCCCGATGTCTTCAACATCCTGCTGCAGGTGCTCGACGACGGCCGTCTGACCGATGGCCAGGGGCGTCAGGTGTCGTTCAAGAACACGATCATCATCATGACGTCCAACGTGGGCTCCGCTGCGATCGCCGAGCTGTCCGGCAAGGACGATGAGGCCATGAAGCGCGAGGTCGACGAGGCGATGCGCCAGACGTTCAGACCCGAGTTCCTGAACCGTATCGACGACATCGTCGTGTTCCATCCGCTCGGCATGGCCCAGATCGACAAGATCGTGGACATCCAGCTCGCCGACGTTCGCAACCGTCTGGCCAAGGAGCGCATGACGCTCGAGATCACGCCGGCGGCCAAGCAGATGCTTGCGGTGGGCGGTCTCGATCCGGTCTTTGGCGCCCGCCCGCTGAAGCGCCTCATCCAGACCGAGGTGGTGGACACCATCGCCGAGGCCATCATCGACGGCCGTGTGGGCGAGGGCGACACCATCCAGATCGATGTGGACACCGACGGCGCGTTCTACGTCGTCGCCGATGCCACCGGCCCGACCCCGACCTACGAGGTTCCTGACGAGCCGGTAGCGTAGGGTTTGACAGGACAGATGGGTGACGTTGCGCCCCCGGGCGGCCTTGTGTGCCGCCCGGGGGCGTTTCATGTCGTCGCCCGAATCGAGAGTACGGCATAGGCACGCTGCTTTGCCGAGAGTACGGCATAGGCACGTTTTCAGACTCAAAACGTGCCTATGCCGTACTCTCGATGGAGCCGCGTGCCTATACCGTACCCTCGATCTCCGGATACCCGCCTCGCCGGGCCATTTGCCGACGCCATGAGCGCGACGGCGTGCCGCTTCGCATAGTCGCAAAGAAGCCGGGTAGGGTGAAACCATGTGCAAGCATGCGCCGGTCTGAGGGCACGGCGCATCGTCGTGAAAGGGGCCGACATGCGCGGTTACGGAATGATCGATGTCAACCAGCCTGGCTGGATGGAGAAGGAGAAGCCGACGATCGGCCCGCTCGATGCGCTTTTGAGGCCGATCGCGGTGGCTCCGTGCTCCAGCGATACGCATGCCATGCACGGCGGCTCGGGACCCAAGCAGAATCTCATCCTCGGTCATGAGGCCCTGGGCGAGGTCGTCGAGGCGGGCGAGCTCGTTCGCAGCTTCAAGCCGGGCGATCGCGTGGTGGTTCCCTGCTGCACGCCCGACTGGGAGGCACCGCAGCTACAGCGTCGCGATTCCAACAATGCGCACGATTTCGGGCTGATGCAGAGCTTCAAGTTCCTCGGAAGCAAGGATGGCATCTTCGCCGAGTTCTTCACCGTAAACAACGCCGATGCCAACCTCGTTCACATGCCCGAGGACGTATCGGTCGAAGACGCCCTCATGACGGTCGATATGATGTCGACCGGCTTTTACGGCGCGGAGCTCGCCGATATCAAGTTCGGAGATTCGGTCGTGGTGTTCGGCATCGGCCCGGTCGGCCTGATGGCCATCGCGGGCGCCACGCTGCGCGGTGCCGGCCGCATCATCGGCATCGGCACGCGTCCCAATTGCGCGGAGCTTGCGCGCGAATACGGTGCGACCGACATCGTGAGCTACAAGGAGGGCGACGTCGTCGAGCAGATACTCGCCCTGGAAGGTCAGGTCGATGCGTGCATCATCGCCGGCGGCAGCGCGACGAGCGTGAACCAGGCGCTCGCCCTTACCCGTCCGGGCGGCACGGTTTCCACCATCAATTTCTACGACGTGACCGATTCGTTCCAGATCCCGACCTATCAGTGGGGTCTCGGCATGTCTGATGTTTCCCTGAAGTGCGGCTTCTGCCCTGGCGGCGCATATCGCATCCAGCAGCTGCTGAACGTGATTCGCGCCGGCCGCGTGCATCCTGGGAAGATGCTCAACTACAAGTACGAGGGCTTCGACAAGATCGAGGACGCGTTCAAGGTCATGGATGAGAAGCCGCGCGACCTGATCAAGCCGATCGTCTACATCAACTGGGATTAACGTGCTCCGACGGTACAATGGCATGCGGATTCCCTCCATGAGGAAAGGGGCGCGATGATGCCGAAGACCGATACGCGCAAGAAGGACGATAAGAGGCGCGATCCCAAGGACCCGTTCATCCGTGCGGAGAACGAGGACGATGACGGCTACGATCCCTACTCGGACCGTAGGCCGGATCCGGAGCCGCTGTTCGAGCGGGATCCGTGGGACTAGAGATGTTGGATGCCGCCCCGCGTTGCTCGCCGCACGCGGGGCGGTGCTTTTTTTGGGTGCGGGGGCGTTGTGTTCGTCCGCGTGCAAAACCGCACTTTGATAAAAGGTTTTACCAAGGGGAGTGGGCGCTTCGTTTTGAATTTGGTATCAACTCGCGGGCAAGAAGGGTCGCTTTAGGGCAGATTGGAGGCGCCTTCCGGGGCCTTTGGAAACGGCTGAGCAAAAGAACCGCAGGTCACAGGCTTGTCAGATATGGCCGTTTTCCGTTCGTATTTCTCGGATTGATACCAAATTCATTTTCAAGAAATAATAACCCCTGCTTTCCTGCGGCTTTGTGGTGCGGTTTCCCCACCGTGCGCATTCGGGAACCCGGAATCTGCCCACCGCGCGGTGTAGGGCTTAGCTCCGTTTGCGTCTGCGCCCTGATACAATCTGGGGCGATGCGACAACGGAAAGGGGAACCATGTCATCTCTGTGCAAGACCGTCAAGATCATCTCGCTCATCATGCTGGCGATGGGCGTCGTCGGCATTGTCTATGGCGTGTACCAGTGGATGACCGCACCTGTTATCGAGGGCTTCGAGCAGGGCCAGGTCTACGTGCGCGCGAGTGCGGTGCTCGTGGTAGTCTGCAGTATCCTGTTCCTCGTGGGCGGCGTGAGCGGTGCACTCGGCGCCAACAATCCCGGCAAGCTGAAGCCCTACACCGTGCTGTGCGCAATTCTGGCCATCGCGAACGGCGCTGCCGCCGCCCTGTTCCTCGTCGCAGGGGCGTTCATGTCGGTCTTCTTCGTGTTCGCGATCCTCGCGCTGGTAGGAGCCGTGTTCGCCGTCCGCGCCCGGAAAGACGCGTCGAACCGACTGCTCTAGCCGTGCTGCATCGATGAAGGTTGCCCGTCTCGCGCGGGCGCGCTTCCGTTCTGCTAGAATCGTACTACTTGCCTCCGTAGCTCAGGGGATAGAGCACCGCTCTCCTAAAGCGGGTGTCGCCCGTTCGAATCGGGCCGGGGGCACCAGAATTATCGCAGGTCAGAGGTCATATTGGCTTCTGACCTGTTTTTCTGTTGAGCGATAAAGTGGTGGCTGGGGCAAATTAGGGGTGAAATCCGATTTCTGTTTTTGCTCCCCCGAACCTATTCCCCATCCCGCTGTCTGGTCATTCTTGCCCGCATTTATCCTTCTGAGCAATAGCCCGATTTGGCAACGTCATTCGAGCTGATTGGCGTTGCCAAATCAGGCTATTGCTCAGTAATGGATTGAACACTGGGGAAGCGTATCTTCCATTCTTATGGTCAAAGGTCTCGGGTGTGCAGCGCGCAGAATCCGAGAGACGCGCGCCGGTTGCGCAGCACGTTCGAAGGTCTTTTTGAAAGCGCGGTGTTCGTCGACGCGCATGGTGAAGATAATGGTTTTCTGTTCTGAGACTGCGAAAATGTATCATATCGTTGAAATGGTCTACAGCGTTGAGTTTTGGCGACGATGATGAGAAAGGGGCTCGTCCGTCTGGGCTCTGCACGAAGAATTTCGGAGATTCGATATGAGCGGATTTATCCCGAGCGGTGACGAGCGCTTTGATGCAATGGTCGTTGACACACTAATCGCCTGGTTAGAGAGGTCTCCGAGCTCCATTACCTATGGAGATCTCGCTAAGAGAATGGTGAAAAGATTCTCGATACCGGAGCCCGATCCTTGGAGAACCTTCGATGCGCCTCTTGGCAGAACCAGGTTTCCTGCGACGAACTCGGGCTTCCTTGCTTGCCCGTAATAGTCGTACGGAAGCAAGGGATGAAGCCGGGCGTAGGGTTTGCCTCGATGCACCGAAGCAGACACCCCGAGGATGCGGGGCTTTCCGATGACGAGCTCGCCTCAAAGGAGCTTGCTTTAGTCAGGGCTTGTGGTGATTGGCAGAGAATCCTCGATTTCTATGGGATTGGTCGCGTCTTTTCCGGCGTTAAGGACGTTGTCGCGGAGAAGCTGGCGAGGGATTCCTATGAGGAGTCGAGCTGCCTTATAGAGTCATTACGCAAAGAGCAGCTCAGGAGCCCTGAGGCCCGACAGCGTTGCCTTGAGCTTAAGGGCACACGATGTGTTGTCTGTGGCTTCGACCCTGTGGAGAGTTGGGGTGTTGCCGGGGTTATTCAGGTTCATCACCTGCGACCGCTTAGCGAGATGCTTTCTGAAAGGGGCTCGACACAAACGGATCCGGAGAAGGACCTTGTTCCTGTTTGCCCCAACTGCCATGCGCTCATCCACAGTAAGCTGCGCGATATGGGTAGTTCAAGGTGCTATACGATTGAGGAGGCAAGAGAGATTGTTCGTGGAAAAGCAGGGGATGGAACACGGTGAGGCTCGTCCTGATTTGAGCCTTGATTGCCAAACTTGGCACAGACATGTCTGCACAAGGTTTGACGGCGTCCCTCGTCTCGATTTGAGTATCTGCGAGCTTTGACTCGAAGAGGCAAGTTGATGGCACGTGGTTTGTCGGACGATGATGCCGTAAAAAACGTCTGTGAACATTTTGACGGCAGGTGGCATGAGTTGGTGGACGTGAGAACGCGTTATCAATAGCACCTTCACAAGCGCCATAAGGATCCTTTGATCGAGCTCATATGATTTTTGCCTCGAGGTGTCTGGGATGACTGCAAACTCGATAAAGCTTGCTCTCAAGTGGGATTAGGACGGCAAAGTGATTCTCCCCGCAAATTAAGCGAGTGACCTATGATGATCTCTATGCATACATATGCCCCGAGAGCGGTTAACGGAACTCACTCCCGGGGCCCGATGGCTTGATCTATTCGGCTGTAGCTATTTTCCGAGCACGCCGGCATCGATGGCGCTCACGGTCATGGCGGCCATCTCCGCCCTGACGAGGCCGCGGGTGGCCTGCAGCTCGCGCGAGCCGTCTTCCATCTCCACGCCGTTCATGATCCCGGCCTCGACGGCCCATGCGACCGCGGGGCGCGCCCAGCCGGACACGGAGTTGCCGTCGGCGAACCGGTCGAGGGCTGACGTGTCGGCCGCGTCCAGGTCCGCGCCCGCAGCGTTGGCGATGACGGCGCAGAACTCCTCACGCGTGAGGGTCCGGCCGATCCCGAACAGGTCGCTCCCGGCGTACCCGCCCATGACGCCCTCGGCCACCGCCCAGTTGACCGCGTCGGTGTACCAGTCGTTCAGGACGTCCCTGTGCGGGGCGGGCGGCGCGGCGAGGTTCCCTTCGCCCAGGTAGTTGAACATGACCGCCGCTGCCTGCTCGCGGGTGAGCCAGTCGAGCGGGCCGAACAGGCCGCTCCCCGAGTAGCCGTTCATGACGCCGAGCTGCGCGGCCCTCGTGACGGCATCGTGGTACCAGGTCCCCTCGGGGACGTCCGGGAAGGACGGCGCGGGCTCGTTGGGGTCGGAAGGATTGTCAGGCTTGTCGGGGTCGGAGGGGTCCATCGGGCCGCTCGGGTCCCCGCCCCGCTCCACGATCTCGAATTCGACCCTGATGCTGCCGGAGTAGGCGCCCTTGCCGGTGATGGTGACCGACGCGGTGCCCGGCGCGTCGTTGTCCTCGTAGGAGAGCTCGTAGTCGGTTCCCTCCGTGAGGACCTTCCCGTCGAGCTCGACGGTGGGCCTGGGTGTTGCGGGCGACCCGGTCCAGGTCTGGTCGGGGATCTCGGAGACCGTGGCGCCGGCGATGGAGACGGTGCCGGCGGGTTCGACGGCTATCCCGAAACAGCGGCGATAAGTTCCCATGTAATATCCGTCGCTACCAGGGTCTTTCTCCATATCCGTGAACTTATCGCTAAACGTGAAGGCCCCCGTTTCATCTGCTCTATATGTCCTGATTTCCTTGACGGATCCGACATAGTCATCAGTTATATAGACCGATGCAGTTCGGTTCGCGTATTGTTTACCGAGATCGATCTTATAGTCGATATTCCCAGAACTCGCATCTCCGAAGACCGCGGTATTCAGGATGAACCCACCCATAAGCCCTTCTACCTTATTGCCTATGAAAGCTGGTGACAATTCGCTGAAGTAATCGACAGCCAGATTGAAGTCAGAATCGGCTAGGGAGATTTCAGCGCCCTCTGTTGTCCGAATAATTGAGTCGTGGCCGCAGAAATCGACAGTCGCACCGCTCTGGAATCGTTCGACGGGTTCAATATTGATTGCAATGACCCCGTCGCATCTACCTTCCAGCTCGGCATTGTTCGTTAGCGTTCTGAGCTCGAATGCATTTACGGTCCCATCTTCCGTGTATTGAACAATGTCGCCGTAAGGGATGGTGAACGTGCCGTCTTGACCGACGATGAGCTTGTGAACCGCGTTGCTCCAGTTTAAATTATCCGATTCGAGTGTGCTCCCTCCAATGTACGCGGTCGCCCTCATTCCGGCATACGTTTTATCGATCTGGAACTTGAATCCGGTGACAGCTGGGTTTTCAAATTCGTCCTCAAGCACTTCTCGGAATGAGAAAAGGTATGACCCAAGGTGGAGGCCCCCATTCGTGGGCAAAGCGTAATTCCTGGGATATTCTATGTAGTCTCCATCTTGAATGGAGACCGGTTTGACCGATGCGGTTCCGTCGTGCGCCTGATTGCTGCCCGCCACGATATCCACCTGGGCTTTGTCATCCGAGATTGAGGCAAGGCTATAGGTGTGGTTTCGTGTGAAGCCATCGTAGAGGCTTTTCAGTGTAAGTGGGGAAATGCCGTTGACCAGGCTATTGCTCGGCATATTGTTCAAATCCCACATGTCGACGACTACCGTTAGCAGCAGGGAGCCATGTACCGGTTGACTAATTTCGATGGTTGAGACTTCTGAGTTGGAATCAGGGCTGGGCACGGAACGCATCAGAGTGGCCCGCGTTCCATCGGAATTCTCAATGTAGATAGTGATTGATCTGCCTTCGAGATAGCCGGGGATGTCAATCGAATAGCTAAAGTCCTCCTTATCGCCGGAGATCTTTAGCTTGTAAAGCACACGGTCGTTCACTTCCGGTTTATATTGGGAGGCGAGCTCGTCGACTGCCTCTACCGTCATCCCATTGCTTTGCGAGACGAGGGAGGTTTGCGACGCCTGCGGTTCGTCTTCTACTGCCATGGCAATAGTTGGTGATGCCAAACAGGCTGTTAGGGTTGCTACTACGATCGGCGTTGCTTTCAAACAGATCACTCCTTGTCACCGCGGGTATTCATAATTCCGGACGATACGATTCGAAAAGACATCTTGCGCCTTTATCGATTCTGCTCGCCCGCGTTGCTCCGTTTTCCTCTCATAGCAGTATATTTGACGCCCCATGTCATCTGGATGTTCCTTGATGGCTTTTCGGCGGTTGGTTTTTCGCACGTTTTTTTATCTAGCGAAGAGTCATATAAAAATGCCCCGGCGGTATGATTTTCCGCCGGGGCACCTTATACCTCCCGCATCTCCTCCCGGTTATCCGAGGTGCAGTACGTCGCGATGCAGGACGCTGAACATCTTGGCAGCGGCGCAGCGCCAGGCATCTCCGCTCGGGTTGACGTAGGCGACGCCGTTGTCAACCTCTCCGCTGATGATGCCCTGGTCGACCGCCCAAGAGACCGAGGTCCGAGCCCAGTCGGCGACCTCGCTGGCCCCGTTGATGGTGTCGAGCGCCTGACCATTGGAGGCCACGGTGACCCCGCCGATCTCCTTGGCATAGTTTGCGAGCATGGCGCACAGCTCTTCGCGCGTGACGGGCTTTTCGGGATCGAAGGTGTTGTTGCCGTATCCGTTGATGACCGCGTGCGCGCGTGCCCAACGGATGGCGCCTCCGTAGTACTGGCTGTAGTCCACGTCGCTGAACGACTCGGAGTTTGCATTCGGCGAGCCGGCCATGTTCCACAGGACGCACGCCACCTGGCCGCGCGTGATGGAAACATACGGGCCGAAGGTTCCGTCGTCGTAGCCGTGCATCAGCCCGTGCTCGAGGACGTAGCCGAGAACCTCCTCGGTGGCGTACCAGTCCGTTGGGTCGACATCGGGGAAGCCGCCCGTGACCGGCGTGCTGGGGGTATCGGGATCTTCCGGCTGCTCAGGTTTGTCTGCGCCGTTCTTGGAAACGGTGAGCGTGCCGTTCACGACGGTCACGTCGTAATCGGGATTGACCCCGAGCTTCACTTCGATGGGATAGGTTCCCTCTGTGCCGCTCCAGACGCACGACAGACTGTAGTCGATTTTCTTTCCCGCAACCTCGCCGGTGACCTTTGCGGTCAGCGGCGGACGCTGGTCGCCCGGCTTCATGGTCTTGTTGTCTACCGTGATGGTCGCCTTTGCCTTGGCGACGGTGACGGCAACCTGCTTGGTCGCCTTTGCATGCGTGTCACTTTCCTGCGCCGTGATGGTGATGGTGGCGTTGCCCGCCCCCTTGATACTCACCGTGCCGTTGCTCGAGACGGTGACGACGTCCGTGTTGCTCGAGCTATAGGTTAGTTTCTGCCCGCTGGATATCGAGGCGCCGAGCGAGAAGTCGGCGTTGCCAAACGTCTTGGTAAACGAATTGCTGCCGGCGATGGACGCCGTCTTCTTGGCCGTGACGGTGAGCGTGCCGTTGACAGCGGTCACGTCATAGTTGGGGTTGGAGCCGAGGTTCACCTTGATGGTGTAGATCCCCGTGGCGGCGGTGTTGGCGTCGCAAGACAGGGTGTATTTCACCGGATAGCTCGAAAGCTGGCCAGCGACCGTGGCGGTGAGCTCGGGCATCTTGCCGCCCACGCCCATGGTTTTGTCTTGTGCGGTGACTGTCGCCTTGGCCTTGCTGATGGTGATCGAAATGGTCTTGCTTGAGCTGGCGGCGGAATCGGTCGCCTGCGTCTTCGCCGTAATCGTTGCAGTTCCCGCCCCATGCACGGTTACATAGCCCATGCTCGAAACGGTGACGACAGATGGGTTGCTGGATGTGTATGTAAGGGTCGAGCCGTTGGTTGCCTTGGCGTCAAGCTTGAAATCGCCGTCGCCGAAGGTTCTGGTGTAGGAGTTTGATCCGTTGATGGTTGGACCGGTGCCGGCGGTGACGGTGAGCGTGCCGTTTATAGCGGTCACATCATAGTTGGGATTGCTGCCAAGCTTTACGACGATGGGGTACGTGCCGACCTTGTTGCTCGGGTTGCAGGACAGCGAGTAGTTGATTCGATCGGAGCTGACCTCGCCGGTGACACTGGCCGTGAGCGTTGGCTTTTTTTCGCCGGAACGCATGGTTAGGTCGTTCGCCCTGACCGTCGCCTCGGCTTTCTTGACCGTTACGGTGATGGTTTTCGTGGCTTCGGGATACCGATCGTTGGCCTGCGCCGTTACGGTGATGGTTGCCGTGCCGGCGCCGCGGACGCTGACCTCATCACCGTATAGGCCGATGACGGACGTATCGCTTGTATAGTAGCGCAGGGTCTGGCCGCTGGAGATCGACTGGTTGAGGCTGAAGTCCGCGTCGCCAAACGTCTTGGTAAAGGAGTCGCGACCGTCGATGGTCGCAGGGGTCGTTACCGGTGGTTGCGAGCTCCCGCCCTCCAGGCTGAAGAAGTTCACCTGATACTCAATGGGGGAAGAAGTGGCTCCCGTGATGCGCACGGTGAAGCTGTCGCCCGGATTGTAAGAAATACCGTTGGGCCTGAAGATGATGGCGCCGACCATTCCGTACCAACCGTTGTCGACGTGGAAGTAGCCATCTTTTGACCCGCTGCTAAACTTCCATTCCTTGCCATCACGCTGGCGGGTGAGGGTGACGGTCGTTTTGCTTTCCGATACCTCGCTGCCCACGTTCAGGCTCCACGGATCGTCGTTCTGGAAGAGCTCGACCGGCATGTTCTGCGCGGGCCAAGCGACGTTCGTGCAGCTTGAGGAGCCAGTTCTGTCGAAGGCGTACATGGCGGTGTAATTCCACCCGTTGCCCGGGGCATATCCAAAGCCCACCTGTTTCATGGGCGGATTGAGCACCCAGCGACGGTGGCCTACGCGGTCGATATTGCCCGAATCCTCGTCGCGCAGGTAACCCCGGACGATCGAGTCGGCGGGATTTTTGTAGCCTGCTCCGATATTTGAACTGCCGGCTCCTTCATACCCAAGGTCGTAGAGGGCATCGGATATGCCGGCGGGCTTTGCCGGGCTGTGCGACAGTGCTCCGTTCAGGCTGTTGACGAGCGCTGCTGCCTGCGCCTGTTTGTTATAGCTGGCGTTCAGCGTGACATTGCTTGGGACGCCCGCGATGTAGCGCACAAAGTTGAGGACCTTGAGCGCGTCGTTGAGCGTTTCGTCCGAAAGGCTTCCGGCGGCATACGGCGGAGTGTCGACATCTGGCTGCACGGAATAGCTGACGGATTTGCTCGTGAGCTCGTCGAGGTCGATGTTATTTCGCTCGGCATAGTCCAAGATGTCCTCCTGGCTTACCGGGTTCACGTTGCATCCATCGGCAAAGGCGGCATGAGGGCTCAGGGCAAGCACGAGCGCGAGGCTTGCCATGAGTGCCATCACCACCCGCCACCATCGCCGCGACGCGTGCTGGGACAGCCCGGAGGGCTGCCAAACATTCGTATACATAAGTACCTCCCGACCCTTTGCGAGGGGGACAACCCCTCTCTACTTGAGACCTTATATGCTGGTGGCGGATGTTTTTGGGTGCGGCAAAAGTCTATCGGCGAGGGGTCATTTTGATTGGTGAGCGGCGGCGTGCGGCAGGCAAAAGTGCACGCAGAAGGTACGTCCCCAACGTGCATTTATAACCGCAGTGCCATGCCGCTGCGCTTGGCCACGAACCACCTTCCCCGTTCCCACCAGATCACTTTGGGTGTACGGCGGATGCAGACGGTCCACTTGACGCAGAGGTTGCCGAATTCTGCTCTACCGAAGCTCCGTACGCTGTAGACGCTTTCGATGTTCCACCATCTGCCGTCGGGCCAATGCAGGCGCACGGGGTGCGCATCGTGATCACCGGGCCCTGGTGACCCTGCCGCCATGTCCACGCGAATGTAGATGCGCTCCCGTTCTGCGGGAATGCCGCACCTCCCGGCAAGCGATGCACGATGTGGGAATCCGGCCACGGCAACCTCCTCAATCGATCATGTGTTCGAATCGAGTGGCATCATAAGCAGTCGCGTGGACATGGCTTTGCACCCAGTGGAGGCTCGCGAGCCTCCACTGGATCCAGATTCAAGGTCGAGGCGTGTCCATACGGTCCGCCTCCGCCAGCCCGTCGCGCGGAAGCCCGCGAAGCGCGCTTTACGCAATCCAGAAGATCAGCTGGCAAACGAGGTGATGACGTCCCATCGGCTGCTTTCGACGGCGGTTCCGTCGTGCAGGATGAAATACGCGGCGACGTCGTCGCGTTCGTCGGCGATCTGGCGCCCACGATCGCTGCCGGCAACGAAGAGCGTGGTCGAAAGCGTGTCAGCCAAGGTGGAGGAGGGGCAGGCAACCGTGACGCTGTCGACGTCGGTGGAGACGGGCATGCCCGTATTCGGGTCCAGGATGTGCCAGTAGGTCACGCCGTCCTGCTCGAAGGTGCGCTCGTATAGCCCGCTGGTCACCAGGGAGGTCGGTTCGGCAAGCGAGGCGGTGCCGACGACGGTGCTGCCGCCGGGATCGTTGGGGTCGCGCACGCCGACGAGCCAGGGCTCTCTGTCGGGCTTGGTGCCGAACAGCGCGATGTTGCCGCCCAGGGAGATCATGGCGGCGGTGGCCGAGGTCTCGGCTTCCAGCAGCTCGACGAGCCGGTCGGCAACATAGCCCTTGGCGATGCCTCCCAGGTCGAGTTGCGCCTGCGGGTCGTCGAGCTGCACGGTGCAGGCGTCCTCGTCCACGTGGACGCCGCGCCAGCCCACATGGGGGAGGGCGGCGGAAATCGCATCGTCGGAAGGACGCACGCCCTCGTCGAAGTCCCATAGGGTCGATACGGCGCCGATGGTGATGTCGAACAGCCCGTCGAACTCCGCGCAGTAAGCCAGGGCCTGGGAGACCAGGTCCGCAGTCGCGGGGTCCACCTCCACGGCGGCGCCTTTGGCGGCGTTGATGCGCGCGATGTCCGAATCGCTGCTGTAGAGGTTGAACAGCTTGTCGTAGCGGGCGCACGCCTGCGTCAGCTTTGAAAGCGCCGCATCGTCGCCGTAAACAGAAAACGTGCAGTACGTATCGAATGCGAACGTGCCGCCGCTCGCGGGCTCCTCTCCAGGGCCTACCGCGACCGACCCGCCGCTTTCGGAGCATCCGGGCAGCAGGCAGGTTAGGCTTCCGGCAAGCGCGATGCCCGCGCCTGCGAGCAGCGCGCGGCGAGAGGGGAATGACGACGGACTATTCACGGAGGCCCGCCTCCGGGAGGGCGGCGAGCACGCCGCGCAGGATGAGCCCGATCGCCAGTCCGCACGCAACGCCCGCGATGGCGAGCACAGGCGCGTTCACGAGCGCGACCTGGGGGGACAGAAGCGCCGCCACGACCAGCAGCTGGCCCGCGTTGTGCGCCACGCCGCCCAGAACCGACACGCCCACCTCGGAAAACAGGTCGAGGCGCACGGCGGCGGCCATGACAGCCCATGAGAGCAGGCCTCCGCCCAAGCTGAACGCGAGCATCTGCGGTGTCGAGAAGAGCAGCATGGAGCAAAACACCTTGGCGAGCATGATGAACAGGGCGGGACGGGCGCCCATGCGCTCGAGTGCGAACAGGACCACGGCGTTGCCCAGCCCCAGCTTGATGCCGGGAACGCTCGCCGGCAGGGGCACCAGGACCTCCAGGTAGCCCGCGCACAGGGCAAGGGCGGTGAGCAGGCCGTACCATGCCGCCCTGCGCCCCGGGCTCGATAGGGTGTTTCGTTTTGTCGCATTCCGTCGTATCATGCTGGCTATTATAGAGAACGCGCCGTGGTATACGCACCATTGCATAAACGCACCAAGGTCATGAGGCAAAAGGAGAAGAGGCTGTGGCCAAGAAGGTGACGCTCAAGCAGATCGCGCACGAGGTGGGCCTGTCGCCTGCCTCCGTCTCGCTTGTCCTCAACAACCGACCGTGTCGCATCTCCGAGGAGAATCGCCGCCGCATCAAAGAGGTGGCGGCGCGCGAGCACTATATTCCCAACCAGATCGCGCGGAGTCTGGTCACGCGCCAATCAAAGACCCTCGGCCTCATCGTCCCCAACATCGAAAGCCGGTTCTTCTCCTCGCTCGCCAAGAATCTGGAGCAGCGGTGCCGTGCCGAAGGGTACGCATTGTTCATCACCAATTCGGACGGGATTCCCGAGAACGACGTCGAGTTGCTCAACCTGCTGGTCACGCGCGGTGTCGATGGCCTGTTTCTCGTAGTCTCCGATGAGGTGTCCGACAATGCGACGCTGCTTGAGGAGCTGAGCAACCTGCCGGTTCCGTGCGTGATGGTCGACCGCGTGGTGAACGAGTTCACCTGCGACAAGGTCATGTTCGACCACGAGCTGGGCGGCTACATGGCGACGCGCTACCTGCTGCAGATGGGGCATCGTCGGATCGCCTGCGTGGTGAACGCCTCCAAGACCCTGACCGGTCGCAAGCGTCTGCTGGGCTATCTGCGCGCGCTGCGCGAGTCGGGTCTCGAGACGGACCTGTCGCTCGTGGTGGAGAGCGAGTACTACATCTCCAGCGCATACGAAGCGTGCACCGAGGTGCTCGACAGCGATGCGACCGCCGTGTTCGCGAGCTCGGACAACATCGCGCTCGGCCTGCTGAAGCGCATGCATGAGAAGGGGAAGCGCATCCCGCGCGACTACTCGATGGTGAGCTACGACAACAGCGCCGCCGATGCGCTGTTCGAGCCCGCGCTGACCTCGATCGAGCAGAACGTCGGCGAACTGTCGATGCATGCGGTGGGCCTGATGATGCGCCGTCTGGCGAACCCCGCCGTCGATCCGGTCGAGCGCGTGCTCAAGCCTCAGCTGGTCATCAAGGAAAGCGTGGCCTCTGCGAAGTAGGGTATCTGCCCCCACCCTTCGTCTCGGCTGCGCGAACGGTATGTTTTGGCCGGTGAGCGGCATGAGATATGAAGGAACGGAGAAGGGCTGCGACGTATGCGGCGCGCCTTTTGCTCGTGCTGCGCATATTGTTCGAACACTTCATGGAATGGGTCGGTCCACTGCCATGGCGCAAAGCACCGTTTTTGCAGGTACGGGCGATAATAGGCGATAGGTCCGAGAGGGGCTGTTCGAAGACAGTCCGTTTTGGCTGTCCCAAGGCGATGCTTACCGCACCTTGATATAAACTTTTCCGAAAGATAAAACGATTTGTCGTAATGGTAAAACGTTTTAGCAACTATACTGGCCTTGGATGTGCTGGACGGGTGCAACCCGGTAGATTCCAGAGGCTCCATCCAACTTCTGGGATTTGCACACTGCGCGGAACCCCTGCCTGCGCTGAGCGCTTACTGCGGCTCGCATCCGTCCGCATCCGAGGTTTGATACCTAATCGGCGGGCATCCCGCCCGGCGTGATAAAAAAGGAGGAGCAATGTCCCAACCCGTGATCGGAACTCCGTGGAAGAAGCTCAACGCCCCGGTGAGCGCTGAGACCCTCGAGGGTGTTGAGAAGTATTGGCGCTGCGCCAACTACCTCTCGGTCGGTCAGATCTACCTCCGTTCCAACCCCCTTATGAAGAAGGACTGGGTGGACGAGAAGACCGGTGAGACCCGTGATTTCGGTCGTCCCGACGTCAAGCACCGTCTCGTCGGCCACTGGGGCACCACTCCGGGCGTGAACTTCCTGTTCGGCCACGTGAACCGCCTGATCGCCGATCACCAGCAGAACGCCATCTTCCTGATGGGCCCTGGTCACGGCGGCCCTGCGGGCACCGCTCAGTCCCTGCTCGACGGCACCTATCGCGAGATCCGTCCCGACATCACCGATGACGAGGCCGGTCTGCAGAAGTTCTTCCGCCAGTTCTCTTACCCCGGCGGTATCCCCAGCCACTTCGCTCCCGAGACCCCCGGTTCCATCCACGAGGGCGGCGAGCTCGGCTACACCCTGTCCCACGCCTACGGCGCCGTGATGGACAACCCGAGCCTGCTGGCCGTGGCCGTTGTGGGCGACGGCGAGGCCGAGACCGCGGCGCTCGCCACCTCCTGGCAGTCCAACAAGCTCGTGAACCCCAAGACCGACGGCATCGTGCTGCCGATCCTGCACCTCAACGGCTACAAGATCGCCAACCCCACCATCCTCGCCCGCATCTCCGATGAGGAGCTCACCAAGTTCTTCGAGGGCATGGGCTACAAGCCGCACTTCTTCATGGCCGGCTTCGACAACGAGCCGCACATGTCGATCCACGCTCGCTTCGCCACCCTCCTCGAGGAGGTCTTCAACGAGATCTGCGACATCAAGACCAAGGCTGAGACCGGCGTCGAGACCCGCCCGGTCTACCCGATGATCATCTTCCGCACGCCCAAGGGCTGGACGTGCCCCAAGCACATCGACGGCAAGAAGACCGAGGACTCCTGGCGTGCCCACCAGGTGCCCCTGGCGAGCGCCAAGGACACCCACGAGCACTTCCGCGTCCTGCGCGCCTGGCTGCGCTCCTACATGCCCGAGGAGCTCTTCACGCCGGAGGGCCAGATTCGCCCCGAGGTGACGGCCTTCATGCCCAAGGGCGACCTGCGCATCGGTGCCAACCCCAACGCCAACGGCGGCAAGGTCCGTCAGCCGCTCACCCTGCCCGACATCCATGCCCATGAGGTGCCGGTCGCCGAGAAGGGTCACGGCTGGGGCTCCACCGAGGCCGCGCGCGTCTTCGGCGCCTACACCGCCGACGTGCTCGCCGCTAATGACGATTTCCGCATCTTCGGCCCCGACGAGACCGCTTCGAACCGCCTGCAGGACGCCTACAAGGTGACCAAGAAGCAGTGGGAGGCCGGCTATCACGCCGACGCCGACAACGACGACCTGCTGGCCACCTCCGGCAAGGTGATCGAGCAGCTCTCCGAGCACCAGTGCGAGGGCTTCCTCGAGGCCTACCTGCTCACCGGCCGTCACGGCGTGTGGAGCACCTACGAGAGCTTCGTGCACGTGGTCGACTCCATGGTCAACCAGCACTGCAAGTGGCTCGAGGCCACCGTCCGCGAGATCCCGTGGCGCGAGCCCATCGCCGGCCTGAACATCCTGCTGTCCAGCCACGTGTGGCGTCAGGACCACAACGGCTTCTCCCACCAGGACCCCGGCTTCATCGACCTGCTGCTCAACAAGGCCAACGACACCCACGTCGTGAACGCCTACTATCCGTGCGACGCCAACATGGCCCTGGCCGTCGCCGAGCGTTGCTACCAGTCCACCAACTGCGTGAACGCCATCTTCTGCGGCAAGCAGCCCGCGCCGACCTTCGTGACGGTCGACGAGGCCAAGGCCGAGCTCGAAGAGGGCCTGGCCGTGTGGGATTGGGCCTGCACCGCCGATAGCCTCGAGGACGCCGACCTCGTGATCGCCTCGTGCGGCGACGTCCCCACCATGGAGGCCCTGGCCGCCACCGACCTGCTGCGCAAGCTCGGCGTCAAGGTGTGGTTCGTGAACGTCGTCGACCTGCTCAAGATCCAGAGCGTCGCCGACAACGACCAGGCCATCTCCGACGAGCGCTTCGTCGAGTTCTTCGGTGACGAGAACAAGCCCGTGCTCTTCTGCTTCCATGCTTACGAGGGCACCATCCACCGCATCCTGTGGGATCGTCCGGGCGTCAAGAGCTTCCGCGTGCACGGCTACGAGGAGAAGGGCTCCACGACCACCCCGTACGACATGCTGCGCCTCAACAACATGGATCGCTGGGAGCTTGCGTCCGACGCGCTGCGCCTGGTCGACGCCGACAAGTACGCCGATCAGATCCAGACGTGGGAGGACTTCCGCGAGGAGGCGTTCCGCTTCGCCGTGGACGAGGGCTACGATCACCCCGACTTCACCAACTGGGTCTGGCCCGACGCCGCCGCCGCGACCGACGGCGAGCTTTCCGCGACCCAGATGACCGCCGGCGACAACGAGTAGCGCCCGGAACATCCGGTTCAGCCAACCGCAAGCGAGGGGGGCACGGCCACGAGGCCGTGCCCCTTTTTCTACCGCTCCTTCGGGCGCCGCTTCGGCAAGAACTATCAGGACTTGGTTAACAATTGCATGTTTGCTGCCGCGAGCACTCTAGTATGCTAAAGTATCTGGCCAGCAAGAAGAGAGGAGCGGCGCATGACGGCAACGCCATGGGGATTCAGGGACATTCTGCCCGAGGAGGCGCAGGCGCGCGAGGATATCGCGCTGACGGTAAAGAACTGCCTCAAGGCGCATCGCTACCTTCCGGTCGAGACGCCGCTTTTGGAGGACAAAAGCGCGCTGGAGCAGGGCGGGCACCTGGCGGATACGCCCTTCAAGCTTTTCGACGACGACGGTCGCTTCCTGGTCGTCCGTCCCGACAACACGCTTTCCATCGTGAGGCTCGTGTCCTCGCGCATGAGCGTCGGCGATCTGCCGCTGCGCCTGCGCTACGAGGCGCCGGTCGTGCGCGCCGCCTCGCGCAACAGCGGCACCTCGCGCCAGTTCACGCAGCTCGGCTACGAGCTGATCGGTGCCGGCGGCGCGGCGGGGGATGCCGAGATCGTCTCGATCGCGGTCGAGGTCGTGCGCGAGCTCGGCCTGCCCGGCTGGCGGCTCGTCTGCGGCAGCGTCCTGCCCATCAAGGCCCTGCTTTCCTGCTGTGCCGACGCGGACCTCGCCCGCCGCGTGCTCGAATTCGTGCACGCCAACAACCTCGTTGACCTCGATGCGTGCGTGCGCGCAAGCGGCGAGGACGAGGCCTTCAAGCGCGCCGTGTGCGCCCTGCCGCGCCTGAGCGGCGGCATCGAGGTGCTCGACGAGGTCGACGCGCTGCTGGAGGACGCGGGGGTGGGCGATTCCGCCACCGACGAGCTGCGCGCGCTCTATGGGGCGGTCTCCGCGATGGGGGAGGACGTCCGCGCGCGCCTGACGTTCGATTTCTCCATCTTGAACTCGTTTGACTACTACACGGGCCTGCTGTTCAAGGTCTACGCCGCCGGCATGCCGGACTCCGTCGGCTCGGGCGGTCGCTACGATACCGTGCTCGACGGCGCGATCGACGGCGTGCAGCGCGTCCCCGCTGCCGGCTTTGCGTTCTCGCTCGAGCGGCTCGAGGCGGTCCGTCCCGACGAGAAGGCCGTGTGCGCGGGCGGGGACGGGGCGATCCCGCGCGATGTGGCGGCGCCCTTGCGCATCGCCGTCCCCAAGGGCTCGCTCAACGCCGATACGCTGCGCGTGCTCGAGGCTGCGGGGCTTGACGTGTCCGCCCTGCGCGATCCCGGCCGGCACCTGATCTTCAGGGCGCGCGATACGCGCGAGGGTGACGACTCCATCGGCGAGGTGGAATACATCATCGTGCGACCGACCGACGCCCCGGCGTTCGTTGCCTGCGGGGGAGCCGACTGCGGTATCTGCGGGCGCGACTCCTTGATCGAGGCCGATCTCAACCTGCTTCAGCTTATCGACCTGCAATTCGGCGCATGCCGGTTCATCGAGGCCGAGCCCGCATGGCGGGCGGGGGAGGCGGAGCGCGCCTATGCGCGCCGCGGCAGCCTGCGCGTTGCGACGAAGTATCCGCGCATCGCGAGCGCCTGGTACGAGGAGCGCGGCGTGAACGCGGACATCATCTCGCTTCACGGCAACATCGAGCTCGGACCCATCGTGGGCCTGTCCGACCGCATCGTGGACATCACGGCTACCGGCACGACGCTGCGCGAAAACGACCTCGTCATCACCGGCGAGATCATGGAGTGCACGGCGCGGTTCTTCGTGAACCCCGGCCGCGCGAGGCTGGACGGGCGCGTGAGGAGGCTCGCGGAGCGCCTGGCCGCCGTCGTGGCGCGGGGTTGAGGGTCCTGAGCGAAGCTTGCCGAATTTGGTATCAACAACCGGGGTATCTTCGGGCAAAACGGGCGCGTCGCAGCGCCCTGCGATGAGGTGGCTGAGCAAAACCGCTGGTAGATAGCTTGTCACATGTGTCCGTTACGCGCTCGACCTGCGTGATGCGCGCCGCGTTGATACCAAATTGGTTTTCTAGAAATAATAACCCCCTCATATCTGGGGAAATGCGGTGTCGTTTCGCCACGGAGCGGATACCTCCCTTTCCGAAGGCGCCGTATTTCCCTCGTGTTTCCAGAGGTGGTATGAAAAACTTTATCGTGCTAAAGTAGCAATGCCCGGCAGGGATCCATGTCTGCTGCCGTGATCCCCTAACCGCCAAGACGGACTGCCCGATCTCGTGAGGAGACGATTTGATATGAAGACCATCACGCTGGCTGCAGGCGAGCTCCTCGACGCCTCGATGCTGACGCGCGAGGGCGTGCTGCCGGCCGACACCACGCAGGCGGCCCAGCGCATCATCGATGCGGTGCGCTCCGAGGGAGACGCCGCCGTTCGACGCTATTGCAGCGAGTTCGATGGCGTGGACCTCGCCTCGTTCCGCCTGCCGCAAGAGCAGATCGACGCCGCGCTCGAGGGGCTCGACCCCGCGTTTCTGGCGGCGCTCGAGAAGGCCGCCGCTCAGATCCGCGATTTCCATGAGCGCGAGGCGCAGCAGTCCTGGTTCACGACGCGTCCCGACGGCACCATGCTGGGCGTGAAGGTGACGCCGCTTGCCGCTGCCGGCATCTACGTGCCCGGCGGCCGCGCCCAGTACCCTTCGACCGTGCTCATGAACGCGATTCCCGCCAAAGTCGCCGGCGTCGAGCGGGTGATCATGGTCACGCCTCCGCAGCGCGATGCCGTCGAGGCGGGGACCTGCCCCATCTCTCCCTACACGCTGGCCGCGGCCAAAGTCAGCGGGGTCGATGAGATCTACACGGTCGGCGGCGCGCAGGCCGTCGCCGCGCTCGCCTACGGCACCGAGTCCATCCCGCGGGTGGGGAAGATCACCGGCCCCGGCAACGCGTATGTGGCGGCAGCCAAGCGCCTGGTGTCCGGAGACGTCGGCATCGACATGGTCGCCGGCCCCTCCGAGGTCTGCGTGCTGGCGGATGCGACCGCCCATCCCGCCGTGGTCGCCGCCGACCTGATGGCGCAGGCCGAGCACGACCCGCTGGCGGCCTGCTACCTCGTGACCTGCGATGCCGCCTTTGCCGCCGAGGTCGAGCGGGCGATCGGGGTGCTGGTCGCCCAGAGCCCGCGCGCGGACATCACGCGCGCCTCGCTCGACAACGAGGGCACGATCATCATCGCCGCTGATATGGATGCGGCCGTCGAGGCCGTGAACACCATCGCGCCCGAGCATCTCGAGCTCCACTGCGCCGACGCGCTGGGGCTGCTGGGAGCCATCCGCAACGCGGGCGCCATCTTCGTGGGTGCGTGGAGCACCGAGCCGCTCGGCGATTACGTGGCGGGACCCAACCACACGCTGCCCACGGGCGGCACCGCGGCGTTCTCCAACCCGCTTTCGGTGGACGACTTCGTCAAGAAGTCCTCGGTCATCTGCTACACGCCCGCGGGCCTGCTCAAGGATGCGCCGGCAACCCAGCGCCTTGCGCACGCCGAGGGGCTCTGGGCCCATGCGCTCTCCACGGCGCTGCGCCGCCGCGTGCTGGAGCGCGGCGAGGACGCGGTGGCGACGGACGCCCTGGCGGCCGTCGACCTGACCGCCGTCGCCTGGCCCGACGATCCCGCCGAAACGGTGGCCGCGGGCGCGTAGGCGCCCTCTCGAAGCAACCGCTTCGCATCCGACTGAATCTACCGGGCAGGCTGCCCGGCATGTACGAAAGAGGAGTCCCATGGCAGAGCTCTCCGAGCGCATGCGCGCGCTGGTCCAGCCCCATCTTGCCGGCATCGAGCCCTACGATCCGAACTTCACGCCCACGCGCATCAACCTGTCGGCCAACGAGAACACCTATCCGCTGCCCGACGGCGTGCGCGCCGCAATCGATGGCGTCCTGGCGGCAACGCCGCTTAACCGTTACCCGGATCCCATGTCCGGGGCGCTGCGCGACGAGCTCGCCGCGTGGCACGGCGTTACCCGCGAGAACGTCTGCGTGGGCAACGGCGGCGACGAACTGCTCTACAACTTCCTGCTCGCCTTCGGGGGCCAGGGGCGCACGCTGCTGGTCTGCCCGCCGTGCTTTTCCGAGTACGAGTTCTTCGCCTCGCTCACCCAGACATCGGTGAGGACCGTACGGCGCGACCGCAAGACGCTGCGCGTCGACGAGAAGGCGACGCTGGCGGCGGCGCAGACGGCGGACCTGGTCATCGTCACCTCGCCCAACAACCCGACCGGCGACGCGCTGCCCGTGAGCTTCGTGGCGCAGCTGTGCCGCGCGTGCCCCGGCATGGTGATGCTGGACGAGGCCTACATCGAGTTCGCCGATGCGGGCTATGACGCGTGCGGGCTGCTTGCGTCGTGTCCCAACCTGGTGATCCTCCACACGCTTTCCAAGGCGTTCGGCGAGGCGGGCATCCGCTGCGGGTACGTGATCGCGGCCGCCGATGCGATCGATGTGTTCGCAGCGGTGCGCCAGATCTATTCGGTCAACGTGCTCACGCAGGCGGCGGCGCTCGCCGCCGCGCAGATGCGCGACGCGTTCGTGCCGGTTGTGGAAAAGATCCGCTCCGAGCGCGAGCGCATGCTCGCCGCGTTGGAGTCCGACGAGCGCGTTCAGGCCTGGCCGAGCCAGGGGAACTTCCTGCTCGTGCGCGTCGACGAGGCGAGCGCGATTCGCCGCCGCCTGCGCGACGAGCACTCCATCCTCGTGCGCGACTTCAGCGCCGTGCCCGGGCTGGAGGGGTGCCTGCGCATCACCGTGGGCACGCCCGAGGAAAACGACGAGGTGCTTGCGGCGCTGGAGGCGCTGCTCGACGAGGAGGCATGAGGGATATGACGCGAACGGCGCGAGTGACCCGCACGACGGGCGAGACCGACATCACGATCGAGCTGGATCTGGACGGATCGGGTACCTGTGACATCTCGACGGGCGTTCCGTTTTTCGATCACATGTTGAACGCCTTCGGGCGCCACGGCCTGTTCGACCTGACGGTCCACGCGACCGGCGACACCGAGGTCGATGCGCATCACACCGTGGAGGACACGGGCATCGTGCTCGGGCAGGCGTTCGCCTGCGCGCTGGGCGACAAGGCGGGCATCACGCGCTTCGCCGACTGCGCCATCCCCATGGACGAGACGCTCGTCATGGCCGCGGTGGATATCTCGGGACGCGGCCAGGCGTATTGCGACCTGCCGCTGCCGACCGAGCGCGTCGGCGCGTTCGACACCGAGCTCGCCGTCGAGTTCTTCTACGCGTTCGCCCGCGATGCGCGCCTGACCCTGCATGTGCGCGAGCTCGCCGGCGCGAACAGCCATCACATCATCGAGGCGGCGTTCAAAGCGGTCGGGCGCGCCATGCGGCATGCCTGCGAGCGCGATCCGCGCGTGATGGGCGTGCCGTCCACCAAGGGCTCCCTCTGATGGTGCGTTTGGGGACGGGGCCATTTCTGTTCATGCATGGAGAAAGGTGCGGCTATGGCCGATAAGCCGAGCATCGTCATCGTCGACTACCACAAAGGCAACCTGTCCAGCGTGGCCCGCGGGCTTGCGCGCGCGGGCGCCGAGGCCGTCGTATCCGACGACCCCGACCGCATTCGCGCGGCCGACGGCATCGTGCTGCCGGGCGTGGGGTCCTTTTACGACGCGATCGCCTTCATGCACGAATCGGGCCAGGACCAGGCGGTCATCGATGCGCTGGCAGACGGGGCGGGAACTCCGTTTCTGGGTATCTGCCTGGGGCTCCAGCTGCTTTTTGAGCGCGGCGACGAAGGCGTGCCGGCAGACGCGCCGGCTGACTCCGCGCCCGCCGGCGCCCCCGGGGCCGTATTCGAGGCCGAGGGGAAGCGCTGGGCTCGCGGCCTCGGCCTGCTCAAGGGGTCGTGCACCATCCTGCCGGCGGATCGCCTGAAGATACCGCACGTGGGATGGGACCAGGTGCATCTTGCGCCGGCGGGCCTCTCGTGTCCGCTGCTCAAGGGGTTCGACGAGGGCGCGAACCTCTACTTCACGCATTCTTACGCACTCGACGAGGACGTGGACGCACGCGTTGTCGCCGCCCGTACGTTCTACGCACGCGCGTTCGGCTCGGTCGTGTGGCACGGCAACATCTACGGATGCCAGTTCCACCCCGAGAAGTCCTCGGCTCACGGGCATCAGATTCTCGAGAATTTCGTGCGCATCGTGGAGGCGCACATGAAGGAGGCGCGCGCATGATCGTCTTTCCCGCTATCGACCTCGTTGCCGGCAAGGTCGTGCGCCTGGAGCGCGGCGACCGCGCGCATATGAAGGTGTATTCCGACGACCCGGTTGCCCAGGCGCACGAGTTTTTGGAGCAGGGGGCCACGTGGGTGCACGTGGTCGACCTCTCGGCAGCGCTCGAGGAGGACGATGACGCCCGCGCGGCCAATTCCGCTGCCATCGAGGCGATCTGTCGAATCGACGGCCTGTCTGTCGACGTGGGCGGCGGCGTGCGGTCGCTTGCCCGCATCGACGAGCTGGCGGCTTATGGGGCCCGGCGCATCGCGCTCGGCACGGTGCTCGTGACCGAACCCGGGTTTGCCGAGATCGCGGCGCGCGGGTTCGGCGACCTGCTCGCAGCGGATGTTGCCGCCCGCGACGGCCAGGTCAAGATAAACGGCTGGCGCGAGGGCATCTCCCGCAGCGTCGAGGACGTGGTGGGGGAGCTGTCGGGCCTCGGCTTCAAGCACCTGGTGTTCACGGATATCGCGCGCGACGGCATGCAGACCGGCATCGACGTGGAGGCCTACCGCCGCGTCGCCGGATGCGCGGGCTTTCCCGTGGTGGCGTCGGGCGGCATCTCCACGCTGGACGACATTCGCGCGTGCGCTGCCGCGGATGCGAGCGTCATCGAGGGCTGCATCATCGGACGCGCCCTGTACGAGAAGAACTTCACGTTGGCCGAGGCGCTCGCCGCGGCGAAGGAGGCGACATGCTGACCAAGCGGATCATCCCATGCCTGGACGTGAAGGACGGGCGTGTGGTCAAGGGCGTGAACTTCGTGTCGCTGCGCGATGCGGGAGACCCCATCGAGCTCGCGGCCGCCTATGATCGCGAGGGCGCCGACGAGGTGGTGTTCCTCGACATCACGGCGACGAGCGACGATCGCGCGACGACAATCGACATGGCGGCGCACGCCGCCTGCGAGCTATCGATTCCCTATACCGTGGGCGGCGGGTTCCGCGATCTTGCCGGCATGCGCCAGATGGTCGCTGCAGGAGCGGACAAGGTGTCGATCAACTCGGCCGCCGTGCGCCGGCCCGAGCTCATCACCGAGGCCGCCGCGGCGTTCGGCAGCCAGGCGGTCATCGTCGCCATCGACGCCAAGCGCGTCGGCGTGCCCGGGGCGCCGGGCGCCGACAAGTGGGAAGTCTATCTTGCCGGCGGGCGCACGCCGACGGGCATCGATGCGGTCGCCTGGGCGCAGGAGGCTGCGCGGCGCGGTGCGGGCGAGATTCTGCTGACGAGCATGGACCGCGACGGAACCAAGGAGGGTTTCGATCTGGCGCTGACCCGCGCGGTTGCCCGCGCGGTCCCCATCCCCGTCATCGCGAGCGGCGGCGTGGGCACGCTCGAGCACTTTGCCGAGGGGGTTATCGAGGGCGAGGCCGACGCCGTGCTGGCGGCGAGCGTGTTCCACTTCGGCACCTACAGCATTCGGCAGGTCAAGGAGTACATGGCATCGCAGGGCATCCCCGTCCGCCTCGATTTTTAGTAATCGATCGGTGCTTTTTCGCAGGTCTCGTCAGAAAGGGCGGCAATGGATATCAGCGAGCTGAAGTTCGATGCGCAGGGGCTCATCCCGTGCGTGGTGCAGCAGTACGACACGGGCGAGGTGCTCATGGTGGCGTGGATGAACGCCGAGTCGGTGGGGCTGACGCTTGAGACGGGCACGACGTGGTTTTGGAGCCGCAGCCGTCAAGAGCTGTGGAACAAGGGGGCGACGAGCGGCAACATGCAGCAGCTGCATGAGCTCAAAGTCGACTGCGATGCGGACACCCTGCTCGCGCTGGTCGACTCGCCGGGCCCTGCGTGCCATACCGGCAACCGAAGCTGTTTTTTCCGCACCTTGGACGACGCACGTTAGAAAGGCTGGACTATGGGAGTTCGCACCGAGCATGTACAGGACGGCAACATCGGCGAGACGCTGACGGGGCTCGCCGCGGTTATTCACGAGCGCCGTGGCGCGACGCCGGATACGTCCTATACGGCCAAACTGCTGCAGGGCGAGGCCGACAGCTTGCTCAAGAAGCTTGCCGAGGAGGCGAGCGAGGTCATCATGGCGTGCAAGGATAACGATCACGACCACATCCGCTACGAGGCGGGAGATCTCATCTACCATCTGCTCGTCACGCTCGAGCGCTACGGCGTCACGCTCGACGAGCTCGCCGGGGAGCTCGACGCGCGCCACCGCTGAGGCCAAAGGGCGCTCCGGCGCGTGTAGACATTTTTGCACGACACGATTGACCTGCGGAATCGTTGTCAAAAATCAACAGGGTGCATGACAGACGCAGGCGTGTCGAGCGGGAATAATTCGTCTTGAAGGTGGACTGTCTACAAGGTGAGGAGGCCGACGATGTTGCCCAAAGGATTCGAGTGGGTGGTCATAATCGTCGTAGCGCTGATCAACTACGTGCTGCCCATCGTGCTGGTCGCCGTGCTCGTCGTGTTCTTGGTGCGCAGATTCAGCAAGCGCGACGCGGCGCGGGCGAACGTGGTTCCGGAAACGCCGGCAGCCCCTGCCGCACCTGTCGTACCAGCCTCCAACCAGGCGCACTCCGATGCGGCGCCGGCCTCCAGCGACGAGGAGCGCATCCGCATCGATCGCTTGCTCGCCGAGCACAATCTCACCGATCGGGAGCGCGACATCCTGATCGGTGTCTACCGTGGCAAGACCCAGGCACAGCTCGCCGACGAGATGTACCTATCGAGATCGACGGTCGGTACGTATTGCACGCGCGCGTACGAGAAGCTCGGCGTCGCCACAAAAGAGGACGCGCTCGAGCTGTTGAGGAGGACGGCATCGGAAGAGTAGGGCGGATGCTCGTGCTACAATCGCCGCAACGACCCACGCGATCTGAGAGGTGGTTGCCGTATGCCGGTGCTGTTCGTGGAATATCCTAAGTGCTCGACCTGCAAGAAAGCCAAGAAGTGGCTGGATGACCACGCGATCGAGTACGTCGATCGCCATATCGTCGAGGACAATCCGACGGCAGACGAGCTCGCTAGCTGGCGCGAGCGCTCCGGCTTGCCTGTTCGCCGTTTCTTCAACACGAGCGGCATGCGCTACCGCGAGCTCGGCGTCAAGGCCAAGTTGGATGCGGGAATGAGCGACGAGGACGCCTTCGCCCTGCTTGCGACCGACGGCATGCTGGTCAAGCGTCCCATCGTGGTTACGGACGATGCCGTGCTCGTCGGCTTTCGCGAGGCGGAGTGGGAGCAGACGCTGCTGCCATAGGTGCTTCTGACGGCACATTGCGCCCGCGGGCGGTCTTTTGGGAGGACCGCCCGCGGGCGTTTTTGCCTACAGGCGTCGGGTCGCGCTTAGGGAACCGCTGATTTGCATGCCCAGGCGCTCCGTGCCGTTCCGGCCGCTCCCTCTCCTGAGCAAAAGTGGCTAGAAATTTCTATTATGCTGTTGCGGTGTCGCGCGATCGGGCTCAAAACCCGCCGTCGGCACCGCTCCTCCCCCTGCATGGCCCCTATTCGAGGTGTTTGAGGCCATGGCATCCGCATCATAGGCGGCCGATACGGACATTACGGTCAGAACGGGCACCTTCATCCGGGCCGGCCTACAGCAAAATAGAAATTTCTAGCCACTTTCGTCCAGGAGAGGGCGTGGCACCCGGGGCCTTCGGTGCAATGGGCCCCGGGTGCCATCGATTAGAGCTTCACTAGAGCAAGCCC
The DNA here is from genome assembly GCF_030385545.1 of Collinsella ihumii. NCBI lineage: Bacteria > Bacillati > Actinomycetota > Coriobacteriia > Coriobacteriales > Coriobacteriaceae > Collinsella > Collinsella ihumii. The sequence goes on along the minus strand of NZ_JAUEIQ010000002.1, from coordinate 277,927 downwards.
AGGCTCATGAGCTGGTAAATGTAGAGGACCATGAGCGCTGTGTTGGCGACGACGCAGATGAAGCCGAGGATCTTTCCGACGAGCGCAAGCTTGGGATAGGGCGCCTCGCGGCGGGTTGCCGCGCGTCCCAGCAGGATGGCGACGACGCCGACGATGACGCTGAGCAGCCAGCTTACGAAAAGCGCCGAAACCACGCCGATCACGCCGGCTGCAGCGGACGCGATCGACAGCGCGGGGCTCGTGGTGGTCGCGGGCGCGTTCGCGGCGTTGTCCGAGAAGTCGCCGCCCATGAGGGAGCCCTCTCCGGTGCTGCTCATAGGGCGCTGGGGCTTGGTGCCGTTTGTGTCGGCGGAACGGTTAGACGTTGGGGTCGAATGGGGCATGGGCCCTCCCTTCGCTTGAAGTGCTGCCGTGCCGAGATGCGTTCGGTATGCTGAAGGGCAAGGATAGCAGTTTGTCCTTAAGGACATGCGTACCCCCTGTGAATTCGGTTGCTCATACTGTGACTTGGAGCACGCTCCATGTGGTAGCGTCTTGAGGGACATCCGTCGCTCGCGTGCTGAGCGAAGGGGATCATTCGCAATGAAAGGTGGACCGGTATGGACGCAGCCGAATTGACGGCGCTCGCCCGCGCGGTCGCTGCGGGCGACATGACGCCCGAGCAGCTGGTGGAGCGCGCGCGGCTCGACACGGTGACGGATCTGGGATACGCGCAGATCGATACCGAGCGCGGCGTGCGGACCGGGGTATCCGAGGTCATCTACGGAGCGGGGAAGACGGCCGAGCAAATTGCGGGAATCGTCGACGCGATGCGCGCGGCGGGCCAGCAACGCGTGCTGATTACGCGCCTTGATGAAGAGAAGGCCGCGAGGCTCTCTGAGCTCGGCTGCCCATATACCTATCATCGCGATGCGCGAGCGGGCGTGGTGGGAGATCTGCCCGAGCCGGACGGCAACGGCATGATCCTGGTCGTGACCGCGGGGACGTCCGATGTCGGCGTCGCGCAGGAGGCTGCGCTGACGGCGCGCTTTTTGGGAAACGACGTCGAGTGCGTAAACGATGCCGGCGTGGCCGGCATCCATCGCCTGCTATCGCATGGCGAGCAGATCGCCCGGGCTCAGGTGATTATCGCCATCGCCGGCATGGAGGGCGCGCTCCCCAGCGTCGTGGGCGGTCTTGCCGCGTGTCCGGTTATCGCCGTTCCCACGAGCGTGGGCTACGGCGCGAACCTCGGCGGCCTCACCACGCTGCTCGCCATGGTCAACAGCTGCGCGAGCGGAGTGTCCGTCGTGAACATCGACAACGGCTTCGGCGCTGCGTACCAGGCGTCGCTCATCAACCATCTACCCGGTCCGGCAAACGATTGATCTATGCGGGCGCACGCCTGCTTGCGAGGGGGAACCATGGGCAAAACGCTCTATCTTGATTGCACGAACGGCATCAGCGGCGACATGCTCGTCGCGGCGCTGCTCGACGCGGGCGCCAACGAGGCGCGTCTGCGCGACACGCTGGCAACGCTGCCGGTCTCCGGCTTCGACATCCGCGTGAGCCGCGTGAAGAAGGCCGGCATCGACTGCTGCGACTTCGACGTGGTGCTCGACGCGGCGCATGAAAACCACGACCACGATATGGCGTACCTGCACGGGGAGGCGTACGCTGCTCACGAGCACGAGCACGAGCACGAGCACGAGCACGAGCACGAGCACGAGCACGAGCACGAGCACGAGCACGAGCACGAGCACGAGCACGAGCACGAGCACGAGCACGGCTGCGGCCACCATCATGACCACGACCACGGTCACCATCACGACCATGATCACGACCACGGTCACCACCACCACGAGCACCGTGGGCCGGCGGACATCGACCGCATCATCGACGTCGCCCAGCTCGCCCCGCGCGCTCGGGACCTCGCCCATCGCATGGTCGACGTGCTCGCGCACGCCGAGGCCAAGGCGCATGCAGTCCCGCTCGATCAGGTGCATTTCCATGAGGTGGGGGCGGTCGACTCCATCGTCGACATCGTTTCCATCGCAGTGTGCATCGATGACCTCGATGTCGATCGGGTCATCGTGCCCGAGCTCGTCGACGGCCACGGTGCCATCCGCTGCCAGCACGGCATCATTCCTGTTCCCGTTCCCGCGACGCTGAACGTGGTGACGGAGCATGATCTGCCGCTTTCCATCTGCGAGGTGGAGGGCGAGCTGGTCACGCCGACCGGCGCCGCCGCCGTTGCGGCGTTGCGCGCCGAGCGCTGCCTACCCGAGCGGTTCCATGTCAAGCGCGTGGGCCTTGGAGCCGGCAAGCGCACGTATTCGCGGCCGAGCCTGCTGCGCGCCATGATCATCGAGCCGTCGTCCGACGCCCTGCATGATCGCATCGTCAAGCTCGAGTGCGACATCGACGACAGCACGTCCGAGGTGCTCGCCTATGCCGCCGATCAGCTGCGGTCCGCCGGCGCACGCGAGGTCCACTGGATCCCGGTCTTTACCAAGAAGGGGCGCCCCGCCTATCAGCTGCAGGTCATCGCGGCACCTGAAGATGTCGAGCGCATGGAGCGAATCATCTTCCGAGAGACCTCGACGATCGGCGTCCGTCGCAGCGCATGGGATCGAACGGTGCTGCCCCGCACGTTGCAGACGGTTGACACGCCGTGGGGCCCGGCGCGCCTCAAACACGTTGCGCTTCCCGACGGAAGCGACCGGGTCGCCCCCGAGTACGAGGACTGCGCCCGCATCGCTCGCGAGCACGATGTGCCGCTGCAGCAGGTGATGGACGCCGTGCGCGCTGCTCGCCCCGCCAAAGAGATGGGCTGATCGATTCCGTTTTGAACAGGGCTGACCCGCTGTCTGTGTCAAGAAGGGCTCTCGCTCCGTCGCTGCTCGCGATCGCGCGGGAGCCTTTCGCTATGTTTTCGGCTGCGTGGCCAATTTGCCCATCGAACCGGGATTTTCGGCGGTCCGAGGCGGCGTATCACCTGGCAGATGGCGGGATTTGCGGGCCTTGTCGGCCTAGGGGACCCATCTGGCCGCACACGGAACCCAAGTTCGCAATATTTCACGTTATCGTTCAAGCGCATTGCCGTGCCGCTCGCGTCCGCGAGCCCCGGTTCGATGGTCAAATTGACCACGATGGCGAAATCATACCGTTCCGGCGTCGAAAACCATTGCTGCGGGGCGGGCCGAGGCCTTCTGCGCGCCACGTGCCGACGGTACAATGCATCCTGGGTGCGCACGGGGCGGCCCGCGCAAGGGAGGTAGCGATGTCAATCAAGCAGAAGGCGCTCAAGGTTCTCGGTTTTCTGGCGATTGTCGGTGCTGTGGACCTGAGCATCACGGTGCGCGTGCTGTTCACGTCGGCGGAGATCACCTTCGAGCCGCTTCATCTGCTGTCCATCGTGCTCTCGGTCGCGTTCTCGCTCGCCATGGGCATCATGGGCGTTATCGTGTCCAATAAGCCTGCGAAGGTGTCCAAGCTGTTCATCATCACGCTGCTTGCCCTTTGGGCGAACTTCTGCGACGTGTTCCTGTTCGTGCTCAACGGCGACCTGGTCCCTTCTCCGATCATCAACTTCGTCATCGTGATCGCGTTCGCCTACATGGCTCATCAGGTCAAGCGTGAGCCAGGGAACCGCTGACCAATTCATTCCGCGCCGGTCGGCCCCGTGCCGGGCGCCTGCGGGCTCAGGCTGCGTCGGCGCAGCGCAACTGCGCCTTCCTCGCCTTCGCCCGCATCCGCCTCGCCACGGAACCGACCGCCGCGAAAGCAATTGATTAGTGCTTCCCTGGGAACCGCTGGCCAATTCATTCCGCATCGGTCGGCCCCGTGCCGTGCACGCTGCCATCCAGGTTGCGCCGACCGTTTCCGATTCCGCCCGCATTGCGCGTTCGCGCTGGGTATAAACCCTCTCGACAGTACAACGCGGTGTGCGACGTGCGGGAAGGAGCGCGTATGTCATCGAATCAAAAGATGCTCAAGATCATGAGCTTCATCGCGGTGATTGCTGCCATCGCGATGGCAGCTTGGACGGGGATGTCACTTATGTTCGCCAACACGTCACCCGGCCTGCTGCTTGCCATCTGCTCGCTCGTGGCGGCGCTGTTCGATCTGCTGCTCGGCGGGATGGGCATCGGGGTGGCGAACAAGCCCGTCCGAGGGCTGGGCGTCTACTACATCGGATTCACCTGGCTCGCGGTCGTGCTGAACGTGGTGGCGATGGTCATCTACGTGTTCATCGGCGGCTTCGTCGTGCCGTCGATCGTGAACGCGGTGATCATGATCGCGTATCTTTACTACTCGCGCGCCGTGCGCTTCGAGGCGCTTCGGTAGCCTGTTGACGCATCGTTTCCAGAAAGGATATCCATGAAGTTTCTAATCGCTTCCGACATCCACGGCTCGGCATATTGGGCCGAGCGCCTCATGAAGGCGATCGAGGCAGAGGCGCCCGATCGCATCATCTTGCTGGGGGATCTGCTCTACCACGGCCCGCGCAACGACCTGCCGCGCGATTACGCCCCCAAGCGCGTGATCCCCCTGCTGAACGGCCTCGCCGCGACGGGCAGGGTCATCGCCGTGCGCGGCAACTGCGAGGCGGAGGTCGACCAGATGGTCCTCGAGTTCCCCTGCATGGCCGACAGCGCGATCGTGTTCGACACGGACGGCCGTCAGCTGTTCTGCACGCACGGCCACGTGTTCGGCGCGGGCTTCCACAACAGCGTCGACAACCTTCCGCCGCTGCCTGACGGCTCGGCTATCCTGTACGGCCACACGCATGTGAAGGTGAACGAAGAGGTGCCGGGCCACCCGGGCATCTGGGCGTTCAACCCCGGCAGCGTCTCCATCCCCAAGGACGGGACCCACGGCTACGGCATCTATGAGGACGGCGCGTTCCGCCACGTCGTGCTCGAGGAGGAGTAGGACATGCTCGATCGATTCGGTGGCGGCAGGATGCGCAAGCCGGAGGATGCGGCGCCCGCCTCGGCTCCGTTGCAGCCCGAGGCGGCGCCGCGCGACCCGTCGACGCTGTGCGACGCGCGCGACGCGTTTCAAGCGCTGGTGGAGACCATCTGGCGCCTTCGCCAGCCCGACGGCTGCCCATGGGACCGCAAGCAGACCCATGCGAGCATCGCCAAGAACATGATCGAGGAGGCCTACGAGGCCGTCGACTGCATCGAGAGCGAAGACGTGGCCCATCTGCGCGAAGAGCTCGGCGACGTGCTCATGCAGGTCGTGCTCCATGCGCAGATCGCGGCCGATGCCGGCGAGTTCACCATGGCCGACGTGGCGCGCGACATCGACGCCAAGCTCATCCGCCGCCATCCCCATGTGTTCGGAGATCACGAGACGGCGAGCAGCGCCGACGAGGTGCTCGATATCTGGGACTCCGTGAAGCTCAAGGAGAAAGAGGCGCGCGACGCCGACGCCGAGGCGGCAGACGAGCGCCCGGCGGGGCTGCTCGACGGCGTTCCCTCCTCGCTGCCCGCACTCATGCAGGCGCAGAAGGTGTCGCGCAAGGCGGCCGCCGTGGGCTTCGACTGGGACACCACCGCCGAGGTGTGGGAGAAGGTGGTCGAGGAGGGCAAGGAGTTCGACCGCGAGAAGCCCGGCACCCCTGAGCGCGAGATGGAGTTCGGCGACATCCTGTTCGCCCTCGTGAACGTGGCGCGCAAAGAGGGCATCGACGCCGAGAGCGCGCTGCGCGCCAGCACGGCCAAGTTCCGCCGTCGCTGGGAGGCCATGGAGCATGTCGCCTACGAGCGGGGCGTGCAGCTCGAAGGGCTCTCGACCGCAGAGCTCAACGATCTGTGGGACGACGTCAAGCACGCGATGTAGAGGCCGTGTTTCGGAAATTCACATGATTCTGGCCAGGAAAAACGGGCATACTGTATAAAGTTTGCTTCGGATAACCTTTTCCGGGCAAGAGATGTTTGGCTCACAGCGAAAGGACGCAACATGAGCGAAATTCTGGATGTCTACGGTCGCGAAGTGCTCGATTCCCGCGGTAACCCCACCGTTGAGGTCGAGGTGGTGCTCGAGGACGGATCGTTTGGCCGCGCCATGGTGCCCTCCGGCGCCTCGACGGGCGCCTTCGAGGCCGTCGAGCTGCGCGACGGCGATAAGGACCGCTACATGGGCAAGGGTGTCACCAAGGCCGTCGACCATGTGAACAAGGAGCTTGCCGACGCGGCAATCGGTATGGATGCGTTTGATCAGCGCGCTCTCGACGCCGCGCTGATCGAGGCGGACGGCACCTCCAACAAGGGCAATCTCGGCGCGAACGCCATCCTCGGCGTCTCGCTGGCGGTTGCTCGCGCGGCGGCGCAGTCCACAGGCCTCGAGCTCTACCAGTACCTGGGCGGCGTGAACGGGCACCTGCTGCCGACTCCCATGATGAACATCCTGAACGGCGGTGTGCATGCCGACAACAACGTCGACTTCCAGGAATTCATGATCATGCCGGTCGGCGCCCCCACGTTTACCGAGGGCCTGCGTTGGTGCGCCGAGGTGTACCACACGCTCAAGAGCGTCCTCAAGGAGTCCGGCCACAGCACCGGCGTGGGCGACGAGGGCGGTTTCGCCCCCGATCTGGCCAACAACGAGGAGCCCCTGCAGTACATCGTCAAGGCCATCGAGGCCGCCGGGTACAAGCCGGGCGATGACTTCATGATCGCGATGGATCCCGCCACGACCGAGTGCTACGACGCCGAGCGCGGCGTGTACGTCCTGGCGGGCGAGGGCCGCGAGCTCACGACCGACGAGATGATCGACTACTGGGCCCAGCTCGTGGAGAAGTACCCCATCATCTCCATCGAGGACGGCCTCGCAGAGGAGGACTGGGACGGCTGGGTCAAGCTCACGCAGCGTATCGGCGACAAGGTCCAGCTGGTGGGCGACGACCTGTTCGTCACCAACACCGAGCGCCTCAAGAAGGGCATCGAGATGGGCGCCGCCAACGCCATCCTGGTCAAGGTGAACCAGATCGGCTCGCTGACCGAGTCCCTCGAGGCGATCGAGATGGCCAAGAAGGCAGGTTATGCGTGCATCGTGTCCCATCGTTCCGGCGAGACCGAGGATTCTACCATCGCCGATCTGGCCGTGGCGACCAACGCCGGCCAGATCAAGACGGGCGCTCCGTGCCGTTCCGACCGTATCGCCAAGTACAACCAGCTCATCCGCATCGAGGACGAGCTGTATACGAGCGCGCAGTACGCCGGCAGGGACGCGTTCTACAACATCAAGAAGCGTTAGGAAGACGCTTGAGGGCGGCATAGCCGCGTGCGCGTCGCGCGATGAACGGGGCGGCGTCGGGCAGGGGAGCCCGGCGCCGTCTCTTGCGTTCTGTTCGCGTCGTCCTTTCCGGGCGGATTCTGCGAGCGGTTGAAAGCCCAATCCCTGCACAACTGAAACGGGGGCGCGTGGTATAACTAGAGCACTCGCGCACACGCACTTCAACCACACAAGGCGCTCTATGAACGATTACCGCAACAATCCTGTGTCTCTTGCGTCGACCCGCCAGCGGGCCGTGTCACCCGATCGAGCCGTCTTTGCGGACCCCTCCCCGCGCGGCAGGGTGGCGCTCGCCGGCTCGTCATCTGGCCCGCGCATGTCGCAGGGGGCCGAAGAGGGAGCCCGTCGCGTCTACACGCATCGCATGCAGCAGGCCGACCGGCCGCGCTCCGGATCATCGGGACGAGGTGTCCCGGGTGGCCAGGGGGCGGATAGACGCCGTGCGCAGGCTGTAGACGAGCGCGGGGAGAGCGGATCTTCCAAGCGGTCCACGAACTTCATGAAGTACGCTGCGGACAGCAGGGCGGTTCAGGCCGTCCACACGGTGACGTCCGGCTCGCTCAGGCCCATCTTCATCGCCGTGGTCGCCGTGGCCGTGGCGGTCGGCCTGTATTTTCCCATTCGCGATTACTACACGGCATGGCGCACGGGCGAGATATTGAGCCAGCAGGTCGCGCTGCGCGACTCGTACAACGAGGGGCTGCAGGAAAACGTCGACCGCTATCTGTCCCAGGAAGGTATCGAGGAAGCTGCCCGCTCCGAGCTGGGCATGGTGCTGCCCGGCGAGACGCGCATCGAGCTGACCGGCACCGACGGCAGCACGGATCAGGGCGGCGACTCGTCCGATGCCGATGCCGCGACCGGCGACGGCGCCGATCAGGATTCCTCGGACGGAGAGTCGACAGGCGATGCGTCCCAGGATGTGCCCTCCACGTCCGCCGAGGCGGAGAAGGCGGAGGCCGCTGTTGCCGAGCAGGCGCCGTGGTACATCGAGATGCTCGATACGATATTCTTCTATGAGGGCGTCGAGGGACAGACGGTCACCTCGGCAGGCGGAGAATAGGGGGCTTCCATGCGCGTTGCGGCAGTTGATCTCGGTACCGTTTCTTCTCGATTGCTGCTGGCGCATGTTGAGGACGGCCGTATCGTCGAATCGACGAAGCTCACGCAGATCACGGATTTGGGGCAGGGGGTCGACGCGACCGGGTGCCTGAGCGATGCCGCCATGCAGCGCGTGATCGATGCGTGCTCCGGGTTCGTGCGCGAGATCGGCGCGTTTGCGCCCGATGCCGTCTGCACGACGCTGACGAGCGCCGCGCGCGATGCGCAAAACGGCGACGTCCTCATCGAGGGCCTTCGCGGTCTGGGCCTGCATCCTCAGGTGATTCCCGGGGAGATCGAGGCGCGCCTGACGTTTTACGGCGTGGCGCATGATTTTCCCGAGCGCCGAATCGCGGTTGCCGACTCCGGTGGCGGTTCTACCGAGCTCGCCGTGGGAAGCTATGTGCCGGGACGTCCGCTTGAACTCGAGCGGGTGCAATCGCTCAACATCGGATGCCGTCGCATCACCGATCGGTTCTTGGCGGGCGACCCTCCTGCGTCCTCCCAGCTCGAAGAAGCGAGCGCATGGGCGGCCCAGCAGTTCTCCTCGTATTGGGACGAGGTCGGCGAGCGGCCCGACTGCCTTGTTGCCGTCGGCGGAACGGTGACGACGCTCGTGGCGATGGCGCATGAGCTCGCGGTGTACGATTCGGCGTTCGTGCACCTCCATGAGCTGACGACGGCGGACGTCGATGCATGCGTCGACCTGATGCGCGTGCGCACGGTTGATGAGATTGCCCAGCTGCCGGGCATCCAACCCAAGCGTGCTCCGGTGATGCTGGGCGGCGCTCTCATCATCCGCGAGGTGCTGCGAGCGGGAGGCTATCGATCGCTGACGGTCAGCGAGAACAGCCTGCTGGTGGGTATGGCGACGACGGTGGCAGAGGTTTTGTCGGGCGAAGTTCCCGCAATCGGCTGGACGCCTGAGCTGTCGTGATACACTCTTCCCTTACGGGGGCGTGGCGGAATTGGCATACGCAGGAGACTTAAAATCTTCGGCCGAAAGGATTGTGGGTTCGAGTCCCACCGCCCCTACCAGCACTTTACTGAATGTATACAATCTCGTTCTGGTTTGGTTTGGCTAAAGGTACCTAACTAATTGCCAGAAGACATGACTTCCTGAATCGAGCGCGAGGGCGGCGCAGCCGCCCGGAGCCGCGGACGCCGCAGGCGGACGCGAGTCCCACCGCCCCTATCGGCACGAACAGGTTTTCTGCATGAAAACAAAAAGGCTGCGGCGAGAACATGGGACCGCCGCAGCCTCGATAGGGCTTATGAACCACGTATGGTGATAGGCTACTTCGATTCGGCATCTCCGCCCATGGCCTCGCGCATCGCACGCGAGGAGCGGTTGAGGTACTCGTTGCGCTTCGCCATGTCGCCGCGGTTCTGGTATTGCAGCGCGAGCAGGTACTCCAGGCGGCCGCGCGCCGGGCCGGACATCTTGTCCAGGGCGCGTTCCATCTGGTCGATGTAGTTGCTCTTCTTGAGAATAGCGATGTCGTACATCATGCGGCAATCCTCTTTGGCGCTGCTGTACTTGGCGTCTTCGAGCTGATCGATCTCGTCGAGCATGGCCTTTGCCTTCTTGGCCTTGTTGAGGCTGATGTAGATGTTGAACGCCTTGACGACGAGGTCGGCGCGCTGCTCGGAGCTGGTCTTGCGCGACAGCAGATCGTCGAGGACGGTGTTCGCCGCCTTGTAATCACCCTTCATCATGTACGCGTTGAGCTTGAAGTAGGTGCGGTTGTAGTCCGGATAGACCAGGCGGGTCATCGGCGAATCGATGCGCTTGAAGAACTCATCGAACTTGCCCTGCTCGATCAGCCCCTCGAGCTTGGCGAACAGGGTGCGCTTGTTGATGGAGATGAACAGCGTGATGATGGCCAAAACGACGAACATCACGATGGTGACAATCGTAAAGATCTGCAACGGGTCCATAGGGTCCTCCAGAGATTGCGCGCCGGCCGTGCGGGCCCGTCGCGGTGAAGTGCAGAGGGTATTATCCCGCAAACCGATGCACGGTGTACAGTGGGAGAAGTTCTCCAGGTGCCGCCCGTCTTGTTGCGTACCATGGGCTTTGAACGTGAGCGATAGGGAGGGCGCATGAAGAAAATCGTCGTAGCGTGCGGTACGGGAATCGTGACATCGGCCATCGTCGCGGGATATATCGGTGACCTGCTTGACGCCCATGGGTACGCAGGCCACTACGAAATCGTGCGCTGTTCCATGGCAGAGGCCCCCGATCAGTGCGAAAACGCGGACGTTTTGGTTGCAACGACCATTGCCCCCAAGGGTATAACCTGTGACTATATCAGTGGCGTTCCCGTGCTGACCGGCAAGGGCCGCGCCGACACCGAGAAGCAGATTCTGGACCTCATGGGCGCGTAGCGCCTTTGGCGTGCGGAGCGAGGAGAGGAGCAAACCATGGCAGAGGTAAACGAGAACCCGGTAGAGCTGTTTGACATGTACGTCGCCCACGTGGGCATCAACGCGACGGATCCCGATGACGCGAAGGGCATCTCCAGCGAGTTCGGCAGGCTCATGGGCTTCACGGAGTACGACACCCCCGTGTCCCTGTTTGCCGATACGCTGGTCGAGGTCATGAAGCAGAACGGTCGCGGCACCAAGGGACACATCGGTTTCCATGTGAACGATATGCCGGCGGCCGAGAAGTGGTTTTCCGATCGCGGGTTCGAGCTGAATGAGGATTCGCGTGCGCTCAACCCGGACGGCTCGACGCGCCTGGTGTACTTCAAGCAGGAAATCGGCGGTTTTGCCATTCATCTGACGTCCGATAAGTAGGGCCGTTCGCGCGGGGCAAGAGATTTCTAAAAAACCTCTTGCACTCGGCGTGAGTTTTGCTAAGATAAAACGGCACGCGGGCGTGGCGGAATTGGCAGACGCGTATGGTTCAGGTCCATATGGGGGCAACCCCATGAAGGTTCAAGTCCTTTCGCCCGCACCACTGAATGTTAAGGGTTCCAGAAATGGAGCCCTTTTTTCGTTCGGGCCCCTTTCAGGGACTTGAACCTGGGAAGGCGCGGAGCGGAGCCAACAGCGCGAGCCGTTGGCCGCGGAGCGCGCAAGGCGCCGAAGGCGCCGCAGCGATTGCGTCGCGCACGCGACGCGCAAGTCCTTTCGCCCGCACCATTGATTGTTGATGGGTTGTTTGGGGACGGGTTCGTTTCAACCCATGGATTCGAACAAGGCGCAGGATCGCAGGGTGAACGGTCGTGTCGTTTCGGCCGCGATGGGTTGAAACGAACCCGTCCCCAAACAACCCATCGGACAGGCCTCTCTCGGCACGCGAAAGCAATGGATCGGTGGTTCCCCAGCTTCCCGATCGGGGTACAAGGCGGGTAATGCGAGTCTGTGGGGGAGAGGTATGCCTACACTGTTCGACTATCTGGAAACGGAGCAAGCGACCTTCGACGAAAAGCCGTTCGGACCGCTCGATTCTGCAGTGCTTTCCCAGCTGAGCATGGTCGATTTCGGTGACGTCGTGGCTCCTCCACCGACTCCCTCGAGCGGTGTCCTTCGCCGTTTGACGTCCGTGCTGCTGCCCGCCGCATCGCCGGTGCGGCTCGGCGATGCGGCCCATGTGGCGGATCGCGATGATAAGGTCACGGGCCTTGTCCCCGAAGACATCAGGCGCTGTCTTGTTGTCGGGGGTACCAGCCGCCGCTTCGGCGGGCTTGAGCTGCGCTATTACCGCAGCGTGTTCGATGAATCCTTCCACACGCAGTTTGCTGCGTGCACGTTCGTGTGGCGCGATGCGTTTGCCTATGTCGGCTTTCGGGGGACCGATGTCTCGTTTACCGGTTGGCGCGAGAACCTCGACATGGCGTATCGGCCCCAGGTCGCCGCGCAGAATCTCGCGAGGGCATATCTGGAGGAAGTGGCGCCCTACCTTCCGCGTCGCCTGCATATCGGCGGCCACTCAAAAGGAGGTAATCTTGCGCTGTATGCGGCGCTGACCTGCTCGGATGCAACGAGAAGGCGTATCGAGCGCGTCTGGAGCCACGATGCTCCAGGGTTCAAATCCGGGGTGTTCTCGGAGGTTGACTACGCCTTGCTCGAAGGGCGCGTCCATCGGACGGTGCCGCAGGATTCCATCATCGGGATGCTGCTGGATTGCCCTGTTGAGCCGCACGTTGTTTCCAGTACCGCTGTCGGCATTGACCAGCACAGCATCTTCTCGTGGGAAATCGACGGAGATGATTTTGCCTATCGCGACTCGCTGAGCGATATGTCCTGTGCGCTTCGCGATATTTCGGCTGAATGGCTCGCCCACGTGGGCGAGGCACGGGCGGCGCGCATCGTCGATGCGATATGGGCCGCCGTTGAGGCGAGCGGTGCCAAGGACATTCGTGACGTGCTGGCGAGCGGCCCGCAATGGCTTCACCAGCTGATCGAAGCCTCGCGCAACCTCGGTCAGGAATCGAGCGATGTAATTCGCGACGCGCTCGGCGATCTGTTCAACGTTGTCGTGAGGCGCATCGGTCGCGATGCGATCTCATCGCTCGCATGGATGTGGGAGTAGCTGAGCTTCACGCGCGGCCATGAGCGGCGCACGCGCGGCGCAACATTGCAAAACTGTTAGCGAACTCCAAGAGCATCTTCACGGGCCGCGGGCTCTTTTTGGGGACAATACCGGCAAGGAGGTGCTCTATGAAGATGCTGGCGCGTATCGTGAAGCGGCTGCTTGTCGTCGTGGTGGTTGCGGCGGTCGCCCTGTGCGCGTTCGTGACGTGGCGCGGATACGGGATGTATCGCGATGCCCTGGCGGAGCGGGGCATCGAGCAGGCGGTCGAGCGGCTGCGCGCCCAAGATGGATACACCGGCATCGATGAGCTGCCCCAGCGCTACCTCGACGCCGTGGTCGCCGTCGAGGATCACCGGTTTTACGACCACGGCGGCATCGATGTGATCGCTATCGGGCGTGCCGTCGTCAACGATATCCGCACCATGAGTCTCGCAGAGGGCGGGAGCACCATCACGCAGCAGGTCGCTAAGAATCTGTTCTTCACGCAGGAGAAGCGCTTCGAGCGCAAGGTGGCGGAGGTGTTCATGGCGTTCGACCTCGAGGCGATGTTCGACAAGCGCGAGATCCTGGAGCTCTACGTGAACTCCTCCTATTTTGGCGAAGGGTACACCGGAATCGGGCAGGCATCATGGGGCTATCTGGGGCACGCGCCCGCAGAGATGACCGATGAGGAGTGCGCCCTTATGGCGGGGCTGCCGAACGCTCCGAGCTGGTTTGCGGCCGACCCCGAGGCCGCGCAGGCCCGTCAGCGCATCGTGGTGCAGCAGATGGAGAAATACGGGTACGACCCCGGTACCGCCGCGGCGCTGCTGAGCGCGGGGTGACGGGTCGGATTGTCTGCAGCCTCTCGCTTGTTTCCTTGTTCGGTCGGCGCGACCCGGCATGGGGGCGTCGCGTTGAAGGCCCCCCCGCGCTCTTGTGCCGCTTTCGTGGGTACAACAGCGTTGATAGGGCGCGGCGCATCATGCAGGGAGGCGAGCGGTATGCGGGTCTGGCATATCGAGGATGGGCGCTTGGTCGAAGGAAGCGCATCCGATGGCACGGGGAGCCGTGGGCGCATAGAGGCGCTCGACGAGCGAGAGCTCGATATGGAGGGTGCCGGCCATGTCCTGCGCGAGGCGGTCGCGCAGGTGCCTCACGCCTATGTGCCGTTTATCGAGTTCGCTCCCGGCATGGCGGCAGGCGTGATCGCGCTGCCGGCAGGCGCCTCGAACGGTGCGCCTCCGGTGAACGTGGGCGTCGTTCTCGAGCCGGCCCGCCTGCGCCTGATCGGGCAGATGGAGGCCTGCAGCGAGGCCCTGACGTTTCTCGTGCGGGAGCGCGTGCCGATGGCGGGGGCCGCGGGCGCGCTGTGCGGCGTCATGCGCTACGCCGTGCGCGATCATCCCGTGCTCCTGTCCGCGGTTCGCCGGGATTTCGAGGTGCTGGAAGAACGGCTGCTCGAGGGGCACCGCCGTGTCGATCGCGGCAAGATGATGGCGGATGCACGCCGCCTCATGGGGTTCGACGCACTGTACCAGGGAATGTCCGATATCGCGTCCGAGCTGTCCGAGGGCTCAGACGAGCTGGTCGCGCAAGGCGATCGGCTGCGGTTTCATTCGCTCGCGCGAATGCTCGATCGTCTGTCCACGCGGCTTGAGTCGCTTCAGGATTACAGCCTGCAGCTCAACGGCCTCTATCAGGAGGAGATCGACATACGCCAGAACAGCGTGATGCAATGGCTGACCGTTATCGCCACGATCTTCATGCCGCTGACGTTCATCACGGGCTGGTACGGCATGAACTTTCCGACGATGGCCATGCTGCAGGAGCCGTGGGGCTATCCGCTGGTGGTCGCCGTGTGCTTGGTGATCGCCGTGGCGGAGATCGTGTGCTTCCATCGGCGCGGGTGGCTCCACTTCGGCGGGCGCCGTCGCCCGCATCCGTCTCGCCATGGCTCCGCCCGTCGCAAAACCAAGTGATCAACGGTTCCCGGAAACGCGCGCACGGCGCTCCCGGACGGGCGATGGACCACTCGCCGCCCCGTCGGCTTGTGATGAGGGCTTGCTGTGCTGGTGGAGGGTATTTGGCGACCTCGTGCGTGCCGTATAATGTCCTGTCGCAATGCCATAACTGATGGGGAAGGGATGCCAACAGTGAGCACTGCTGTTCAGGGCCGTCGTGGGCCCCGATTCTACCTTGCCATGGCGGCCTCGAAAGCTGCCGCCTCCGGCCTCAAGCTCCTGCATCGCAATGCAGGCCAGTTGCCGGGCGTGGTCGCCGAGAAGCTCGATCCGGCGTTCATCACGCATATCGATAAGCCCGAGCGCATCGTGTTCGTGTCGGGCACGAACGGTAAAACCACCACGAACAACCTGCTCAACGATCTGTTGAGGGATAACGGCGTCGACCTGGTCGACAATCGTGCGGGCGGAAACATCTTGACCGGCGTCGAGAGCACGCTGGTCAAAAACGCGGGGCTTTCGGGCCGCCAGCGCGTGCAGACCGCCGTCATGGAGCTCGACGAGCTGTCGTTCCGTCGCGTGCTGCCGCATGTGACGCCGCAGTTTCTGCTCGTCACGAACTTGTACCGCGACTCGTTCTCGCGCAACGCCAACCCCGATTTCATCTTCTCGGTGATGAGCGAGCACATTCCGGCGAGCACGCGCCTCATCCTGAACGCGGACGACCTGATCAGTTGCCGCCTGGCGCCGCAGAACCGCAACCGCGTCTACTTCTCGATGGGCCCGCTGGCCGAGGACACGTCGGAGCCGCAGGGCATCGCCTGCGACCTCACGGCGTGCCCGGAGTGCGGCGGCAAGCTGGAGTACGACTACTGCCACCTGCGCCACCTCGGGCATGCCCGCTGCGCATCCTGCGGATTCACCAATCCCGACCCGACGTACGAGGTCGTTGCGGTCGATCGCGCGGCGCACACGTTCACCGTGTGCGAGCACGCGGCGCCTGGTGAGCCGACCTACACCTACAGGTTCGGCGTGTATTCGCTCACCAACCTGTACAACCTGTTCGCGGCGACGGTCGTGGCGCGCGAGATGGGCATCTCGCCCGACGCCATCGCGGCCTCGCTCGAGCGCGGCATCAACGTGACCGCCGCGCGCTATGCGGAGCAGGAGGTCGGCGGCAAGCGCCTGGTCGCCCTGGCGTCCAAGGGCGAGAACAGTACGGCGACCTCGGTGGCGCTCGACACCATTCGGCGCGAGCCCGGCGACAAGATCGTCGTGCTCATGCTCGCCGACGCGCATAAGGCCGAAAGCCCCGTCACGACCGAGTACATCGGTTGGTACTACCAGGCCGATTTCGAGTATCTCACCGATCCGACGTTCAAGCAGATCGTCGTGCAGGGCGTGACCAACGAGGACCTGCTGCTCCGTCTGCGCCTTGCGGGCATCGACGAGGGGCGCCTCGTCATGGTCAAGACGCCGGAAGAGGCGGCGGACGCTATCGACCTGACGCTTTCCGATACGGTGTTCTGGGCGTACGACATCTTCAACGGCGACGACGTCGAGCGGAGCCGCGAGCGGCTCATCAAGCGAATCGAGGAGGGCTCCGATGTCCGATAGCATGCAGAAGAACCGCGGCGGCGCCCCGGTGATCGAGGTGCTGTTCCCCGAGTACGGCAATCAGGCGGGCGATAACGGCAACGTCATGTATCTGCGCGCCTGCCTGCCGAACGCCACGTTCATCGAGACGTCGCACGGCGCCGAGCCCTACTTCGCCACCGCTCGCCCCGACCTGATTATCATGTGCGGCATGACCGAGCGCCAGCAAAAGACGGTGATCGAGCGCCTGCGCCCCTATCGCGACCGTCTGGCCGAGCTGGTCGACGACGGCGTGCACATGCTGTTCACGGGCAACGCGCCCGAGGTGCTCTCCCGCGTGATCCGCGATGTCGACGGCGATTCGATCGAGGGCCTCGGGCTGCTCGACGTGGAGGTCGTGCGCAACATGGCCTCGCGCTACCTGTGCGTTCAGGTGGGCGAGTTCGTGCCGGAGCCGGGTGCCGCCCCTCTGGAGGTCGTTGGCTTCAAGATCCAGTTCACGCAGATGAAGGGTGACAACAGCTCGACGTTCTTCATCAAAGACAGCGCGGGCTGGGGCTTGGACGAGAAGAGCGTGCTCGAGGGCTTCCGCGTGAACAATCTCATCGCGACCTGGATCATCGGCCCGTTGCTGCCGCTCAATCCGCCGTTTACCGCCTGGCTGCTTTCGCAGGTGTGCGGCACGGACGACGTGACGCTTGCCTTTGAGGAGGAGGCGCGCGCGGCCTACGAAAAGCGCCTGAAGGAGCTCAAGGCCCCTGGCATGCATCTCGCGTATTAAGAAGGAGGGGCGCCGCCGGGCAACGCTGTCCGCGCCGGCGCCCCTATGCTGGGCGCTAATAGCTCGAATAGCTCCAGGCGACGTCGGTCTGGTTGATGATGCGGACGATGTCCCACTTGCGCGCGCTGTGCTCGGGGCTGTTGGGGTCGTACACCTCGACCATGGCGCGCTCGTCGATGCTTTTCAGCACGATGTAGTGGCCGACGTCGGTGAAGTCGCCCGGATCGACCACGCAGATGACGGGATGCCCGTTTTGTAGGGAGCTCTCGATATTGGCGCGCGTGGGGTTGATCATCTCGCCGTAGAACCCGAACGCCGCCGCCCCTTCGGTCATAAACGACCATTCGGTCGCTCCGGTGGGTGCGTAGTTGTTGTAGTCGGCCCACTGCGCCATAGTGCCGGGGTCCATGTCGGTGCTGCCCGTGAAATAGACATAGATCATGGTGAGCGCGGTCGGGCCGCAGGCGTTTTTGGCCACGGTGCCCCCGCCGTAGGGGAGGGTGGCCCACTGCGCATCGGTCTGGTAGAGATGGGGCATCTCGCCTTGGCGCCATGCGGAGACCGGCGTCGAGACGGGGAACTCGGTCGGGGTGAGTTCGGGCAAATCGAACATCAGCGATTCCGTTTCCGGGGCGATGCCTGCCTGCGGCTTGGAAATGAAGCTGCCGACGAGGAACAGGACGAGGCCGATGACGGCGCCGCGCAGCAGGATCGAGTGCACGCGGATAGGGGCGGCCTCGACGCGGCCGTAACCGGAACGTCCGCGCCTGCCGGCGCTGCCGATGCCGGCAGGTCTGCCGCCGCGCTGCGATGCGGAAAGCGGCTGGCCGATGACCGAGGAGGTGCGGGCCGCCCTGCCTCGTGTGCTCGGAGCCCGTCCGAGGCCGTATGAGGCGCCGCGCGAATGAATCGAGTTCGACGTGGGGGCGGCCGACCCCGACCTGAACGTGTTGTGCAGATGCTGGTCTCCGCGACCGCCTCGTGAGGACGGGCGGCAGGTGCGCGCCCGTGTCGTCGGCGGGTGCACGCGGTCGGAGATCGCGGCGATGACGGAGGAGGCGAGCGTCACGATGAACGGCTCTTTGCGCGCCAAGGCGCCTGAGCGCCGTGAGGGCGCGCGCTGTGCGTGCTTCTCCGGCTGGGGTGAGCGGGGCTGCGGCACCTGTCGGGAGGATGCGAGCCGGACGGAACCGCGACGTTGCGAACGATAGTCGTCCATGCTATCCCTCCTTGCGTCCTGTATATGAATAAAGGTGCAGCTTTTCCTATAGTACCGCGCGGTCCTGTTGAGAGATATCGCGCATCCGCTGTATCGACTGCTGGCTCAGGCGAATGGCGCACGCTGTCCGCCATTATTGAGTCGGATGCAAGCCGCGCAACGCTGCCAAGAGCCCGTCTTGGGCGCAATCGCAGCGGCTGGTGTCCGCCTAACTACCGCATCTACCTGGCTACCCGCTAAAGGGGCCCCGTAACTGTACCCCGAACTGCGGGAGAGGGCCCCTCGAGGGGCCCTCTCCCGCAGTTCGGGGTACAGTTACGGGGCCCCTTTAGCGGGTAATCCCGTGGTTTTTCGATGGCTCGGAGCATATCGAGACATGCACCAGCGTTTCCAGGGAGCGCCCAGCGTGTGAGGAGCGTCGGGCACGGCGCCACGTGACGGGCAGATTTCGGTTCCGTATGCGCGCGGTGGGCAAATCGCACCGTGAAAGTGCAGGATTGAGGGGGTCAATGTTTCCTGAAAATGAATTTGGTATCAAGTCGGGAAGTACGAATGGTAAACGGTCATATCTGACAAGCTTGCGACCTGCGGTTTCCTTGGTCAGCTGATTCCGGCGACCCCGGGAGGGGCCTCCGATCCGCCCCTATGCGGCCCTTCTTGCTCAAGATTTGATACCAAATTCAGAACAAGGTACCCGTGCACCTTGGTAAAACCTTTTACCAAGGTGTGATTTTGCACACGGGTGGATACGGCGGCTTCCTCACGCGCCCGGAAGCCCTGGACCACGTAAAGCACCTGTTGCGCGGCGCCGCCTTCGACCGCTCGTCGGCGATATGCATCCGCTCGTTTTCGCGTCGCTCCCTCAATCGGATTGAACGCGGGCCCGCTTCGATTCGCCCGTAAGGTGTGAGTCATGGAAGGCGCCGCCTCGCGCGCAGGGCTGGTGCCTTGAGGGAAGCATCGGAGTTGCCGATGCGTGTTCTATACAAGAAAGGAGGGACGATATGGCGGATACGAAAGCTGTCGCGGCTGCCGACCAGGGCGGTATGAAGAAGACCCTTTCGCTGTGGAACTTCTTTACCATCGGATTCGGCGCCATCATCGGCACCGGCTGGGTGCTGCAGGTGGGCGACTGGATGGTCGTCGGCGGCGGTCCCGTTCCCGCGATGATCGCGTTCCTTCTGGGTGCCATATTCCTGGTTCCCATCGGAGCGGTGTTTGGCGAGCTTACGGCTGCCATCCCCATCTCGGGCGGCATCGTCGAGTACGTGGACCGCAGTTTCGGGCGCATACCGTCCTACATCACCGGTTGGTTCTTGGCGCTTGGCAACGGCATCCTGTGCCCGTGGGAGGCCATCGCCATCTCTACGCTGGTATCCGACATGTTCGGCAGCCTGCCCGGCCTCGAGTGGCTGCGCGCGGTCAAGCTCTACACCATCCTGGGTGCCGACGTGTACCTCATCCCGACCGTCATCGCGCTCGGTTTCGCCGCGTACGTGATCTACCTCAACTTCCGCGGTGCCCAGTCTGCGGCCAAGCTGCAGGCGTTTCTCACCAAGGCGCTGCTGTGCGGCATGCTGCTCGCCATGGGCATCTCGATCTTCACTGGTTCGCCCGATAACGCCATGCCCGTGTTCTCGCAGGTCACGAATGCCGGCGGCAGCGAGTCCGCGACCTCTGCCGGCAACCTGTTCGCCGGCATCGTCTCCGTGCTCGTGCTGACCCCGTTCTTCTACGCGGGCTTCGACACGATCCCCCAGCAGGCCGAGGAGGCCGCCGAGGGTCTCAACTGGAACAAGTTCGGCAAGATCATCTCCCTTGCCCTGCTTGCCGCCGGCGGCTTCTACATCGTGTGCATCTACTCCTTCGGAACGATCCTCCCGTGGCATGAGTTCGTCGAGAGCCCCGTGCCCGCGCTGGCGTGCCTGAAGAACATCAACATGATCCTGTACGTCATCATGCTGTGCATCGCGACGCTCGGCCCCATGGGTCCCATGAACTCCTTCTACGGCGCCACGAGCCGCATCATGCTCGCCATGGGTCGCAAGGGTCAGCTGCCCGACAAGTTCGCCGAGGTCGATCCGCAGTCCGGCGCTCCCCGTCTTGCCTGCGTCGTGCTTGCGATCATCACCGTGGTCGGTCCGTTCCTGGGCAAGAACATGCTCATCCCGCTGACCAACGTGAGCGCCCTCGCCTTCATCTTCTCGTGCACCATGGTCGCCTTCGCATGCCTGCGCATGCGCTACACCGAGCCCGACCTGCCGCGCCCCTACAAGGTGCCCGGCGGCAAGTTCGGCATCGTGCTCGCCTGCCTGGCCGGCTGCATCATCATCGGCCTGCTCGTGCTGCCCTTCAGCCCCGCGTCGCTCAACCTCGTCGAGTGGTCGATCGTGCTGGGCTGGCTCGTGGTCGGCATCGTCCTCATGGTCGTCACCAGGGCCAAGAAGGCATAAGGGATGGGGCGGCCCCGGCACCATGCGCGGCCGCCCGATCTCCCATCGCATTCGTCCGTAACTTCCTATACAAGGAGGAAACAATGAGCAAGAACTACGCAATCGTACACGGCAAGCTTGTCGACGGCCTGGGTGGCGCCCCGGTCGAGGATTCGCTCGTGCTCGTCGAGGACGGCAAGATCACCTATGCCGGCTCCTACCAGGACGCGCCCGAGGGCTTTGAGGTCATCGACGCCGCCGGCAAGACCGTCATGCCCGGCCTGATCGACACCCACCTGCACTTCTCCGGTAACCTGACCGACGACGATACCGATTGGGTCATGCAGCCGCTTCTGGAGAAGCAGGCCGTGGCCGTCAAGCAGGCATATGACTGCCTGACCCACGGTCTGACCACCGTCTGTGAGATCGGCCGCTTCGGCATCCACGTGCGCGACTGCATCAACAACGGCGTCTTCAAGGGCCCGCGCGTCTATGCGACCGGTCTGGGCTTCTGCCGCACCGCCGGCCATGGCGACTCGCATCACTGCAGCCAGCTCGAGAACAAAGAGTCCCACCCCTGGGGCGACCAGGTCGACGGCCCCTGGGATCTGCGCAAGGCGGTGCGCCGTCGTCTGCGCGAGAACCCCGACGCCATCAAGATCTGGGCGACCGGCGGCGGCATCTGGCGCTGGGATTCCGGCCGCGACCAGCACTACTGCGCCGAGGAGATCAAGGCCGTGGTTGATGAGGCCAAGATGGTGGGGATCCCCGTGTGGAGCCACTGCTACAACTCTCACTCCGCCGCCTACGATTCGGTCCGCTTCGGTTGCGAGCAGCTGATCCACGGCTTCGACATCGACGAGCGCACCATGGACCTCATGGCCGAGCAGGGCACGTTCTTCACGCCCACCATCGGCTTCCTGCCCACCTGGTACTCCACCTATCCGCCGGTCTACGTGCCCGCGATTCACGACAAGTACGAGGGCACGCTCGTCGAGAAGGAGCTCCAGCGCAACTATGACTGCCTGCGCGAGGCCAAGAAACGCGGCGTCATCTTCACCATCGGTTCGGACTCCTTCAGCTTCGTGACGCCTTACGGCTACGTCACCATCGACGAGATGTACGACTTCGTCGACAAGGTCGGCATCTCCCCGCTCGAGACCATCACCTGCGCCACCATCAACGGCGCCAAGATGGCCCATTGCGACGATGAGACCGGTTCGCTCGAGGTGGGCAAGTGCGCCGACCTGCTGATCGTGAACGGCGATCCGGCCAAGAACATCCATGACCTCACGCCCGAGAACATGGACGTCATCATGAAGGACGGCTGGATCGTCGATTCCGGCACCTTCGGCGAGCGCAACAAATATTCCGCCTAGACGATACAACCTCTCCTTTCAGTGACCCGGCCTGCGCGTCCGTACGGGGGCGCGCGGCCGGGCCCGCGCTTTGCGCAGGTAGCAGGGCGTGCGGCTGCTCAGCCTATTAGTGAACCCCTGGTAGGTGAGGGCGCCACAAGGTAGTATGGACGACGTTTGGGGCGATGCCCCTTTTTCGCGTTGAGGGCAGAGGGGGCGATTATGGTCAGGGTTCCACATCCTATTCGATGGTCTCGCCGGTTGAATCCCACGAAGGTGATGCGGTCGAGCCAGGTGATCATGACCGTCCTGCTGGGCCTTTGCGTGCCGCTGCTGCTGATCCTGCTCGTGTGGGACCTGATGGACAATCCGCATCCCGTTCCCGCCGTGGTGTCCATCGCCGGCCTCGTGCTTCTGTGCTTCTTCTTCTCGTACGTGTTCGTGGTCCCCGATGACCTGACGTCGAGCGCGACCGACCGCACTTTGAGCATCGCCTCCAAGATCTTCACGTACACGCGCCATGGCATGACGCCGGCCGCGGCGCTCGGCGCCTGCCGGATCATCCTGCCCGAGACGCTGGCCTCGGCGATCTGTATCACCGACGGCAAGCAGGTGATCGCCTGCTGGGGCGAGGGGTCCGACCGCTGCCCTCCGGGCACGCCGGTGTCGCTCGCCACCACCAAGCAGGTGATCGAGTCGGGCGCCATGAGCGTGTTCTCGCGCGACGTTTCGGCCTCCGAGGAGCGCCGCTACTTTCCGCGCCTGCGCGCCGGCGTGGCGGCGCCGCTGGCCGTGCGCGGGCGGTGCGTGGGCACGTTCGAGCTGTACTACCCGCGCTTCAGCAACATCGACATGCGCCAGACGGCGCTCGCGACCGGTTTTGCCGACCTCATCTCCACCCAGCTGGCGAGTTTCGAGCTCGAGCGCCAGGATGAGGTGACGGCCCGCGTGGAGCTGCGCGCACTGCAGTCCCAGGTCGACCCGCATTTCCTGTTCAACACCATCGGCACGATCGTGTCGCTCGTGCGCACCGAGCCCGAGAAGGCCCGCTCGCTGCTCATAGACTTCTCGAACTACTATCGCCGGACGCTGTCTGATTCGGACACGCTCACCACGCTTGAGCACGAGGTCGAGCAGGGCATTCGCTACATCAACCTCATGCAGGCCCGCTACGGGGCGGAGCGGCTGCATGTGCGCGTGGATATCGACCGGCAGACGCTCGGATGCCGCGTGCCGCCGTTCATCTTGCAGCCGCTGCTCGAGAACTGCATCAAGCACGCCATGCGCGAGGCGGCGCCGCTGTCGATCGTGGTGTCGTCGCGCGCGACGGCCCGCGGGCTTAAGGTCATGGTCGCCGACGACGGCATCGGCATGGGCGAAGAGGTCCTCGCGCATCTGTTCGAGCCGCGCGAGGTGGCGGTCGACGAGCCCCGGACGCTGACGGCAGACGGATCGGTCAAGCGCGGATGC
The DNA here is from genome assembly GCF_030385545.1 of Collinsella ihumii. Taxonomy (NCBI): domain Bacteria; kingdom Bacillati; phylum Actinomycetota; class Coriobacteriia; order Coriobacteriales; family Coriobacteriaceae; genus Collinsella; species Collinsella ihumii. The sequence goes on along the minus strand of NZ_JAUEIQ010000002.1, from coordinate 254,191 downwards.
GGCCTCGCGCTGTCGAACGTGCTCATGCGCATCCGGTTCTTCTTCGGCGACGACTCGGGCATCCGGGTGGAGTCGCAGCAGGACGTGGGCACCAAGGTGACGGTCGAGCTTGTGGGCGAGCCGCGCGAGCCGAGCCATGCATAAGAGGGGAGAGGCAATGGAGCGTTGTGGATGGAGCGCGCTTGTGGTGGACGACGAGCCGCCGATCCGTGCCGAGCTGCGCTATCTGTTAGAGCGCGACAGCCGCATCGGCGCGATTGACGAGGCGGCAAACGGCAGCGAGGCGGTGGAGAAGCTGCTTGCCGGCCGTCCCGACGTGCTGTTCTTGGACATCCAGATGCCCGGGACGAGCGGCATCAAGCTCGCCGAGACGCTGAGGAACCTCAAGACGCCGCCGGCGGTGGTGTTCGTGACGGCCTTTTCCGAGTACGCCGCCGAGGCCTTCGAGCTCGACGCGGTCGACTACGTGCTCAAACCCGTCGAGGAGGCGCGCCTGGCGCGCGCTCTCGACAAGGTTGCGGCGCTGCTGGGCGCCCGCTGCGCGCCCGTTCCCGCCGAGCGGGTCCACCGGCTCGCTGTCGAGCGCGGAGGGCACCATGCGTTCATTCCGGTGAGCGACATCTGCTATATCGAGGCCAAGGCGGACTACTCGAGCGTGATCTGTCCGACGGGGACCTATCTTGCCAACGAATCCATCTCCTCGCTCGAGCGTCGTCTGGCCGATGACGGCTTTTTGCGCGTGCACCGCAGCTATCTGGTGAACGTGGACGAGGTGCACGACATCGAGGTGACGCGCAGCGGCCTGATGGAGCTGCGCTGCAGCCGCATCGATGCCGTGGTTCCCGTGTCGAGGCGCCGTGCGGCGGAGGCCAAATCCCGTCTCGGCCTCACCTAGGGCGTCGTGCTCTCGGTGAAATGAAGGCGGTCCCATTCCGTCAAAGTGTCCCGACATCGCCAAAGTGGGAATAATGGGCAAGAGCTTTTACGCGTTTGGAAGGAAGTCGCTATGCCCGCGCTGATCACCCACCATCTGTTTGGCGAAGAAAGCATCGATCGTTTGCCCGTAGGCGTCATCACGGCCGAAGAGGAGCGCATCGCGTTTTTGATCGGCAACCAGGGCCCCGATCCGTTCTTCTTCCATGCGAGGTCGACGAGGGCGTCCGCGTGCATGCAGCTCGGCAGCCGTATGCATGCTGCGCGCATATCGCGGCAGTTTGCCGCCCTGCGCGACGGTGTCGGTCATCTGCCCGATCGCGACGCCAGCCTGGGCAGGGCGTTCGTGCTCGGCCTGCTGTCCCACTACGTGCTCGACCGCAACGCGCATCCCTTCGTGTACGACCAGCAGTGGGGCATCCAGCGCATGGACGAAGACCTCGCCCGTTCGGGCGGAAAGGTCCATGCGGTGATCGAGGCGGACCTGGACGTCTTGATGGTGCAGATCAAGCGCAACGGGGCAACCTGCGCCGATTATCCGCCGGTCGACGAGCTGGTGACGACTGAGCGCGTCAACAAGGTCGCCGGCGCCTTGATGAGCTTTGTCGCCAAGAGCGTGTACGGGCTCGAGGTCGGCGCTGCCGACTACGGCGGAGCGGTGGCCGACATGCAGCTGGTCTATCGCCTGGTCGAACCCGCGGGCTCGCTCGCATCGGGCATCATCGGCAGGCTCGAGGGGCTCATGACCGATTACTCGCTGCTCGCCTCGCTTGCCCATCGCGTGACGGACGAGCCGCCCGCGGGCGCGGGGAACCTCGCTTACCGGGCCTGGAGCAACCCCTTCACGCATGCCGGCTCGAACGAGAGTTTCCCCGAGGTCTTCGATCGCGCGCTCGACGACTACCGCCTCGCGGTGGAGCGGTTCCTCCAGACGGGCAACATGGAGGCGGTGACCGGCCACATGAACTATTCGGGCCGCATCCTCGATGCCGACGAGGAGTACGACGGCGAGGAGTGACTCCCCGCCCCCTGCTGCTGCAGGGGTGCTCCATGGAAGGCGCCGATCGGCCGCCCCCCGAAGGGCTTAACATAATCCTGACGCAGTTCGGGCGCTTCGTGCCGTACCATAGGTCAGATGCCTATTGGAGGGGACGAAATGAAATACACCAAGCTCGAGCGCAACTGGGTCATGTACGACGTGGGCAATTCCGCCCTCGTGCTGCTCAACACCTCGGTCGTGCCCATTTATTTCGACGCCATCAACACCGGGGCCTCGTCGGCGGAGCTCGTGACCGCGTGGGCGAACGCCCAGACCATCGCGTCGCTCGTGGTCGCGCTGCTCATGCCCATCCTGGGCTCGCTTGCGGACTTTACCGGCAACAAGATCAAATTCTTCCTGGGATTTTTCCTCACCGGCCTGGTGCTGTGCCTGGCGCAGGCCATCCCCATGGGCGCCATGCCGTTTCTGATCATCTACGTGCTGTGTACCATCGGCCTCAACTCGTCCATGACGTTCTACGACGCCATGCTGCCCGATGTCACGACCGACGAGCGCATGGACAGCGTGTCGAGCTCGGGGTACGCATGGGGCTACATCGGCTCCTGCGTCCCGTTCATGGTGTGCATCGCCCTCATCATGCTGGGGCCGAGCGTGCTGGGCCTCGATATGATGGTGGCCACGCGCCTGTCGTTCGTCATCACCGGCGCTTGGTGGCTCATCTTCACCCTGCCGCTGCTGCGCACCTACAAGCAGCGGTTCGGCAAGGAGCTCGCCCCCGGCGAGACGCCCGCCTCCGAGATCGCCAAGACGTTCCGCGGTCTGGCGGCCACGCTCAAGCGCATCGCCTCCGACCGTGCGCTGCTCATCTACATGGTCGCGTTCTTCTTCTACATCGACGGCGTGCACACGGTCATCTCCATGTCCACCACGTACGGGACCTCGCTGGGCATCGATTCCACCCAGCTGATCTTGGCACTGCTCGTCACCCAGTTCGTGGCGTTTCCCTCCGCCATCGCCTACGGCAAGCTCGCCGGCACGTTCGGCACGCTGCGCATGATCATGATCGCGGTGTTCGCCTACGTGTGCATCGTGCTGTTCGCCGCGTTCTTCCTCAGGACGGCGACGGAGTTTTGGATCCTCGCCATCGCCGTCGGCATGTTCCAGGGTGGCATCCAGGCGCTTTCGCGCAGCTTCTTCGGCAAGCTCATTCCCAAGGAGCGCGCCAACGAGTACTACGGCTTTTTTGACATTTTCGGGCGGTACGCCTCTGTCATGGGAACTCTGCTAGTATCGGTCGTGACATCGCTCACGGGGAATCCTTCTTTAGGAGTGCTTTCCATCGGGATTCTCTTGGTTGTGGGCTTTGTCCTGCTAGTAAAGCTCTCCAGTATGCGAGGCGTCTCGTAGACGGTACCGCGCCGCCCCATACCCGCACCTTCGTCGGAGGGCTTTGCTGCAAACCAGTAAAGCCCTCCGATTTTGTAGAAGGTGACCTTGAACATGAAAACGAACTACATCGCCCGCGCCGGCGTCATCGCGGCCGTCTATGCGGCCTGCACGCTGGTGACCATGCTCTTTTTGGGCAACCTGGCCTGGGGCCCCATCCAGTTCCGCATCTCCGAGGCGCTCTGCGCGCTCGCGCTGCTGACGCCCGCCGCCGTGCCCGGCCTCATGCTGGGCTGCGCCATCGCCAACATCGCCAACATCGCGCTGTCGGGCACCGGTGCGCTCGGCCTGCTCGATGTGGTGTTCGGCTCGCTGGCGACGTGCGTCGGCGCGCTGTTCACGTGGAAGATGCGCAGGCATCCGGCGATCGCCCTTGCCGGCCCCGTGCTCGCCAACGCGCTGATCGTCCCCGCGTACCTGCCCATACTCCTGACGGGCGTCGGTTTCTACACCATCCCCTTCACGTCCATCTCGCTCGACGGCGCATGGCCGCTCATGTATCTGTTCGGACTCGTGACGACCGGCGCTGGTGAAGCGGTTATCATGTATGTTCTGGGGTACCCGCTCTACCGTTCGCTGGCCAAAACGCACATGATGCAGCGTGAGGTGTCCGAGGTGGGTACAAGCAGATAAGGGCGGAAAGAGGATTTGTCTGCCTCCTCTTTCTGCGTGGCAAAACCGCGTGGCGTGGGGAAAGGGGAGCAGATGAATCCTACGATCGTTATCCCCTCCTATTGGGCCGAGGGCTCAGCGGATGTCCATGCTCCGGGAGCTTATGATCACAGCACGGATCTCAGGAGCGCCGCGCCCGAGCTCAACACCTGTCTCGCCTCGCTCGAGCAGGTGCGTGGACTGTGCCGCGTCATCATCTTGGTGGTGTGCCCGCCGGCGACCACCGACGCCGCGCGCACGCGCGTTGAGCAGATCGCCCGCGCGCATCCCAAGATCGTCTGCACGATCCTCACCAACCGTGAAGCCTCGCGCATCCAGGAGCGCGTCAACCAGATCGCTCCCAAGGCGCCAGGCGAGCCGGTGTCGCTGCGCGGTTACGGCGCCATCCGCAACATGGGCCTCGCCGCGGCGAGCATTCTCGGCCATGACAGCGTGATCTTCCTCGACGACGACGAGCTCGTTCTCGATCCCGACTTCATGCAGAAGGCGCTGTACGGGCTGGGCCAGCAGACGCGCCAGGGGCTGCCCATTCTGGCCAAGAGCGGCTACTTCTTCAATCGCGAGGGGTCCCCTCTCGCTGACACCTCGAAGGCCGACCTCGCGCATCGCTGGTGGACCAAGCGGATTGAGTTCAACCGCTGGATGCGCAAGGCGCTGGCCGGCACGCGCATCTCGCGTTCCAACTACGTATGCGGCGGCTGCTTCGCGCTGCACGCGCGCGCCTACACGCGCGTGGCGTTCGACCCGTGGATCACGCGTGGCGAGGACCTCGACTACCTGTTCAACATGCGCATGCAGGGGCTCGACGTGTGGTTCGACAACCAATGGGCGGTCAAGCACCTGCCGCCGGCGAGCGAGCATCGCGCACCGCGCTTCATGCAGAACGTCTACCGTTGGTACTACGAGCGCGCCAAGCTCTCGTATGCCGCGCGCCAGCACGACCTGGTGCCCGTGACCCCCGCCTCGCTCATGCCGTACCCCGGCCCGTGGTTTTCCAGCGAGCTGGACGAGCGCGTGCGCAAGACCGCGTTCGCCCGCGCGCTGCTCACACGCGAGCGCGAGGGCTATCTGCATATCTGGCGCTATGGTCGAGGGCAGGCGGAGCGCTACGCCAACGAGAACAAATCGAAATATATCCGGTTCCAAAGCTTCTGGCCCAGCATCATGGATGGCCTGTGGAATGACGAGGGACTGTCCAAGATGTTGGAGGATTGCACATGCCGAATACCATCAAACGCCTGAACGAGCGGATGATATCGCGCCCGGGCGTGCTGCCCGGGTTTCGCGTCTTCTCGACCATATGCATCTTGGGACTCGCGGCGCTGTGCGTCTACACGCTCGTGGAGGGGCTCGATCCCGCCTCGGCGGTCGTGGCGAGCGTCATCTTGTGCCTGACGCTGATCGCCTTCATCTACCTGTGTCTGAATCCCGATTCGCTGCGTTCGCAGTACACCGAGCAGGCGCTGTCCACCGCCTCCGAGATGCTCGAGATCACCAAGTCGGGCCTGAACGCGCAGAGCGCAGAGGAGATCTGCCGGCGCCTGCTGCCCGAGACGCGCGCCATGGCCATCGCCGTGACCGACGACGAGTGCGTGCTGGCCTGCGTCGGCGACCTCGCGACCGACTTTCCGCCGGGATCGCCCATCCACACGCCCGCCACGCGCTACGTGCTCGAGCACGGCGTGGCCCAGTCGTTCACCCATATGGTCGACGTGAAAAGCGAACGCTCCGAGCACCGCGCCATCCCCGCGGGCATCATCGTGCCGCTCAAGGTGCGCGGCAAGGCCGTCGGCACGCTCAAGTTCTATTTCCGCCGCAGCCATGATGTGAACCGCACCCAGTATGCGTTGGCCTCGGGCTTTGCCGAGCTTCTGTCCACGCAGCTGGCCATCCACGAGCTCGAGCTGCAAGACGAGCTCACGGCGCGCGCGGAGCTGCGGGCCCTGCAGGCGCAGATCAATCCGCACTTCCTGTTCAACACGCTGAACACCATCGCCGCGCTCACGCGCACGGAGCCGCTGCGCGCACGTGGGCTGCTGCGCGAGTTCTCGTCGTTCTACCGCGCGACGCTCGAAAACTCCGGATCGGTCATCCCCCTTGCGCGCGAGGTCGAGCAGACGAGCCGCTACCTGCTGTTCGAGAAGGCGCGGTTCGGCGAGGACCGCATCCAGGAGACGGTCGACATCTCCGGCGAGGCGGGAAGCACGCCGGTGCCGGCGTTCATCATCCAACCGCTGGTGGAAAACGCCGTCCGCCACGGCATGCGCGACGAGGGGACTCTGCACATCTCGGTGCGCGCCTCGATTCCCGAGGAGGACATCGTGTGCATTGAGGTGTCCGACGACGGCGTGGGCATGGACGAGCAGACCGCGTCGCGCCTGTTCGGGGGCGATGAGCGCCCCGATATGCGCGACGCGCCGCAGGGCGGCGGCGCCGGGGTGGCCATGCGCAACATCTTTGAGCGTATTGAGCACTTTTACGGACCGCGTTCGAGTGCTAAGGTCGATTCTGTGCAGGGTCGCGGTACAACGGTTTCGTTCAGGCTCGACTTGCAGAACAGCATTCTGTTTGAGAGAGATGTAAAATAAACCACGCATCGTGGATGTTTTGGCCGCCGCGATACCACATGGAGAGCAACCGGGAAGGATTTACACGCCTATGCTACGTGCGATGATCGTCGATGATGAGGCGCCTGCACGATCTGAGCTGCGCTTTTTGCTGGAGCAGACCGGCAAGATGGGGGCTATCACCGAGGCCGCGAGCGTTCGCACGGCCATCGAGATGCTCATGGAGAATCGGGTCGACGTGGTGTTCTTGGATATCTCCATGCCGGGTGCATCGGGAATCCAGCTGGCTGAGGCGCTCCATAAGCTGAAGAATCCGCCCGCGATCGTGTTCGTGACGGCCTACAGCGACCACGCGGTCGAGGCCTTTGACGTCGATGCGGTCGACTATCTGCTGAAGCCGGTGGAGGAGGCGAGGCTCGACCAGGCCATCAACAAGGTGCTGGCTCGCGTCAAGCCGGTGGCGGAAAGCAAGGCCCCGATCGAGCGCATCCCCGTCGAGAAGGGTGGGCGCAAGGTCCTGATCCCGGTCGATCAGATCCGCTACATCATGGCCAAAGACGATTACTCATGCATCTTCACCGACGACGACCGCTACCTGTCGACGACCTCGCTCGCGCAGTTCGAGTCCAAGCTCGGCGATTTCGGCTTCTTTAGGGTGCACCGCCGCTACATCGTGAACCTCGCCTGCGTGGAGGACGTCGAGACGGCGGCCTCGGGAGCCATCCAGCTCGGCGTGACCGGTGTGGACGATCGCATCCCGGTGTCGCGCCGCCGCGTGGTGCCGCTCAAGAAGGCGCTCAACCTGTAGGAACGACGGCAGACGGCAAGACATGGGGGCATCTGCGTGAACATGCGGGACGCCAAGCGAATCGACATCATCTCCGATACCCATGGGCATCTGTCCTCGCGGTTGCTCCAGGAGCTTGCGGGCGCCGACCTTATCGTCCATGCCGGAGACATGACGTCGGAGTCGGATTACTTCGAGCTCGCGACCATCGCGCCGATTAAGGCGGTGCTCGGCAACAACGATTATTTCTACGATTACGGTCCCGGCGTCGAGCGCACGATCCGCTTTGAGTACGAGGGGCTGAGGTTTACGGTCAACCACTACCAGGAGCGCCTGCAGCTCATGGGAGTCGACGTGGCTGTGTGCGGGCACACGCACCGCTCGAAGATCATGCGCCTGGGCGCATGCACGCTCGTCAACCCCGGGTCGCCCACCTATCCTCGCGACGACCGGGGCCCCACGATGGCGCGCATGTTCGTCATGGACGGGACGATCGTCTCGACGAAGATCATCAGCCTGTAGGGGAGCGTCGGACGGTTCGTGCCGCACCCGGTCGGACGAGCGCTGGCCGCGCTGGTTGGACGCGCAAAAGTTTTTGAAAAAAGCCCTTGCGCAACCGATTGGGTTCTGTGTATACTAGCTCTCGCAGCACGCGGGGTACCGCGAACTGTATGGGGGGTTAGCTCAGTTTGGTTAGAGCGCCGGCCTGTCACGTCGGAGGTCGCGGGTTCGAGCCCCGTACCTCCCGCCATTGCAATCAAAGCCCTGCCTTCGCGCAGGGCTTTTTGCTATCGATAGAGCACAGCCGCTGCAGCGCGCAGACGTTGTGGTTTGCTTGTGAAGCGCATCTGCGCTCTGGTCATATCGTGCGAACCCGATATACTTATCACTCGCAGCGACGAGCTGTGATGGGGAGTTAGCTCAGTTTGGTTAGAGCGCCGGCCTGTCACGTCGGAGGTCGCGGGTTCGAGCCCCGTACTTCCCGCCATCGCAAAGATGCAGCCCATCCGGGTAATCCGGGTGGGCTGTTTGCGTTGAAGCCCCTGGTTTCTCCGTCGTCCTCTTCGTCCTGTTGTCGGCCCGCAGCCAGCGCGTCTTCCGAAATGACTGACATACCGCCTGAAGAGTGGGTGTATAGTAGTGAACACCGTTTTGGCGCTCTGGCCGTCTGGACGGATGCCGCGTTGTACATTCTTCTTGAACGCGATCGCCGCGCACGAGGCGACCGCGCGTAAACGTCCAAGGAGGAGAAATGGACATCTCCAGGAAGACCGACTACGCCCTCCGCATGTTGTCCATGTTGGTGAAGGACGAGGAAAATCTCTTGTCGGTGAGGACCGCCGCCGAGCAGGTCGGTGTTCCGTATTCGTTCGCCCGCTCCATTCAGCACGGCTTGGTGCAGGCGGGCATCGTGGAGAGTCTGCGCGGCGTGCACGGCGGCATGCGTCTTAAAATCGACCCGGCGGACATAACGATTCGTCAGGTCGTCGAGGCCGTTCAGGGCCCGCTCATCATGAACGACTGCACGGGCGAGGAGGGGATATGCTCCCGCCAGGCCACATGCTGCTATCATCCCATCTGGGTCGGTACGCAGGCGCTGGTCTTCAGCTATCTTGATTCCGTCACACTCGACGACGTGGTCAACGGCAAGAATACGCCGGCGGTCGATCCCAAGTTTGCCAATCGCAACGCGTTTTACACGTACGTATCGTGCGGCGAGAGCTGTCCGCGGTTCAATCAGCAGTAACCCGGGCGCTCCGTCTTCACGTCCCAAGGAGCGCCTGTGCCTGATATCGAAACGTTTCGCACGCTTGTACGAGCCGAAGGGACGCGCCTGTATCGCGATCTTCCCTGGCGTCGCACGCGCGACCCCTACGAGATCTGGCTTTCGGAGGTCATGCTCCAGCAGACGCAGGTGGCGCGCGTCATGACGCGGTGGGGCGAGTGGCTGGAGCGGTTCCCGACCGTCGAGGCGCTGGCGCAGGCGAGCGTGAGCGACGTGCTGGCCGCATGGCAGGGGATGGGGTACAACCGTCGCGCTCTGGCCCTCAAATCGGCGGCGGAGGCTGTGGTTTCCGAGTACGACGGCGTGTTTCCCCGCGAGACCGCGCAGCTCAAGGCGTTGCCGGGCATCGGTCCGGCGACCGCCCAGGGAATCCGCGCGTTCGCGTTCGACCTGCCGGGCGTCTACCTCGAGACGAATGTGCGCACCGTGCTGCTGCACCACTTCTTTCCCGATGTGCCCGGCGTGCCTGACCGGGAGCTCACGCCGCTGGCCGAGGCGTCCTGCCCTGCGCGTGCGGGGGAGACGGGCGAAGGCCCGTACGCTATGCCGCAGGACGCCGATGACACCCCGCGCTCCTGGTATTACGCCATGCTCGACTACGGCGCATATCTCAAAAAGACGATCCCCAATCCGTCGCGGCGCTCAAGCTCCTATACGCGGCAGTCGCGATTCGAGGGGTCGCGCCGTCAGAAGCGGGCCCACATCGTACGCATGCTGCTCGACGCGCAGGCGTCGGGATGCCCCGGGCTCGTCCTCGAAGAGGTTCGCGCGGGCGTGAACGACATGGAGATCGGTGCCGGCCGCGATACCGTTTCCAGCGATGAGGTCGCCTCCATCCTCGCCGATTTGGTGCGCGAGGGCTTTGCGAGGGCAGAAGGGGGCGTCTGGAGCATCGCGTAGTCCTGTGCAAATCGGGGGCAACCGCGGCGCAACTCTGGGGACAGTCCCTCAAATTTCACGGAGGAGGCACATGCCTCCTCCGTGAAATTTGAGGGACTGTCCCCAGAGTTGCGCCGCGGTTGCCCCCGATTTGCACGTCATGTGTAGCCGTCGTGAAGTTGGGTATAGGGACAATAAGGTAAGTGGTTTCTTATTAGGAATCATTTACAATAAGGACGTCCGAAAGCCTGTATCGGACATCTTGCTACACAAAGGAGGAACACCAATGGACTTCGAGAACTCCCAGACCAAGAAGAACCTTGAGACCGCGTTTGCAGGTGAGTCTCAGGCCCATACCAAGTATCGCTACTACGCCTCCAAGGCCAAGAAGGACGGTTACGTCCAGATCTCCAACATCTTCATGGAGACCGCCCTCAACGAGTCCGAGCACGCCAAGCTGTGGTTCAAGTACCTGCACGACGGCGCTGTGCCCGACACCCTGACCAACCTCAAGGATGCGGCCGCCGGCGAGAATTACGAGTGGACTACCATGTACGACGAGTTCGCCAAGACCGCTGACGAGGAGGGCTTCAAGGAGATCGCTGCCAAGTTCCGCGGCGTCGGCGCCGTCGAGAAGGCTCACGAGGAGCGCTATCTCAAGCTGGCCGAGCGCGTTGAGAAGGGCGAGGTCTTTACCCGCGAGGGCGTCAAGGTGTGGAAGTGCGGCAACTGCGGCCACCTGCATGTCGGCCCCACCGCTCCGCAGATCTGCCCGGTCTGCAACCACCCGCAGAGCTACTTCGAGGAGCACGTGGTCAACTACTAAGGAGTTGGCGCAACGTGACATAAGGTCCCCTAGACTTTCGCCAGGGAGGGTCTAGGGGACCTTTCTTGTGCCGGTCGCACCGCCGCCTGTGCATGGGCGAAAGCATCGCGTATGACGCGTTCATATCCATAACGCAAAATTACATGCGTATTGCTTGACGAGAGGGACGTTGAACTTCACAATGGACTCACCCTCTCCCGTGCACGCCTCGATTGGGAGGCCTGCACATGAACCTATTTCTCGAAACACCCCAGCGGGCTGCGGAGCGGCTGCTGAGAGAGCAACGCCGGCAATACAGCGCGCCGCCGGCGGCTTCAGGCTGGAATGGGAGCGCAGCGTCCCCGCCGCAATCCTCCGCTGCCCCGATGACGCCCCGGACAGACGCCTCGGCCTACGACCAGCCGCGCACCGCGCACGGTGGGGGACAGGCTCCTGCCGCGGCGGCCTCGGCCTATGCGGCGCCGCCCGCTCCCCAGGCATCGATGCCGCAAGGTGGTGCGCCCGCTGTTCCCGGGGCGCCGCAGGCAGCGTATCCGGCAGCAGGTCCTGCGGGCCCGGGCCCGCAGGCGACTCCCGCTGCGTACAGGGCCTCGGCCCAATCCGCACCCGTCTATCCCGAGCAGAGACCGTCCCAGCAGCCGTGGAACCAGTATTCGCTCGCGCAGGAGACGTATCGCGAGGAGCGCGCATACGATCGCCAGCGCGCCCGACGGCGCAAGCGGCACGGCGCGCTTCGGATTGTGGGGATGTTCATCCTGGTTCCGCTGATGCTCGTGGCGGCATTTCTGGTTTCATACATTCTGACCTGCATCATCAACGGCGCCTCGCCTGACGATGTGGCCGGCCTCCTTGCGAACCTGTGGGAGCGCATCCGAGGATGGTTCCTCGGGATCACGGTATTCGGGTAGCGGGCCGCCGATGCATGTGCCGCCGGGCGCACCTCGATATAATGACGGCAGATAGATGAACGGATACGAGACGGGCGGTTCATGGAAACTGAGCTCTTGATGATTGCGGTGCTTGCCGCCGTCGCGGCTGTCGTGCTGTCTGCCGTTGCGGCGGTCGGCGTCATGCAGATGAGACGAACCCGGGCGCAAGCCCTCGACCTCGCGCGGCAGGCGGCAGAGTCGGCGGAGCGCTGCGCGATGGCGGTCGAGTCGATGGGTCCCGTGGTGGCGCAGACGCACGCCGTGGCCTCGGGGCTGAGCCAGCATGCCGCGTCGGTTGCGGCGGTCGACCAGCAGCGCTTCGACACCACGGCGCGCGAGTTCAGCCGCATGGACGCCAAGGTCGATGACCTGCGTCGCGAGGTCCAGGCGCAGCTGGGCCAGAGCCGCGAGACCGTCGACACCCGCCTGGGCGAGATGCGCGTGTCGGTCGATCGCCAGCTGCGCGCCATCCGCGTCGACAACGAGCGCCAGCTCGAGCGCATGCGCGAGACGGTGGATGAAAAACTGCAGGCCACGCTCGAAAACCGTCTGACGCGGTCCTTCAAGCAGGTGAGCGACCAGCTCGAGGCGGTCTACAAGGGCCTGGGCGACATGCAGGGCATCGCGCAGGGCGTGGGCGACCTCAAGCGCGTGCTCGGCAACGTGAAGACGCGCGGTATCTTGGGCGAGGTGCAGCTGGGGGCGATACTAGCCGATATCCTGGCACCCGAGCAGTATGTGCAAAACGTCGCGACCAAGCCCGGCAGCGCCGAGCGCGTGGAGTTCGCCGTGCGCATCCCGGTCGAGGGGTCCGAGCCGGTGCTGCTGCCCATCGATGCGAAATTCCCCGGCGATGCGTACGAGCACCTGCGCGATGCGATCGATGCAGGCGATACCGAGGGCATCGCCTCGGCGCGCAAGCAGCTGGAGCTGCGCATCCGCACCGAGGCGCGCGACATCTCGACCAAGTACCTGTCTGTGCCGGAGACCACGAATTTCGCCATCATGTTCCTGCCGTTCGAGGGCTTGTACGCCGAGGTGGTCGACATGCCCGGGCTGGTCGAGACGATCCAGCGCGATTACCAGGTGAGCGTCGCGGGCCCCTCGACCATGGCGGCCATCCTCAACAGCCTGCAGATGAGCTATCAGAGCTTTGCGTTTCAGCGGCAGGCGGACGAGATCCAGCGCGTGCTCTCCGCGGTCAAGGCGGAGCTTCCGCGATACCAGGCCGCCCTGCAGAAGGCCTACGAGCAGATCAACCGCGCCGGCTCGACCGTCGAGACCCTCATGACCACGCGCACGCGCGCCATAGAGCGCAAGCTCAGGGGCGTCACCGCGCTCGAGAGCGAGGCCGAGGCGCTGCGCGTGCTGGGGTTTGACGAAGGCGACCGCTCGCAGGAAGCGGACGAGGTCATCTTCGAGACGCCGGAAGACGAGGGGTCCGCCTCGGCCGCGCACGGAGAGCGGGAAACCGATACGACGGAAAGGGACGATGCCTGATGCCACGCGAGACGAATGCGGCGAAGCGCGAGCGCGCCATCGAGGTGTGCCGGCGCCTGAACGAGCGTTACGGTCCGGTCGAGTGCTTTTTGGACCATGAGAACCCATTCAGGCTGGTCATCTCGGTCCTGCTGTCCGCGCAGACCACGGACGCCCAGGTGAACAAGGTGACGCCGGAGCTCTTTCGCCGCTGGCCGACGCCGGAGGCCATGGCGGGGGCGACGACTGCCGAGATCTCCGAGGTGATCAAGTCGCTCGGCTTCTACAAGACCAAGGCGAAGCACTGCGTCGAATGCGCGCAGATGATCGTGGCCGACTACGGCGGCCAGGTCCCGGCCGATATGAAGGAGCTGGTCAAGCTTCCGGGCGTGGGGCGCAAGACGGCGAACATCGTGCTGAACGTCGGGTACGGCATCGTCGAGGGCATCGCGGTCGACACGCATGTGAACCGCATCGCGCACAGGCTCAAGCTGTCTCCGAAGACCCATGAGAAAGAGCCGCTTAAAACGGAGCAGGACCTGCTCAAGATCTTGCCGCGCGAGTACTGGAACGATGTCAACCATCAGTGGATCATGCTTGGCCGCGAGATCTGCGATGCGCGCAAGCCCCTGTGCGGCGAGTGCCCGCTCGCAGACATCTGCCCCAGCGTGCGCGTGACCGCGGAGTAGCCGCGCCGGAATGCAAATCCGGGGACGTACCCTCCGCGTGCACTTTTGCAAATCGGGGACGTACCTGCTGCGTGCATCATTTTGGTGCAGCGGGTGCGCTCCCGATATGCGATATGCATAAAAAATTACGCAACAGGTACGTTCCCGATTTGCATGTGAGCCCCAGAATGCACGCAGCAGGTACGTCCCCGATTTGCAAAAGTGCACGCTGAAGGTACGTCCCCAGTTTGCACGCTAGCGCTGGGAGCGGACGGCGGTCTCGTGGTAGGCGAAAAAGCCCGGGCGCTGACGGGATTCGGTGTATTCGATCATGACGCCGTCGGCGTCGAAGGTGTGCGAGCGCATGACGCCCACCGCGTTGAATTCGCCGAGGTCGATGTAGCGCCGGTCGTTCTCGGTCGCCGCCTCCACGGTGATGGTGCGCTTGCTCGTGCCGATCTTCATGCCGAGCTCGCCCTCGAGGTAGGCGTAGACCGAGTTCGCGATGATCTCGAGCGTCAATCCGGGCACCTCGTCGGCAAGATAGAAGCTCTCGTCGGTCGAGATGCGTATGTCGTCGGCGCGGCGCGCGCGCATGATGTGGGTAAGGCGGCTTCCCGTGGCGAACCCCGTCGTTTCCGCGAGCCCGTCATCGGCAACGATCTCCTCGAGCAGCACGGCGTCGGTGTGCGGCGTGAAGTCGAGCCGCGCGGCGAGCTCGTTGAACGTCTCCAGCCCGTTATAGCCGCTGATGTCAAGAAGCGCGGGGTTGCGTATGACGCGCACGCCCTTGCCCTGCTGCGACTGGACGTAGCCGTCTTCCGCGAGCATGCGCAGCGCACGGCGGACGGAGCTGCGCGAGCAGTCGAATCGCGCGGTGAGTTCCGCCTCGGAGGGAAGAAACGATTGGTATGCGAAGATCCCGTCCTCGATGTTCTGCTTGAGGGCGCGGTAGATATCCTGGAACACTGCTTTGGGCATTGCATCACCTATTCGAACAACTTGCTATACAGAGTATAGACCGATGTAATCCGCATGACCACGGCATCTTGCACGACCAGGTCGTTGCGCCCGTCTCGGCTCTCGCTAACTTGTACGAACAACAATAACGTTTACCGGTGAATTCCGACCGTTCGCCGCGCCGCCTGCGGTATGGATAGACTTGTACGAACAAGAATCGCATAATTAAGCCATAACTTGTACGAACATGTTGGGTAGCAAACGCCGGCAAGCTTCTGAGCAGGGGAAATGCAGGTTATACGAAAGAATTGACGTCCGGGTATCGCCTGTCCGGACGACGTAAGCAAGAAAGGAGGAAGCCTCCCATGATGCAAAAGATCCAGAAGTTCGGCGGTGCCATGTTCACCCCGGTGCTTCTCTTTGCGTTCGCCGGTGTGGTGATCGGTCTCGGCACGCTGTTCACCACCGAGGTCATCTTCGGCTCGCTGGCGGCTCCCGATACGTTGTGGTACGGCGTGTGGAACGTGATCCTGCAGGGCGGTTGGACGGTCTTCAACCAGCTGCCGCTGCTGTTTGCGGTCTCGCTGCCCATCGGCCTGGCCAACAAGCAGAACGCGCGTTGCTGCATGGAAGTGCTCGTCGCCTACCTCACCTTCAACTATTTCGTGTCCACGATGCTGTCCCAATGGGGCCCGACCTTCGGCGTCGATTTCTCCGCTGAGGTCGGCGGCTCCTCGGGTCTCGCCATGGTCGCGAGCATCAAGACGCTCGACATGGGCATGATCGGCGCCCTCGCCATCTCCGGCATCGTCATCGCGCTGCACAACAAGTTCTTCGAGACCGAGCTTCCCGAGTGGCTCGGCGTGTTCTCCGGCTCCACGTTCGTCTACATGATCGCGTTCTTCGTGATGCTGCCCACCGCGCTCGTCGCCTGCCTGGTGTGGCCGCACGTGCAGGACGGCATCCGCGCCTTCCAGGGCTTCGTGGCAACGGTCGGCCTGCCCGGCGTGTGGATCTTCGCCTTCCTGGAGCGCGCGCTCATCCCCTTCGGTCTGCACCACCTGCTGTACAGCCCGTTCTACTATGACAACGCCGTGGTGAACGGCGGCATCTACGCTGCCTTCGCCAAGCAGCTCCCCGAGATCGCGGCCTCTTCCGCCCCGCTTACCGAGCTTGCGCCCTACGCGGCCTTCACCTGCTCCACCTGGTCCAAGATGTTCGGCTGCCCCGGCATCGCGCTGGCCTTCTACGCCACCGCCAAGCCCGAGAAGCGCCAGGAGCTGCTGGGCCTGCTGATCCCCATCACCCTCACCGCCATCTTCTGCGGCGTGACGGAGCCCATCGAGTTCACGTTCCTGTTCATCGCTCCCGCGCTGTTCATCGTCCACTGCGCGCTTGCTGCGTGCCTCGCCACGGCCATGAATGCAGTGGGTGTCGTGGGCGTCTTCGCCGGCGGCCTCATCGAGATCAGCTCGCTGAACCTCATCCCGCTGTGGGCCAACCACTGGATGACCTACCTCACCGGTCTGGTCGTGGGCCTTGTCTTCACCGGCATCTGGTTCGTCGTCTTCCGCTTCCTCATCCTCAAGTTCGACTTCAAGACCCCCGGTCGCGAGGACGACGAGGAGGAGATCAAGTTCCGCAGCAAGGCCGAGTACCGTGCGGCCAAGCAGGGCGGCGGCGCTGCGGCCATCGAGGCCGGCGCCGAGGAGAACCCCTACGCTGTCACCGCCGCGGCGTGCATGGAGCTCGTGGGTGGTCCCGACAACATCGTCGACGTGACCAACTGCGTCACCCGCCTGCGCCTGAACGTCAAGGACGAGACCCTCGTCGCCGACGATAAGGACTTCAAGGCCGTCGGTACGAGCGGATGCATGAAGAAGGGCAAGTCGGTCCAGATCATCATCGGACTCAAGGTCGCTAAGGTCCGCGATGAGTTCGAGAAGCTGATGTAGCGGATCGAGCCCGCCTACCCCGCGCATCGATGCGCGAAACCCCTTCGAACGGGGCGGCTTGACTTACTGCACCGCTAGTCGCCCCGCACCCCAGGAGGTCCCGAGGTGAACAAAGGCCCCGCGTCGTGGTCGCAACGCGAGGCTCACCAAACCCATTGCGACCGGGAAAGGAACGATCAGCCATGTCCAAGAAGTCCTATGCGGTGACTATCGCCGGCGGCGGCTCCACCTTCACGCCGGGCATCGCCCTCATGCTGCTCGAGGAGCACGACCGCTTCCCGGTGAACAAGATCACCTTCTACGACAACGACGCCGAGCGCCAGGAGATCGTGGCCAAGGCCTGCGAGATCTACTTCCGCGAGAACGCCCCCGAGATTGAGTTCAACTACACGACCGATCCCGAGACCGCCTTCACCGGCATCGACTTCGTGCTCGCCCACATCCGCGTCGGCAAGTACGCCATGCGCGAGAAGGACGAGAAGATCCCGCTGAAGTACGGCGTCCTCGGCCAGGAGACCTGCGGACCTGGCGGCATCGCCTACGGCATGCGCTCCATCGGCGGCGTCATCGAGATCCTCGACTACATGGAGAAGTGGAGCCCCGACGCGTGGATGCTCAACTACTCCAACCCGGCGGCCATCGTCGCCGAGGCCTGCCGTGTGCTTCGTCCCAACAGCAAGATCATCAACATCTGCGACATGCCGATCGACCTGATGGACAAGATGGCCGTCATGTGCGGCATCAAGGACCGTCGCGAGCTGCAGTACAGCTACTACGGCCTGAACCACTACGGTTGGTTCACCAGGATCTACGACAAGGACGGCAACGACCTCATGCCGGAGATCAAGAAGCACATGGCCAAGAACGGCTACCTCGACGGCATCAGCCATGAGCCGGGCCAGGAGCAGCACATCGACGAGTCCTGGGTCCACACCTTCGGCAAGGCCAAGGACGTGTACGCGCTCGATCCCGAGACCATCCCGAACACGTACCTCAAGTACTACATCTTCCCGGACTACGTGGTGGAGACCTCCGATCCCAACTACACGCGCGCCAACGAGGTCATGGACGGCCGCGAGAAGCGCGTGTTCGGCGCCTGCCGCGAGGTGATCGAGAAGGGCACTGCCGAGGGCTGCGGCTTCGAGGCCGACGCGCACGCCACCTACATCGTGGACCTTGCCTGCGCACTGGCCGAGAATACCATGGAGCGCTTCCTGCTGATCGTTCCCAACGACGGCGCGGTGTCCAACTTCGACCCGACCGCCATGGTCGAGGTCCCCTGCATCGTGGGCAAGAACGGCTACGAGAAGATCTGCCAGGGCCAGGTGCCCCAGTGGCAGAAGGGCATGCTCGAGCAGCAGGTCTCCGTTGAGAAGCTCGTCGTCCAGGCCTGGGTCGAGCACAGCTACCAGAAGCTGTGGCAGGCGCTGTCGCTGTCTGCGACCGTGCCGTCCGCCAAGGTCGCCAAGCTCATCCTCGACGACCTGATCGAGGCCAACAAGGGTTACTGGCCCGAGCTGCACTAGGTGCATCTGCGGAAAGGCGCGCAGAGGGGCGGCCTGACCGGCATTCCCCGGCGCCTTTCCGACCCTCTTTACGCGCCCGCGGCGCTTGCCTGCTGCGGGCGCGTGCTGAACGAGGGGCGAGTCCTGCTCACCCTGCCAGATGGGCGTTATGTTCGGTGCGCATCTGGCAGAATGAACGGGAATCTTCCCAAGACGACGAAGGATCGCCCGCGAAAGGGGATACCATGGCAAAGACGACTCGTGCTCAGGCGGCGGCGCGCGGAACGAAGCTCGACGACGAGCACTCGATCAGGCCCGCCGATGCCGTCGAAAAGCCCAAGCGGGCAGCCCGTCCCCAGTCCAAGTACGAGGCGCGCACCGCCAAGATCTTCACGACGGTGCAGGTCATCATGGTCGTGGTCCCGCTCGCGATGATAGGGTACGTGTGGATGGTCGGAGGCGGGTCCATCTCGGCGCTGCAGGACGCCATGGAGCAGAACCCGACGCTGACGGTGTCGTTCATCTCGGCAATGTGCCAGCCGCTCGTCGCGTGGCTGCTCAAGTTCGTGAAGCAGCACTACCAGGCGGGAGACGGCGGGTATGCCGCGGCGAACCTCATCGGCCTTATCTGCGGCGAGCTCATGCTCCAAAACGCCGTGGGCGTGATCGGGTGCGCGCTGCTGCTGTGGCGCATCTGGAAGCGCATCGACGGTGAGCTGACGGCGTGGAAGCAGGAGCGTCGATTGGGCGGTATGCTTGCCGACCTGTCCGGTGCGCTGGTGATCTGCGTGTTCGGCGCGCTGTGCGCGTTCGCCAGCTGGAGGGTCGGCCTGGTGTAGACCGCTGCGGGCGCCGCGTCGGGTTGCGGCGGGCGCCGGTGCTGGGATGCGCGGGGGCGCGTCGGTTTTTCGTCTCCATACGGCCGCATGATGTTCGCACATGGTTTGTAAGGAGATGGAAGAGGATCGGGGTTGCCACTTTCCGTGCGTCTGCGTGGGTGCTACTATCCGCTGGTGCAAACATGCCATGACGAGCCGGACCGCTCTTGTGCAGTCCGGCTTTTGCTGTGAGAAAGGGTCGGATCGACTATGAAAAAGAGCCTCATCGCCCTCGCCATGGGCGCGTTTGTGCTCGGATTCGCCGAGTTCGTCATGATGGGCATCCTGCCGGTCGTGGCGGAGGGCGTGGACGTGACCGTCGCCTGGGCGGGCAACTTCATCACGGCGTACGCGGTGGGCGTCTGCGTTGGCGCGACGATGCTCGTGGTCGGGCGCCGCGTGCCGCCCCGTCGGCTCATCATCCTGTTCATGGCGATCTGCGCTGCGGGCAACGCCCTTTCCGCGATTTCGGGGGATCCGATGATGCTGCTCGCAGGCCGTTTCATCGCGGGCCTGCCGCATGGCGCGTTCTTCGGCACCGCGACGCTCGCGTCCAAGATGCTCGCCGACCCCGGCCGTGAGGGCCAGGCGGTGGCGACCATGGTCCTTGGCCAGACAGTCGCCAACATGATCGGCGTGCCCGCCGGCACGCTGATGGCGAGCATGTTCTCCTGGCACGCGCCCTTTGTGTTCGCGGCGGCGTGGGCCGTGCTGGCGGCGGTGCTCATCCACCGGTTCGTGCCGGTGCTCGACGCCATCCCCGATGCGGGCTTGGCCGGGCAGTTCGCGTTTCTGAAGGCTCCCGGCCCGTGGTTCATCCTCGCCGCGGTCCTGCTGGGCAACACGGGCATCTTCTGCTGGTGGAGCTACGTCTCTCCCTGGCTGCAGCATATGGGCGGATTCGCGGAGAGCATGGTGCCGATGCTGCTGGTGCTGGCTGGTGCCGGCATGGTGGTCGGCTCGACGCTGGGCGGGCGCGCCGCCGATCGCCGGAGCCCGGGCATCGCCGCGGCCGCCGGCCAGTCGCTTGCCGGCGTGGCCCTGCTGCTCATCTTCCTGTTCGGTCGCGGCTCGGCGCTGTGCGCGCTGCTGATGTTCGTGGTCTCCATCGGGCTGTTCTTCGTTTCCAGCCCGCAGCAGATCTTGATGGTCGAGGTCGGTCAGGGCGGCGGTGAGCTGTTGGGCGGCGCCTGCGTGCAGATCGCCTTCAACGGTGGCAATGCCATCGGCGCCCAGGTGGGCCAGATGGTGCTGAACACGGGCGCGACCTACAACTGGATCGGCCTGGCGGGCGTGCCGTTCTCCATCGTGGCGGTGCTGTTGCTGCTGGCCTTTGCCCGTCGCTACGAGCGCCAGTACCACCTCAAGGCGACCGGTCGCGCCTAAAGGCGCCTGGCCGCCGCGCTGTCGGGGGCGGGTACATTCGGCGATTCGCATCTCGGCATCGAGCCCGAGGAGTGCGTCGCGTTCGGCGACGGCGGCAACGATATCTCGATGTTTCGATGCGTGGGCACGAGCGTGGCCATGGGTAACGCGTCGGACGAGGTGAAGGCGGCGGCGAGCCACGTTACACCGCACGTCGACGAGGACGGCATCGCGCGGGCCTGCAGGGACCTCGGGCTGATATAGGAGGGCGTCGAGAGGCTCCTTTTGGTCGGCGCTCCCTCGGGTGATGCCGTTGGGTGAACATGTCGCCTTTCGAGAAGAGGGGGGCAGGGGGTCAATGACACAGAATGGGCAATTTGGCACGCTAAAGAGAGCTAATAGAGGCCTCTAGCGTGCCAAATTGCCCATTCTGTGTCATTGACCCCCCGCTCGCCCTGATCGTAAGGCGCAACATGCCGTCGCTGCGCGAACCGAGTCGACCAACGTTCCCATGAGCGCCTCAGGTGTTCCCTGTGAACTTCCCGGCCGTTCGCCCAATTGCGATACGATACACATGACAACCTGTTTTCGCATCACCCGTTCGACCCGCTCGGACGGGCTTTTGGCATGAGGGGGCAGCCCGGGAGCGACCCGGTTGCCATAGGGAGACGAAACATGCTCATCCATCGCATAGCCGCCCAGCTCTACACGGCCGAGGCGCTGCAGACCGTCGAGGCGGCGCTCGCGGAGGGCCAAGACGCCACGCTCGCCGTGTCGCAATCCGGTCGCACGCTCATGCTCGCGGCGCAGTTCGCGCGCAATCCGCGCTCGACGGTCTATATCGTGTCGGGCGAGGACGCGGCCGACCGCGCGGCCCGGTCGCTGGCCGCGTACCTGGGGCTGGAGCACGTGGTGCGCTTTCCCGAGCGGACCGACTACCCGTGGAAAGACACGCAGCCCGACGACGCGGTCGTGGCGGCCCGCTGCGCGGCGCTCGGCCGCGTGGCGCAAGGGGAGCCGGTCATCATGGTCGCCTCCGCCCGTGCGCTGCTGCGTTGCGTGCCGCCGCGCGAGAGCCGCTACTGGGCGTCGACCATCTTTACGGTGGGAGAGGAGATTCCCTACGACGAGGTGCCGGCGCGCCTGGTGGGCATGGGGTACACCAGCTCGGATGCGGCAGATGCGCCGGGCCTGTTCCGCGTGCACGGCGACACCGTCGACGTCTTCCCCGCGCAGGCGACCTCCCCGGTGCGCATCGAGTTCTTCGGCGACGAGATCGATCGCATCCGCCGCATGGTGAGCTCGACGGGTCAGACCATCGGCGACGAACAGTCCGTCGAGATCTTCCCGGTCCGCGAGCTCGCGCTGACCGACGACGCGGTGCGCCGCATCTCCGCCGCGCTGTACGCGCCCGCCAAAAACGATACGGAGCTCGCCGCCATGCTCGAGATGGTGAAGGCGCGCATCGTGACCCCGGAGCTCGACCGTTTCATGCCGCTCATGTACGAATCGACCGTAAGCCCGCTCGCACACGTGAGCGACGACACGCTCGTGGTGCTCTCGGAGCCGCGCAGCCTGTTCGACGACTGCACGCGCGCCTATGAGGACCTCGAGCGGCGGGCGGGCGAGGCGAAGGTCTCGCATCTCGACGGCCTGTACGTGCGCCCCCAGCAGCTTGACTTCGGCCGTCAGCAGCGCCTGCAGTACGTGTCGATCATCCGGGCGGGCGGTGCGGTGACCGCTGAGCTCAAGATCGAGCAGCCGGCGCTCGCGGGTTCGGACAACCGGTTCATCTCGCGCATCCAAGAGGTGGTCAACAACCGCTTCGCCGTGGCGTTCGCCATCCCGGACCGCGGCGCGCGCGAATCGATGGAGCTGTCGTTTACCGACGAGTCGATTCCCTTTGAGGAGTCGCTGCAGGCCGCGCCCGAGAACAGCGGTTCCGTCGCAGGCGATGTGCACGTGAACGTGACGCTTCTCAAGCGCGATGCGGACAAGCTGAACGCGGCCGACCTCTCGGGTGCGCCCGCCATCACGGTGCCGACCATCACGCGCGGCCGCGTGACCTTCGTGGATGCGCCGATTCCCTCCGGCGTGGTCGTGCCCGATGCGCATCTGGCCGTGTTCTCGCTCAACGACCTGAACGCGCGCATGGACGCCAAGCGCGGCCGCCGGGCGCGCCGTCGGGTGGACGTGACCGAGGTCACGTTCCCCTTCAAGCCGGGCGATTACGTCGTGCACGCCACGCACGGCATCGCCTTGTTCTCCGAGATCGTGCGCCAGGAGGTCGCCGGCCGCGAACGCGATTACTTCCTGCTGGAGTATGCGGGCGGTGACAAGCTGTACGTGCCGCTCGAGCAGGTCGACCGCATCACGCGCTACGTCGGCCCGGACGGGGCCAACCCGCGCCTGACGCGCCTCAACACGGCCGACTGGACGCGCGCCACCAACAAGGCGCGCAAAAGCGCCAAGAAGCTCGCGTTTGACCTCGTCGACCTGTACACGCGCCGCAGCTCCATCACGGGGTTCGCCTTTGGGCCCGACACGCCCGAGCAGAACGAGATGGAGGAGAGCTTCCCGTACGAGCCCACGCGCGACCAGCTCGAGGCTATCGCCGACATCAAGGCCGACATGGAGAGCCCCAAGCCCATGGATCGCCTGCTGTGCGGCGACGTCGGTTTCGGCAAGACGGAGGTCGCCCTGCGCGCCGCGTTCAAATGCGTGGACGGAGGGCGCCAGGTCATGGTGCTGTGTCCCACGACGATCCTGGCGCAGCAGCACTTCGAGACGTTCTTCAACCGCTTCGCGCCCTTCGGCGTGGAGGTGGAGGTGCTGTCGCGCTTCCGCACGCCCGCCCAGCAGAAGCGCGCGCTCGCCGCGTTCGCGGAAGGCAAGGTCGACGTGCTAGTAGGAACGCACCGTCTGCTGTCGGCCGATGTGAACCCGCACGATCTGGGCCTGGTCATCATCGACGAGGAGCAGCGCTTCGGCGTCCAGCACAAAGAGCAGCTCAAGAACCTGCGCGAGCAGATCGACGTGCTGACGCTCTCGGCCACGCCGATCCCGCGCACCATGCAGATGGCCATCTCCGGCGTGCGTGACATGAGCCTCATCACGACGCCGCCGACGGGCCGCCGCCCGGTCGTCGTGCACGTGGGCGAATACGACCCCGATGTGGTGAGTGCGGCCATTCGCCTCGAGCTCGATCGAGGCGGTCAGGTCTACTACGTGTCCAACCGCGTGAAGACCATCGACGACGCGGTCGACCGCGTGCACGAGGTCGTGCCCGAGGCGCGCGTCGCCGTGGCGCACGGCAAGATGGGCCCGCGCGAGGTCGAGGACGTGATGGTGCGCTTCGCGACCGGCGAGGTCGATGTGCTGGTCGCCACGACCATCATCGAGAGCGGTATCGACAATCCGCGCACGAACACGCTGATCATCGAGGACTCGCAGCGCCTGGGCCTGGCGCAGCTCTATCAGCTCAAGGGCCGCGTGGGCCGCTCCGCTACGCAGGCGTACGCGTACTTCATGTTCCCCGGCGAGATGCCGCTGACCGAAGAGGCGACCGAGCGCCTGACCGCCCTGTCCGAGTTCCAGGACCTGGGCAGCGGCATGCGCATCGCCATGCGCGACCTTGAGATCCGCGGTGCGGGCTCACTGGTGGGCGCCGAGCAGCACGGAAACCTGTCGAGCGTCGGTTTCGACCTGTTCACGCAGATGCTCGGGCAGGCCGTCGCCGAGGCGCGCGGCGAGGACGGCGAGGACCTGGAGCAGACCGGCGTGGCCATCAACCTGCCCGCCGACTTCTACCTGTCGGAGGATTACCTGCCGGCGGTCGATCAGCGCGTGCTCATCTACCGAAAGCTTGCGGCGGCTGCGCTGCTCTCCGAGGTGGACGAGGTCCAGCAAGACTGCGAGGAGCGCTACGGCGAGCTGCCGCTTGCGGCGATGAACCTGTTCGATCGCGCGCGCATCCGCATCCGCGCGGAGCGCCTGGGGCTGGAAAGCGTGTCGCTCACGCAGGGGCGCCTGGTGTATCAGGGTGTCGACGTGCCCAAAACGGTCGCGTTCGAGCTCAAGAACAAGCTCGGTGCCATCACCTATCCCAAGACGCGCAAGTTCACCGTTCCGGCGCGTGCGGGCGCGGGAGCCGGAACCGGCCTGGGCCGCGGTGTCGATACGGGCGAGAACGGCTCCGGCGTCGTCGCGGCGGCGCTCGCGATCCTGACCCAGCTCGGGGCCTCCGGCGACGACGACTAGCGCCGGCGCGGCAGCGGGTATAATCCCCGCTATTGAGATGAGGAGGAGGACGCTATGCCGGACGCTAACCACAACGCATGGGATGCACAGGATGCATTGCGGCGCTACTTTGGATACGATTCATTCCGCCCTGGTCAGCAGCGTCTGGTCGATGCGATCCTGGCCGGTCGCGATGCGCTGGGCGTCATGCCCACGGGCGCCGGCAAATCCATCTGCTACCAGGTGCCGGCGCTCGTCAGGCCCGGCATCACGTTCGTCGTGAGTCCGCTCGTCTCGCTCATGGGCGACCAGGTCCGCGCCCTCAAGGCAGCCGGCGCGCGCCCGAGCTACCTCAACTCGTCGCTCACGCTCGGTCAGCAGAACACGGTGCTCAAGCGCGCGGCCGAGGGCTGGTACCAGATCATGTACGTGGCGCCCGAGCGCCTGCTCGAGCCGCGTTTTCTGGCGTTCGCGCAAGTGGCGGCGGCACCTGGCGGCATCGGCGTGCCTCTGGTCGCCGTCGACGAGGCCCACTGCGTCTCGCAGTGGGGTCAGGATTTCCGCCCCTCCTACCTCGATATCGCCGCGTTCATCCAGGCGCTTCCCGTCCGCCCCGTCGTGGCGGCGTTCACCGCGACAGCGACCGAGCGCGTGCGCGCCGACATCGTGCGCATGCTCGGCCTGCAGCGTCCGGAAACCGTGGTGACGGGTTTCGACCGCGCCAACCTTTTCTTCGGCGTCGAGGAGATGGGCGACAAGGCGAAAACCGCCTGGATCCGCGATTATGCGCTCAACCATGCCGACGAGAGCGGCATCGTGTACTGTTCCACGCGCAAGGCGGTCGACGAGCTCTACCTCAAGCTCGCCCACGCGCTCGAGCCACGTGGCATCCACGTGGCGCGCTACCATGCCGGCATGTCCAACGGCGACCGCACGGAAAACCAGGTGGCGTTCATCAACGACACGGCGCCGGTCATCGTGGCCACCAACGCGTTCGGCATGGGCATCGACAAGCCCAACGTGCGCTATGTCATCCACAACAACGTTCCCGAGAGCATCGAGGCCTACTACCAGGAGGCGGGCCGTGCGGGGCGAGACGGCGATCCCGCGAGCTGCTATCTGCTCTGGAACGGCAACGATTTTCGCCTGCGCCGCTACCTGATCGATCGCGAACCCGAGGACGAGGGGCTGGACGGCGAGGCGCGCGACATGGCGCGGCAGAATCGGTATCGGCTGCTGAGCGCTATGGAGGGCTACTGCCAGACGACCGGCTGCCTGCGCGGATACATCCTGCGCTACTTCGGCGATGAGGGCGCGCTGGGCGTGGAGCGGCCCGCGGACGCGGACGGGGCGGCAGAAGGGTGCGGCAACTGCTCGAACTGCACGACGCCCTACGAAACCGAGGACGTGACCGAGGTCGCGCGCAACGTCGTGCTGTTCGTGAGGGACTGCAACGGGCGCTTTGGTCGCGCGCTAGTGGCGGACGCGCTCCACGGCGCCAATACGGAGCGCATCCGCAGCTGCCATCTCGACGAGGCGCCCGGCTACGGGTCTCTGTCGTCGGAGTCGACCGGTCACATCAAGGACGTGATCGGGCAGCTTGTGGGGCGCGGCTATCTGGTGCAGTCGCAAGGCCAGTACCCGGTGGTCGGCCTGGGCCCGCACGCCGTGGAGGTCATGGCCGATAGCCCTGAGCAGCCGTTCGTCTTCACCATGAAGCGCCGCGCGGCCAAGCGTCGCAGCAACGAGCGCGTACGGCGCGCAGTCGATCTCATTCGGGAGGACGCGGCAGAGCCGTCCGCGCCGCGTCCGCGCCGTGCGCACGTGGGCGATGACGGCGAGCTGTTCGAGCGTCTTCGCGAGCTGCGGCGGGATTTTGCCGTCGAGCGGTCGTGGGCGCCGTACATGATCATGTCCGACAAGGCGCTGCGGGGCATCTGCCGCCTGCGCCCGGAAACGCGCGAGGAGCTGCTGGAAGTGCCGGGTATCGGCGAGAAGAAGGCCGACGATTTCGGCGACGCCTTCCTGGCCGCAGTCGCCTCCTTTGAAGACGAGCAGCGCTAGCCGGCGGATGGGTTGGTTGGGGACGGGTTCGTTCCAACCCATCCGTCCAAATGACCCGTCAAAACGTGTCGGCGCATGTAATAATTGACCTCACGAACTGTCTTGATCGGGGGTCGCCATGTTTTGCAGACACTGCGGGAAGAAACTGCCGGATGATTCGCAATTCTGCGTCTACTGCGGCACGAGCGTCGAGCCCACCTCGGTCTCAGATGATGAACACCCTGCCGCAAAGCAGATGAATACCGAGTCTGCGGAGGCCCCCGTGGAGTCTTCGGATTCCCGGGCGGCAAAGGTCCTTGGCACCCTAGGTTCCCGCCGCATGCTGCTCGGTATCGCCGTCGCTGCCGTCGTCATCGTCGTTGCGGTGGGCGGTACGATGACCTTCCAGCGCGCCGAGGCCGAGCGAATGGCAGCCGAGGAATTAGCGCGCGAACAGGAGGAACGACGGGAGATGCTCGCTGCATCCCATGACGTGACCATCGGCGTGGATGCAAGCGGGTGGGATACGGAGGAAGGCGGAACCCCGATGCCGGTCCTCATCAGCGGGACGACTGCGGCGGGCGAGGATTACGAGGAGCGGCAGTTCGTCGACAGCGACGGTGAGGGCATCGAGCTGGTTCCCGGCTCGTACGCGCTCAGCGTGGAGGCGTCGCCGTTCGGCGAATACGGGCGCATGTACGATTACCCGAGCGCGGACTTCGCCATCGCGGTCGACGAGGATCTTGCCGAGGGCGAGGGCATCGATATGTCCGACGACCTCGTGATCGAGCTTTCCTATCCCGACAACCTGACGCCCGATGGAGTCGAGCGTGCGCGCGAGATCGCGCTCGATGCGGGCTACGATGTGGCCGATGACCTGGCGGATCGCGCGCACGGGCGCTATTTCGACGAGGATGAGGAGGACGAGGACGAGTTCGATGCGTCCTCTGCGAACACCACGTCGACGTCCAAATCCGGCACGAACGTACGGACCTACGAGGGCGACTTCTTCGATATCGAGCTTCCCGTCGCGTGGGACATTCGGGTCGCGAGCGGCGGCGGGGACCTGCATGCGCGTCATACCGTCAGCTTGGAGGGCGAGGACATCCTCATTATCGATGTCATGTGGGGCGATGAGGATATCTCCGGTGTGATCACAGATGCCGCCGGTGTGCAGAAGCTCGGCGTGACCAGCGACGGAGGTGCGGTCATCGCATGGCGCGGTAACGGCCCGCGGACTTCGAACAGCATGGAGCTCATCGAAGAGGCCCTGGAGACCATCGACATCAAGTAGGGTTGGGTTATTTGGGGACGGCGTGACAGAAAGGCAGGGGAATTGTCACGCCTACCACCAGGTGAGGCGTGCGATGTTCTCGCGGATATGCGCGCAGCTGCCGTGGAAACCGGCGAGCTCGTCCTCAGACAGGTCGAGCTCGAATACCTGCTCTACGCCGTTCTTTCCGATCACGCAGGGCAGCGAGGCAAAGATGCCCTCTTCGCCGTACTGTCCGCGCATGAGCGTGGAGGCCGCCATGACGGCGTGCTCGTCGTGCAGGATGGCGGCGACGATGCGGGCGGCCGCCGCCGCGATGGCGTACTCGGTGCAGCGCTTGCCAGCCATGGCGACGTATCCTCCGCGTCGTGCGAGCTCCTCGACCTCGTCATGGTCGAATGCGAAGCGCTCGGGGTAATCGAGGGCCAGGCGGGAAAGCGAAACACCGCCGATCGTGGCGGGGCTCCATGCGGCGATCTGCGAGAACCCGTGCTCGCCGATCATGTGGGCGTCGATCGACTTGGGGTCCACATCACCGCATGCAAGCGAGATCTGAGCGCGAAGGCGGGCGGAATCGAGCGCCGTGCCCGTGCCGATGATCCTGCTCGGGTCGTATCCGGTAAGATGCCAGATCTCGGTCGCGATGACGTCGCATGGGTTGGAGATGTTCACCCATATGCCGGCAAAGCCGCTGCCCGCGACGCGCTCGGCAAAGGTGCGGCAGATGTCGGTCGTGCAGAACAGTTCGCCGTCGCGGTCGGTCGACGACGCCGCGACGTTGCCCGCGGCGTTGACGATGATGTCGCACCCGCTGAGCTCCTCGTACGCATCGCCGCAGTTCACGATTTTGGTGTTGTACGGGTGGAACAGCAGGGCATCGTGGAGATCCTGGACTTCTGCCGCGAGCTTCTTCTCGTCGATGTCGCACAGACGCAGCTCGTCGGCCAGTCCCTGCGAAAGCAGCGCGCTGGCGACGTGCGCTCCCACGTGTCCCATACCGATAATGCCGACAGATCTCGTGGTAAGCATACGGGCACCTTTCTCGCTGACTGGTTGGGAGCCCATTGTAGCGCGTTACAATGAACGCACGATTTCTTGTTGCCGGTTTTCGCCGCGCAGCCGAATCCCGCACAGAGGAGACGCTCCATGCCTATTCGCATTCCCGACGCCCTGCCCGCCACCGAGACCCTCGAGGGCGAAAACATCTTCGTCATGACGGAGTATCGCGCGATCCATCAGGATATCCGTCCGCTGCATGTGCTGATCCTCAACCTCATGCCCACCAAGATCGCCACCGAGACCCAGATCATGCGCAAGCTGTCCAACACGCCGCTGCAGATCGAGGTCGAGCTCATGCGCACCAAGAGCCATGAGGCGACGCACGTGGCGGCGAGCCATCTGGAGACGTTCTATCGAACCTTCGATGAGGTGCGCGACCGCCATTACGACGGCCTGATCATCACCGGCGCGCCGGTGGAGCAGATGCCGTTCGAGGAGGTCGACTACTGGGACGAGCTGTGCGACATCATGGAATGGTCGACCACGCACGTGCATTCAACGTTGCATATCTGCTGGGGAGCGCAGGCGGCGCTGTATTACCACTACGGCATCGACAAGTACGATCTGCCGGCGAAGGCGTCCGGCGTGTTCCAGCATCGGCTGATCAAGCCGTCCAGTCCGCTCGTGCGTGGCCTGGACGACCGCTTCTGGGCGGTGCATTCGCGCAACACGGGCGTGCGTCGCGAGGATGTCGAGGCCGTCTCGGAGCTGGAGGTCATCGCCGTGTCCGACGAGGTGGGGCTGTATATCGCGAAGTCGACGGACAGCAGGCGCTTCTTCGTGTTCGGCCATCCCGAGTACGATTCCGACACGCTCAAGCTCGAGTACGAGCGCGACATCAAGCGCGGCATCGACCCGCAGATCCCGGTCAACTACTTTCCCGATGACGATCCCACGAAAGAGCCGCTCAACGTGTGGCGCGCGCAGGCGCAGCTGCTCTACACCAACTGGCTGAACTACTACGTGTACCAGACGACGCCCTACGACATCCGCAAGGCGGGCGGGCAGTAGACTGCCAGGGCAAACGGGCCCGTCTCAAAAAGCCCGTCTCGCTATGCGCAGCAGATGCGGGCGAGTGTCCGGTCGTGTTTCTCGACGGGAACGCGGTCTACGCGCTGCGTCTCGAACGCGGCACCGAGGCCGATGCAGCCGGAATCCAGCTGCGGCAGGTATGAGTCGTAGTTGCCGCCGCCGTAGCCCAGACGATGCCCCTGGTCGTCGAAGGCCACAAGCGGGACGATCATGAGGTCAATGTCCCGTGGGTCGACGAGCGCAAAACTCCGCTCGTCTTCAGGCGACGGCCTGAACGATGCGACGGGACGATTGATGAACGGCGCCGCGCGCGCAAGGTAGTCCGCCTGCGAGACCGCGCGCATGACCATGTCCTGCCGTCCGCCGCCTGCGCGCTGCATGCAGGGAAACGCCACGACCAGGTCGCGCGCAAAGGCGGCCCGGATGCATTCGTCGAGGTCGACCTCGCTGTTCATGGCGGCGTATACGGATACGGTTGCATGCGCGGGCAGCTGCTCCAAAACATTGATGAGCTCGCGGCACAGCTTATGCGAGCGCGCGGCACGGTCGGCGGCATCCATGGCATCGCGACGTGCGAGCACCGCGCGACGCACGGTGCGCTTGGCCTGACGCATATCGATGCGCTCCGCCAAGACGCTGTAGGCAAGCACCAGGTCGTTCAGGCGCATGCGCGCGTTGGCGCCGCTCGTGGAGGGCAGCGCGACGTACTCGATGCCCCGCTCGCGCAGCAGGCTCCCGTCGAAGCGCCGGCACAGCTTGGCCGCAGCGCCGCCCGTGGTGAACACATGCGAGATGGGGGCGGCGTCAAGGATGCGCGTCAGGTCGTTGGGCACGGGGTCGGCGATGCTCGAGTCCGCGGCTCCCTCGATGGAGCACGAGGCGAGCACATCCCACAGGGCGATGCGGTGTTCGAGCAAAAACGATATGCGGGCGTCGTTGTCCACGAGCGCATGGTCTGGCAGAGCGAACAGCCGCTCCATGACTCGCCAGAATCGGTTCTGCGGGTGCCCGTAGAAAAAGCCGACGTTGCGAGAGGCGGGCGATGGCATCGTACCCAAGACGAGCACGCGCGAGCGATCGTCGTAGACCGGTTCGATGGTATGCGTCACGCGCTCGTGCTCCATTCATTCTCCTCTCGCAATGGGTTGATTGGGGACGGGTTCGTTTTTGCTCGACACCGTGTCGATCAAAAACGAACCCGTCCCCATTTGTTAGCGGGGTTCTGTGGTGCTCGATCAGCCAAGCAGGTCCACGGCATTCAGGCCGGCATGGCTGCGCTCGATGACCTCGCGCCCGCCGAACACGCACAGCGGCGCCTCCTCGGCAACGCGCGAGATGGTCTCGCCGAGCGCGCGCAGCTTGTCGGGCGTGGTGGCGAGCATGCCGTCACGCAGCTCATCTCGCCAGTTGACCGGGCGCTTGGTGAAGAACTCGATGTTCTGGCGACGCGTGAGCGCGTAGGGCTTGAGCGGCGCGTCGTGGCTGGCCACGCTGGACACAATGAAGCCCTCGAAGCTCAGCGGGTCGGGTTCAAAGGTCGAAAGCCAGGTGCCGGCGCCCGCGATGCGCTCGATCGAGGGATCGATCGCCGGGTCGCGATAGGTGTAGAAGCACAGCTGGCGGTCTGCGACCGCGCGGAAGCCGCAGCCGTAGGCGCCGCCCTTCACGCGGATCTCGTTCCACAGGTAATCGTAGGACAGCACGGTCGCCGCGACGCTCCAGCTGCCGTCCATGGCGAGCCCCATCGCGCGCGGGTCGGCGGCTTTCGCCACGTAGCAGATGTCGCTCGGGATGATGAACGCCTCGCGCTTGGGCTGCGGCATGGGCACGTAGAGCTCCTTGGCGGCGGCAAGGCGGGGCTCCAGGCCCAGCGAACCGGCGGCGTTCCAGAAGCGCTCGTAGTCCTCATCGGTTCCCGTGAAGCTCACGACCGTGTCCGTCGACGTGAAGATACGCGCCTGAAGGTCGCGCAGCTTCTCGACGAGATCGTCGGCGCGCTCGTCGAAGTGGTCGAGCAGGTCGCGCAGGAACTGGTAGAAGTCGACGCCGGAGATGCTCTCGGACACCATGCCGGCGGGCGACACGTAGGACCAGGCGCGGGCGAGCGCCGCCTGGTGGCCGGAGGTGATGAAGCCCTGCTCCATGCCGATGCGCATCTGGGTCAGCACCTCGCGGATGCGGTCGATGTCGTCGAACACCGTCTTGCCCCACACCTCGGCGGGAATGGAGGCGAGATGCTCGATCTTCTCGGTGAGGGCACCGGCGGCGACCGTCATCACGGGGCGGGCGAGCTTCCAGTTGGGCTGCGCCATGACCTCGGGTGCAAACGCGAGGAAACCCAGGTTGGAGCCGATATAGCTGTCCAGCTCAGAAGCGCTGCGGCAGGTGGTGCCGAGCTGCTTCATCAGGCGGGCGAGAATCGACACGTAGGGCAGCTCCGCATAACTGACGTGCGTGAGATCGAAGTACGCCATGAAGTAGGCGAGGCGATGCGTCGGGATGTCGTGCTTGAGGCAGGGCAGCGGCGAGGTGGTGTCGAGCGTGAGCGCGGGCTCGGGACGCGCCGGGCCGATGTCGGAGACGTGCAGGCGCGGCAGGGTCGCGCGGGCCTCGGGCGTGTCCTCGGCCTCCTGGACCGCGCGGAGGGCGGCGACGTTGTCGGCCACGGCCTTTAGGTCCGCGTCGCTCATGTTCGCGCAAAGCGCTGCGAGCTCGGCTGCCTCGGGATCTTCGGCCTGGTCGTCAGCATCGTGCGGAATCAGGTCGACGAGCGCGCTGTGCTTCGATTCGAGCACGAGCTCGCGCAGCAGGTTCTCAAAGTAGGGGCCGTCGAGCTCGCGGCGCAGCTCGGCGTAGATGGGGCCGTAGGTGAGCGCCGACGTGGCGGCATCGTCGTCGTACAGCCAGGTCGAAAGCAGGTCGCAGGTGATGGCCACGCCGTCGGCCACGCCGTAGTCGCGCTGGCGCAGCGCGTACTCCTCGCTGGAGAGCACGGCCTCGAGGCGGTCGCGGGGGATGCCGTTTTCGACGAGCCTGCGGCACTCGTCCTCGATGACCTGGCGGAACTCGCGCGCCACGCCTGGCTTTGCTCCCTGCAGCACGATGAGCTCGTAGGGCTGCAGGCACGCGGCGTCGGTGTAGCTCATGACGTTGCCGCCGAGGCCCGCCGCGAGGATGGCCTTCTTGACCGGGGCCTCGTTGGAGCCGAGCAGCGCGTCGAAGAGCACGTCGGCTGCGATCACGCGCTTGCGGTCGAGCGCATGGCCCAGCACGTAGGCCATGCCGACCTGCGCGTTCTCGGGTGTGGTGTTCATCGTGATGGAGTCGTACTCGCACACGACGGGCGCCTGCAGCTCGAGCGGGTTGGGATCGCCGGGGTTCTCGACCAGCGTGCCGGCCTCGCGCTTGAATGCGCGCGCGGCGGCAAGCGCGTCGTCGGACAGATAGCGGTCGTCCAGAAACGCGAGCACGCGGTCGGCGTCCATGTCGCCGTAGAGCACGATGTAGCTGTTGGCGAGGTTGTAGTGGCGCGCGTGCGTGTTGAGGAAGTTCTCGTAGGTGAGCGTGGGGATGGCGCGCGGGTTGCCGCCCGACTCGAACCGGTAGGCGGTGTCGGGATACAGCTGGCGCATGATCTCGTTGTCGAGCACGTCGGTGGGGTCGGACAGCGCGCCCTTCATCTCGTTGAACACGACGCCGTTGTAGCGCAGGCCGGGGGTGTCATCGGCGGTGTCCGAGGCCTGCTCCGCAGCGTCCGCCTCGTCCAGCTCCAGGTGCCAGCCCTCCTGCTCGAAGATGGCGCGCTTGGAGTAGATGGCCGGGTTCAGCACGGCGTCCATGTAGACGTCCATGAGGTTTAGTAGGTCCTGCTCGTTGGTCGACGCCACGGGATAGATCGTCTTGTCGGGGTAGGTCATGGCGTTCAGAAACGTCTGCATCGACGTCTTGATGAGGTCGACAAACGGCTCTTTGACCGGGAACTTGGCCGACCCGTTCAGCACGGAGTGCTCGAGGATGTGGAACACGCCGGTGTCGTCGGCGGGAGGGGTCTTGAAACCGATGGCAAAGGACTTGTTCTCGTCTTCGCATGCAAGGTAGAGCAGCCGGGCGCCCGACGACGTGTGGCGCATGACGTAGGCGTCGGCATCGAGCTCGTCGATCGTCTCGTCGCGCTCGACGGTGAAGCCGTGCAGCTGGGTGCCGGGGGCCAGCAGCTGGTGCGCGCGCTCGCGCGCCGGGGTGGCAGATGAGGTCATATCGGTCATAGGGATGGTCTCCTCAAGGTTGAACGTACATGGCTATTATGCAACCTGATCGCGAAGGATGCTGCCCTCACGGGGAGGTTCCGGCGGAGCGCCTCGTCGATTCAGGCTTTTCCGTTGCCCATGGTTATACCCGGTATCGCGCGCACATGCGTCCGAATCGGCTGCGGCTTTGCATCGTGCTCGCATGAACCCACATCCGTGGTGAGTTTATCGAGGGGTGTTCGGTGGGTTCGGTGGCCTGCGCCGTTTGCCGAGGGCGCGCTACAGCGGGCTGAAGTGAGTTTTACGCGTGGCCGGAATTGTCATAAAGCACCCTATCAACCTGCGGAATCTTACGTTATGGTAGTCGGGCTGGAATCATGCTGAACACAACGTGTCGAGGGGGATCTATGGGCGTCAAGACGGGTGTGACCAAGCAGGAAGCGGTGCCTTCGGGCGTCGATGCCGGCTCGCGTGCCGCTCGTCGCGCGTGGCGCGAGCGCTTGAACAACGAGGCGTCGCGCAAGCTGCTGGTCGGTGCCCTCGCGGCCTTTCTGGGCGGCTCGTTTTGGGGCTTTTCCGGCACGGCGGCGAGCGCCCTGTTCGACGTGTACCACGTCGACACCATGTGGCTCATGAGTGTTCGCCAGCTGCTTGCGGGCGCTCTGTTCATGATCATCATCCTGCTGTTCGACCGCAAGCGCTTCGTCCAGCTGTGGACTACGCCCGAGCATCGTCGCCAGCAGATCATCTTCACGATCTTCGGCCTGCTCGCCAACCAGTTCTTCTACCTCAGCGCGGTGCGCCTCACCAACGCCGGCACCGCGACGGTACTGCAGTGCCTGCAGCTCGTGGTCATCATGGGCTACACCTGCGTCAAGGGCCGTCGCCGTCCCCGCAAGCGCGAGATTGTGGGCCTCATGCTGGCGTTCGCGGGCACCGTGCTGATTTCCACGGGTGGCGACCTCACGCGCCTGTCCATTCCGCCGCTGGGCCTTGCCATGGGCTTGCTCACCGCGCTGGGCGCGGCGCTCATCACCATCTTGCCGGTCAAGATCCTGCCGGTGTACGGCTCGACGATCGTGACGGGGTCGGCCATGTTCCTGTCGGGTATCCTGACCAGCATTTTCGTGCAGCCGTGGAGCAACCCGCCCGCGCTCGACGCCGGCGGCCTCGAGATGCTCGCCGTGTTCGTTCTCATCGGCTCGTTTTTGGCGTACCTGCTCTACATGCAGGGCGTGAAGAACGTGGGCAGCATGCGCGCCGGCCTCATCGGCACCGTGGAGCCCGTCTCGGCCACCGTGACGAGCGCGATCCTGCTGGGCATCGCGTTCGCCCCCACCGACATCGTGGGCTTCGTCCTCATCATCGCGATGATGTTCCTCACGGTGTAGGGGAGGCGCTGGCGGCGGGAACGTTGCCGCCGCATGCGCATCTACGCCTGGAGCTTCTCCTTTAGGGCCTCCTGCAGCACCTGCGAGAAGTTGAAGCCGCGCTGCTCGGTCTGCCCGAATTGCCCGCTGGTCGCAATTGCCCTGATGACACATACTATAATATGTGTCATCGGATATGCTTGCTACATTCTGTCTTCCTGCGGTTTGGCGCTGTTTCCCTCCGGATACGCGAAGGCGCGGGCGAGGCGCAGGGACTTCTCGCTGATTGCCCCTTCCGCCAAAGGGATGATCAGCCGTGCGCCTTCGGGCGTGGAGGCGATGCGGATCATGCGGTCGTGCAGCTCGTCGGGCAGGCTGCCGTTCTCGTAGCTGGCATAGGTCTGCTCGCCGAAGCCCAGATACCGGCTGAACTCGCGTAGCGACATACCGTACCGCGCGCGAATCGCCTTGATGTCTTTGGTGAAGAGCATGTTGTGGCGCGTGCGGTAGGCATCGTAGGCGCGGTCGATTGTGGGGCCGTCGATTCTCGTGTTTCCGATGTCCTGCCCGCAGAGGGGGCATACGGCTACCGGAACGTTGTCGAGGATGATCTCCTCGCCGCGCACGCGGTGCCGCTCGGTCCTGATGTCAAGAACGGCTTCGACTTCCTCGTCGCAGTACGGGCAGAACGTATTAAAGGTCTTTTGCTCCATCGTGAGCCTTTCTCAAGCTGGTTGGGTTCTGAGTGTAATTATGTCATTACATTGATGAGCTCAAGACGAGAGTTTGGGAAGAGGTGCGGGGAAGTGTGCCCACTCGATTGGGGGAGCCAACCTTGGGCTGCCGCTGGATGCGGAAGTCGCACAGGCGCCATTGAGTCCGGCTATCCCATACCGAACCCTTACATTCATGTGGTTCGTGCGTGATGTCGGGGTGTTTAACCATTGTTATCGCGTTGGCGAAACCTATGGTCATCTGGTGCAAAAGCGCAGAGCGCACCGTGTGTGCAGGGATGAAATCCATGTTGCGCAACGAGCGTCCGCAGGCAAGGTGATATAGTAAGGGCGCTTCCTAAACTGCAAGTTTCATCGTGTCGTTTTGGAAGGTCTGCTGCTGGGCGCCGTGTGCGCAAGGCGGCAGATGAACATATCCGTTGGACGGGCAATCGTCGCTGAGTGCGCGTTGGTTATGCCATCGGAGGATGAATATGCCGAACGGGGCCTTTTGCCATGCAAGGGGTCAAGTGGAAGCGTATATGTGCAGGCGAGGCGCGCCCAGGGCGTGTCTGGCTGCGTGCGTTCATTCCACCTGTGCGCGGGTAAGCCCGCAGCACGGCGGTTCGGCGTAGCTCCGCCGATTTTCAGACATAGCCAAAGCCATAGCGAGGCAGATGCCCCTCTTCTTCCAGCAGTAAGGGTCGGACTGCCGTGGAGATGTACGTGCTGCAGGTGCCGGGCGGCCGCGAGTGCGCGGCGCGCGACCTGCTGGTCAAGCTGCTGAGTGACCGCGTGGGGGAGTGCTTCGTGCCCCTGTGCGAGGTCATGCGCCGCCGAGGCGGCGAGTGGCGCCGCGAGGCGCAGCGGCTGTTCCCGGGTTACGTGTTCGTGACCACGGACGACATCGCCGGCCTCGCGCAGAGCTTGCGCGAGCTGCCCTTTTTCGCCAAGGTCATCGGCGGGCATGACGAGGTGTACGTCGCGCTGCTGCCCGAAGAGGTCGCATGGCTGCAGGCCCTCACCAACGTGGAGTCGCATACGGTCGAGCTGTCGAGCGGCGTGATCGAAGGCGACCAGGTCAAGATCTGGAAGGGCCCGCTCAAGGGCCAAGAGGCGCGCATCAAGAAGATCGACCGCCACAAGAGGCTGGCGTTCGTGGAGATGCACATGTTTGGCCGCACCAAGGTGATCAAGGTGGGGCTGGAGATCGTGAGCAAGGTGTAGCAGCGGGTCGGGCTGATGGATTCTCAGGTTGACAAGGGAATAGGGGTTAAGACTTCGGGGCGCCGTACAGGCTTTGTCGCCCCACCACGGGACGACACCGTGCTGGCGCCCAAGCCTGGCGGCCTCGGCTACCGAATCGTGAAGCGCGCCTTCGACGTCGTGTTCTCCGCGGGCGTCGTGGCCGTGCTGGCGGTGCCCACGGCGATCGCGTGCGCTGCCATTTGCGCGGACTCCCCGGGCATGCCCTTCTTCCGCCAGGAGAGGGTCGGCCTGAACGGCAGGACCATCCGCATCTTCAAGCTGAGGACGATGGTGGCCGACGCCCACGAGCATCCGGAGAGGTACATGACCGCGGAGCAGCTCGAGCGCTGGTCCCGCGAGCAGAAGCTGGACGACGACCCCCGGATCACCCGCGTGGGCCGCTTCCTGCGCAACACCTCCCTCGACGAGCTGCCCCAGTTCCTGAACGTGCTGGCGGGGGACCTCTCCGTCATCGGCCCCAGGCCGGTGACGCTCGAGGAGACCTACGAGTTCGGGAACGGCCGCGACGAGTTCCTGTCCGTGAAGCCCGGCATCACCGGGTGGTGGCAGGTGACCGAGCGCAACGCAGCCACCTGGGAGAACGGCGACCGCCAGATGCTCGAGCTCTTCTACGTGAGGCACGCGTCGCTCGCGCTCGACTTCCGCATCTTCGTGAGGACCTTCAAGGCCATGGGGAGGGGGCAGTGACGTCTTCATCTTTGCAATCTGTCTCGTTCGTCGTGCTTACCTGGAACTCTGCCTCCTATGTCCGCGAGTGCGTCGAGTCGGTGCTTTCGCTCGGGGGTCTGCTCCAGACGCTCTACGTCGTGGACAACGGCTCCTCCGACGGGACCCTCGGAGTCCTCTCCGGCATCGCGGCCCGGGACCGCAGGCTGCGCGTGCTGCCCCAGCCCGAGAACCTGGGCACCACGGTCTCCAGGAACATCGCCCTGAGGCTCGCGCTGGAGGACGGGTCGGGCTACGTCTGCGTGCTCGACTCCGACACGGTCGTCTCCCGGGCGGCGGTCGAGGGGGCGGTTGCCGCGCTCGGGGCGGATCCGTCGATCGGCGTTGCCGGGCCCACGCTCGTCTCGCCTGAAGGCTCGGAGCAGATGTCCGGGCGGGCTCTGCCCACGCTCGGGATCAAACTCAGGAAGGCGTGCCCCATCGGGCGCGTCCAGGCTGCCGGGGAGGGGATGGAGCGCCCGGCGGCTCCCGTCGTCGACGGGGTGCAGGACGTCGGCTACCTCATCTCGGCCTGCTGGGTGATGCCCGTCTCCACGCTGCGGCGCGTCGGCCTGCTCGATGAGCACATCTTTTACGCTCCCGAGGACGCGGACTTCTGCATCCGCGTCTGGAGGTCCGGCCTCAGGTGCGTCCGCGTCCACGGGGAGCCCGTCGTTCACCTCTACCAGAGGATCTCCAAGAGGAGGCTCGTGAGCAGGATGAACCTCGAGCACGTGAAGGGGCTCGCCCGGTACTTCCTCAAGCACCGCTACCTCTTCAATCCAGGGATTCCACCGAGATAGGAAGGTTTTCATCTTGAAGGTCGTATTCGTGAACCCGCCTTTCAAGGCAGAGCACGGCAAGTTCGCCCGCGAGAACAGGAGCGCCGCGATCACGCGCTCGGGCACCCTCTACTACCCGCTGTGGCTCATCTACGCGGCGGCGGTCTGCGAGGCGGACGGCTTCGACGTGTCGTTCCTCGACGCGCCCGCCAAGCCGATGGGCGAGGGGGAGTCTCTCGAATGGATTGCGGGGCACGGCGGCGGAGAGGCGAGGCTATTCGTCCTCGACACCTCGACCCCGTCTATATACTCCGATATCGCGTTCGGGGACAGGCTCAAGGAGCTCTACCCTAGCGCCTTCGTCATGCTGGTGGGCACGCACCCCTCCGCGTTGCCCGAGGAGACGATTCTGAACTGCAGAGCCGTCGACGCGGTCGCCCGGCACGAGTTCGACTACACCGTGCGCGACGTCGCCCGTGCGCTCAGGGACGGCGCCGACCCCCTGTCGGTCGACGGCCTGACGTACCGCGACGGGGAGGGCGGTGCTGCATCCAACCCGGACTACCCATATATCACAGATCTCGACCGGATCCCTTGGGCGGCGCCCTTCGTAAAGGAGCATCTCAACCACCGCGACTACTTTTTCGCGGCATCTGCGTACCCGGAGATCCAGATCTTCACGGGGCGCGGGTGCCCCGCTCGATGCGCGTTCTGCGTCTACCCGCAGACCATGCACGGCCACCGCTACCGTGTGAGGTCCATCGCCGACGTCATCGGGGAGGTCGAGTACATTCGCGACAACTTCTCCGACGTTAAGGAGATAGTCATCGAGGACGACACGTTCACCATCAACAAGAAAAGGACCATGGAGTTCTGCGACGAGATGATCGCGCGCGGACTCAACAAACGCTTCCGTTGGCTCTGCAACGCGCGCGTGAACCTCGACTACGAGACCATGAAGAGGATGAAGGAGGCGGGCTGCAAGCTCATCATCCCCGGTATCGAGAGCGGCAGCCAGGAGATTCTGGACAACATCCGCAAGGGCACGACCGTCGAGCAGGTCAGGAGGTATGTAGCGGCGGCGAAGAAGGCCGGCCTCGCGATCCACGCCTGCTACATGGTTGGCAATAAGGGCGAGACGAAGGAGACCATGCAGAGGACCCTCGACTTCGCTCTTGAGCTCAACACCGACACCGCGCAGTTCTACCCTCTCCTGCCGTTCCCCGGCACCGAGCACTGGCGTTGGTACAAGGAGGCGGGGTACATCAAGGGCGACTACTCGGACTACGTCAAGGAGGACGGTACCATCAACTCGCTTGTCGAGCTCCCGAACCTTTCCTCAGAGGAGATGGTCGAGTTCTGTGACGAGGCTCGCAGGAAGTACTACTGGCGCCCCCGCTACATCCTTCACAGACTACGCGTCGGCCTGACGGACCCGGAGGACCTGAAGCGCTCGCTCAAAGCATTCGGACGAATCAGAGGCTTCCTGTTCAAGAGCGGCGGCAAGCGTCATGCCTGAGACGGTGGCGATTCTCTTGGCGACCCACAACGGAGAGAGGTACATCGCCGAGCAGCTTGAATCCATCGGGAGGCAGACTCACCGGGATTGGCATCTTTTCGTGTCAGATGACGGTTCCTCTGATGGCACGCTCCGGGTGGTCGAGGGCTTCCGGTCCCAGAATCCGGATAAGGTGACTATTGTCTCCCAGGGCCATCGCATGGGGGGAGCAAAGGAGAATTTCTTCCATCTCATGCGGGTTGTTCCGCGCGGTTTCAAGGCCTATTGCTTTTGCGATCAGGATGATAGGTGGCTTCCTGAGAAGATTGAAAAGACCCTCGCGGCTTTAGAGGCAATCGGTTCCGAATCGGGGGATTGCCCTTGTCTGGCATTCTGTGATGCTCGTGTGGTAGGAGCGGACCTTGGCCTTATTGACAGCTCGTTCGTTTCGTTCACCGATGTCGATCCCGCGGCAACATCTCTGTCGGAGCTTCTGGTGCAGAACCCGATTTCCGGTGCGGAAGTTATGGTGAACGAGCGGGCTCTGGAGCTTGCGTCGCGGCCTTCCAATTTAGAGGGAATCGACATGCATGACCAGTGGCTTGGGCTGGTAGTTTCCGCTTTCGGAAAAATGCAATATGTCGATGAGGCTCTTTTCGAGTATCGACAGCATGGTGATAACGAAGTCGGTGCTAAGAAGATGGGCTTGGGATCGATCATATCTAAGGCGCGAATTGCGAAAAGCTCGCTCAGGAAAAAGGAAGTGCAGGCCGCGCGTTTCGTCGAAGAATATCGCAACATTCTGAGTCGTTCCCAGACTCTGCTTCTAGAAGGATTCGCATCGATTGAGCAATTATCGAAAATTGCGCGGATAGAGTTTCTCAGAAAAAACGGGGTCCGCATGAATGGGCTGCTCAGAAATGCGGGCCTGTATGCTTTTGTGTAGCAGGAGAGGTGCAAAGTTTTGAAGGGCATGGTCCTCGCCGGGGGCTCGGGCACCCGGCTCTACCCGTTGACATCCGTCACCAGCAAGCAGCTGCTGCCGGTCTACGACAAGCCGATGGTCTACTACCCGCTGTCCGCCCTCATGATGGCGGGAATACGGGAGATCCTCGTCATATCGACGCCTGCGGACCTCCCCAACTTCGAGCGGCTGCTCGGGGACGGCTCGAGGTTCGGGATCTCGCTCTCCTACGCCGAGCAGCCCTCGCCGGACGGTCTCGCGCAGGCGTTCATCATCGGCCGCGAGTGGATCGCCGGCGACCCCTGCGCGCTCGTGCTGGGGGACAACGTCTTCTTCGGCAACGGCCTGTCTCGGCACCTGAGGCGCGCGGTGGCGAACGCCGAGTCCGGCCGCGCGACCGTCTTCGGCTACCACGTGGACGACCCCGAGCGCTTCGGGGTGATCGAGTTCGATCGCGAGGGCCGTGCCCTCTCCATCGAGGAGAAGCCGGCTCATCCCAAGAGTTCCTATGCCGTCACGGGCCTGTACTTCTACGACGGGCGCGTCTGCGACTATGCGGAGCGCGTCGTCCCCTCCGCGCGCGGCGAGCTGGAGATCACCGACCTGAACCGCATGTACCTGGAGGACGGCGCGCTCGACGTCGTCACACTCGGGCGCGGCTACGCATGGCTCGACACCGGGACCATGGAATCCCTCTACGAGGCCGGGGAGTTCGTCCGCGCAGTGGAGCGCGCCCAGGGGCAGCCCGTCTCCGTGCTCGAGGAGGTCGCCTACGAGAACGGGTGGATCGGCAGGGACGAGCTCCTCTCCGCCGCGGAGCGCTACGGCAAGAGCGTTTACGGTGCGCACCTGCGCCGCGTGGCGGAGGGCGCCTTTGTGCGCCAGCCCCGGAGCGAACTATAGTCTGCAGCTCGCATTTCACTGCTGACCGAACGGGCGGTGGCGAAATGCGGGCATCCGGAATCTTGACAGCTGGATACAGGAAGGAGCATCTTATGCCCCTTGAGTACGAGAAGGACCTGGGGGTCTCGGAGACCCCCATACCGGGCCTGCTTGTCGTGGACCTGGCCGTCCACGGCGACCCCCGCGGCTGGTTCAAGGAGAACTGGCAGCGCGAGAAGATGGTCGCGGCGGGGATACCCGACAGGCGTTGGGTCCAGAACAACATCAGCTACAACCTGAGGGCCGGGGCCACCCGCGGTATCCACGCCGAGCCCTGGGACAAGTTCATCTCCGTCGCCACCGGCTCCGTGTTCGGCGCGTGGGTCGACCTGCGCCAGGGGAGCGCGACCTACGGACGGGTGTTCACTTGCGTGCTCGACCCCTCTAGGGCCATCTACGTCCCTCGAGGCGTGGGGAACTCCTACCAGGCCCTCGAGGATGGCACCGCCTACTGCTACCTCGTGGACGCCCACTGGTCCGCCGAGCAAAAGAAGAGCTACACCTTCGTGAACCTCGCCGACCCCGAGCTCGCGATAGAATGGCCCATCCCGCTCGAGGGCTGCGAGATATCCGAGTCGGACAGGAACCACCCGATGCTCGGGGACGTGGCCCCCATGCCGCCGAGGCGCACGCTCGTCACCGGCTGCGACGGCCAGCTGGGGCGCGCGGTGCGCAAGCTCGCCGAGGAGCGGGGAATCTCCTCGTCCTTCGACTTCACGGACATCGACGAGTTCGATTTCTCCGACCAGGACGAGTACGGGAAGATCGACTGGCCCCTCTACGGTACCGTCATCAACTGCGGCGCCTACACCGCAGTTGACAGGGCGGAGACGCAGGAGGGCCGCGTCGCTGCATGGAAGGCGAACGCCGTCGGCCCCGCGTTCCTGGCGAAAGCCTGCACGGAGTATGACATCACGCTCGTGCACGTATCGTCGGACTACGTCTTCGACGGCACGAGGGAGGTACACGACGAGGAGGAGCCCTTCAGCCCCATCAACGTCTACGGGCAGACCAAGGCCGCCGGCGACATAGCCGTGTCGACGTGTCCCAGGCACTACATCATCAGGAGCTCGTGGGTCATCGGTGA
Source organism: Collinsella ihumii (assembly GCF_030385545.1). NCBI lineage: Bacteria > Bacillati > Actinomycetota > Coriobacteriia > Coriobacteriales > Coriobacteriaceae > Collinsella > Collinsella ihumii. The sequence goes on along the minus strand of NZ_JAUEIQ010000002.1, from coordinate 210,333 downwards.
CGGGAACAACTTCGTGAGGACGATGATGCGGCTCTCCGACCGTGTGGCGGACCCGGAGGACCCGCTCGACCACGTGGACGTCGTGGACGACCAGGTTGGTCGCCTCACCTTTACCGATGACATGGCGGTTGGCATATTTTATCTGCTAGACAATCTTGTACCGTACGGGGTGTACGGGCTAACAAGTACGGGCGATAGGGCGAGCTGGGCGGAAGTCGCCCGCTTCGTGTTCGACTTACGAAACGGAAATGAATTGGCCGTACGTCCCGTTACCACTGAAAGTTATTATGTGGAGTCTTCGGGCCCCGCTGCCACCCGCCCCAAGTATTCGGGACTCAGCCTCTCCAAGCTCGAAGGTATTGGCCTAATTACGGCTCCGTGGCAAGAGGAGCTGCGAATGTATGTCGAGGGATTGAGGGGATGGTAGGGCAATGACTGCCTTCGAGCCCAAGCGGATCGTCGTCACCGGCGGGTGCGGCTTCATCGGGTCGAACTTCGTGCGCTGGGTGGCGCGCGAGCGCCCGGGGGTGCACGTCACCGTGCTGGACAAGCTCACCTACGCAGGCAACCCGGAGAACATCGCGGGGCTCGACCCCGAGCGCGTGGAGCTCGTCGTGGGCGACATCTGCGACGCCGCGCTGGTGGACCGGTTGGTTTCCGGCGCCGACGCCGTGGTGCACTACGCGGCGGAGTCCCACAACGACAACTCCATCGCCGACCCGGCGCCCTTCGTGCGGACCAACGTCGAGGGCACCTTCACCCTGATCGAGGCCTGCCGCAGGCACGGCGTCCGCTACCACCACGTCTCCACCGACGAGGTCTACGGCGACCTCGCGCTCGACGACCCCGCCCGCTTCACCGAGGAGACGCCGTATCATCCCAGCTCCCCGTACAGCTCCACCAAGGCGGCATCCGACATGCTCGTGCGCGCCTGGGTGCGCACCTACGGCCTGCGCGCCACCATCTCCAACTGCTCGAACAACTACGGCCCCTACCAGCACCCGGAGAAGTTCATCCCCAGGCAGATCACGAACATCCTGGACGGGGTGCGCCCCAGGCTCTACGGCGACGGCCGCAACGTCCGCGACTGGATCCACACCGAGGACCACAGCTCCGCCGTCTGGACCATCCTCACCAGGGGGCGTATCGGCGAGACCTACCTGATCGGCGCGGACGGCGAGCGGAGCAACATCGACGTCCTGCGCGCCATCCTGCGCGCGATGAGGAGGCCCGAGGACGACTTCGACTGGGTCCGCGACCGCCCCGGCCACGACCGCCGCTACGCCATCGACCCCACCAAGCTCCGCCGCGAGCTCGGCTGGGAGCCGGCGCACACCGACTTCGCCGCCGGCCTGGAGCGGACCATCGCCTGGTACCGCGACCACGAGCCCTGGTGGCGCCCGGCCAAGGAGGCCACCGAGAAGAAGTACAGGACAATGGAATATCGTTAAAGTGATATAAGTGGTAATAATTGTAGAAACATTAATCTTATTCATATTTTTGTATTATGTAGTGAGACAAGAACTCGCCTCACCCATATCCATTTTTACAATTTCATTTTTATGTGCAATAGGTAGCTCATTATGCGGAAAATATATATGGGATAATATTGGCGATCAAAGTAAAACTATACTTGTCTTAGCAACTGGTATCGCTTCGTTTCTGATTGTTTCAATAATTGTAGGCTGTATAAAACCTCGCGTATTTGGCCAGAACGTTCGAGCATTGGTGCTGACTGAGGATCAGGCTATAATCGTTCCACATTATAAACTGATTATACTGCTATGTGTAATAACATTCATGGTATATTATGCAGATATAAAATCGATAGCAAATGAACTCGGATTTTCTGGTGGTATCCTGGATACGCTTTCTCGCTATAGAGAATACGTGATACAGTCGGCACAAGGTCGTGAGTATTCAGTTGAAGGATCAATATCGTTTGTTGCTGGGCTTCTGTTCAGGGTATTGGAGATTGTATCCGCGTATGCTTTGGTAGAGCTCATCTTTCTAAAGGAGAAAGTTAGAAAAAGATACTACAAAAAGTATTGCATTATTCTTATTCTTATATTTATTACATTTTATCTTTGTGGTGGAGGTAGATCTCCGATTGTGCACTTGATTCTGTGCATTATCTGCGCTGCCGGACTGTATCTAACAAAAAATAGAATAAAGATAGATTTGTCGTTTACAGCGAAAATAGTATGTGCAGTGATTGTAACATTAATAATATTCATTGTATTTACATATTTTAGAGGCGAAACATTAAAACTGAGCCCCATCGGGTATATTACTTTCTTTTTTGGATCCGGCGTTTCTTCTCTAAATGCCGCTTTTTCACATAATGATACCTACAGCATAACTATTTTTTCTTCATTTATAGACTTAATATCCAAAATATATCCTAATATTATAGACAAGTTGGATATCTCTAGTATTCAACCGTGGATTCGATTCGATGGTTATAGCAGTAACGTATTCACCGGATTCTATGGATACTACAGTCATTTCGGTTTGTTAGGTGTGACCATCTACGCAATAATCTCAGGCGCACTGTTCAGCCTGTTGTATGAACGCGCACTCAAATCTGAAAGATTAGATAGTATAGTTATATATTGCTTCTATATATATATTATATTTGATATGATTCGTACAGATTCTTTCGGTACGTTAATTGGCGTCCCACTAATTGAATATATGCTATGTTTAGGAATTATTAAATACTATCATAGAAGACGAGTCATAATTGAGGGTAATAATGTATCTGGATAAAACCAATAAAGAATTGATTTTGCAGCTCTCGAAACGATGCGTGGAGATTGAATCATCGCGATGCTATAAAGTGTGCAACACACTAAAAAAAGCAGCCAAAACATTATACAATCATAATCTAAATATAATACTGAACAAAATCTATGTAAAACTCTTTCATCCATGGTTGAATACTGACGTAAGGTCAAAATCATGGAAAGAGTATGTCAATACTGAGATTGCTAAACAACATGAACTACAGAAAACAACGCATAATGAAAAAATAACAGTCTATACGTGTATTACTGGAAATTATGATACAACAATACCGATTCCCTTTCAGGCTCCGAATACAGAGTATGTCCTTTTTACTGACAATATTGAACTAAAATGCTTAGGATGGAATACCGTCCCAATTCCAAAGCGATTGTCATCAATGAATGCTCGAGATATTAATCGATATATTAAAATGCATCCACACGAATTTTTCCGCACACCATTTTCGGTATATATTGATGGCAATGTATGGTTGCTTTGTGATCCAATGGAATTTTGCATATCTGCCAAATATTCGAATTCACATATTGCTATGTTTGCCCACGGTCTGCGCGATTGTGTGTATGATGAAGGCAAAGCATGCAGACAGTTGAATAGGGGAGATGCCGATGGGATTCGGCAGCAGTTGTCCGTATGCAATTCGCTGCAAATTCAACCACATTCAGGTTTACTTGAAGCTTGCATTATTGCATCGGACATTAGTCATCCTGATATTTTGACTTTCTACAACATATGGTGGAATCAGTATATCGAAAATGGAAGTGAGAGGGATCAGCTTGCATTACCTGCTGCCATTATCTTGAGTGGACTCGATGTACAGGATTTTGGTATTCTTGGCGATAATGCAAGAAATGACCCAAGATTACGATTTCTCTCCCATGGATAGTTTTGGGACCGATGATAATGAAAATCTACGTGTACTGTTATTCTGACTACAACAGAATACAAATGTCCAATCTAGTTAACAACAAAGAGGTGCAATTAATCTGGGAGCCTGCTTCGCCTTCCTATGGCCTCCGGAGCTACGTCCATCGTCGTCTCCGAGACCTAATGCTAGGCTCTCTTATAAATATATTGCCATCCTTGGGTTGTTGGATTTACTGTCATTTACTTGGTATAGACGATTCGAATCCGGTACTTTTGCTCAGTGAAACTTCATTTCTTTTTAGAAATCAGGGCATTATTAAAGCTCTTAAAAAAAGAATGCCAGCATTGAAAATTGTTCTGTATTTGACTAACACCATAGGTTCGTATCATGATAGTGAAGCATATATTATATCAGCTATACAAGCAAAAAACTTATTTGACATGATAATCACATTCGACGAAATAGACTCAATTAAGTACTCTCTGTATCACTTCGAAGGAATCTATTCTTGTTTAGATACACTTGTGAGAAAGGATCATACTGTAGACTATGATTTATATTTCTGTGGTTTGGATAAAGGCCGTTTGCCAATATTAATTCAACTATATGACAGTTTATCTGATAAAGGTGTGAAATGCAGATTCGATATCATTTCAAATGATCGGACAATAGAGCGTAACGGTATAGAGTATTTAAATCAAAATCTCTGCTATAAGGAAATGCTTCAGAGAGCATCGCGTTCTAAAGCTTTACTTGAGATATTGGCGGATCCCCTACGTTCCTCACCTACTTTGCGAACTTATGAGGCGATAGCGCTCAATAAGAAGCTATTAACTAATAATCAACAGATAAATCAAAAAGTGTGGTACTCCTCAAATCAAATACAAATCATTGGAAATATTGATAAGATTGACGTAAAATTTATAACTAACGCAATAGATTCACATCTATGTATAGATTCAGACAGGTTTGATCCAAATAATTTCATTAACTTCATAAAACACAATCTAAATACCTCTAATGATAATCAGTATGAATAAAAAATTAAATATTAAGAAGCTCAGCATTGAAGTACGAGCATCTCTTGTCTTCTTATTTGCCAGCGTATGCTCTCAAGGCATGTCGATTATCTCTATGCCGGTATTCACACGCTTGCTGTCCACCGAACAGATGGGGACTATCACGACATACAACACCTGGTTTAACTTTATTGGAATGATAACCACTCTTGGTTTGACTTCTGGTTCTTTCAATATAGCTATGATGCGTTTTGGCGATAAACGAGCTCAATATACCTCTTCTGCGCTAACGCTTTCTTTTATTCCATCTGTTCCGTTATTCGTGCTGTCCTTTCCTTTTGGTAATTTCTTTTCCTCGATATTGGGGCTAAGTGTCCCATTAGTAAGATGCATGTGCTTCATGCTTGTACTGAATCCCGCGCTTAATCTATGGCTAATGAAGGAACGCTATGAATACAAGTACATAGCTGTTTTCTTTGTAACGGTTTTCAATGCAGTCGTGGGTACTTTGCTTGCCGTGGTCTCTGTAATCATTGCTAATGGGTATAGGATTAGTGATCTTCCGGAGATAAGGCTCTATTCTTCATCGTTTATAACTGCTGTTTTGGCAAGTGTGATAGTCGTAATTATTTATCTATCCGGCAAAACTCTTTTTAACGCGCAATATTGGTCTTTTGCTATTAAGAATGGACTTCCTTTAATTGTCCATTCGGTTGCTAAGTACATTCTCGACGCTTCTGACAAGATTCTGATTGGGTACTTCATTGGATCAGCGGCTGTTGGTGTCTATGGAGTGCTTTACAGTTTGAGCTCGATTTCTCTAGTTTTTTGGTCGGCAATTAACTCCGCACTGATTCCTTATATTTTTGAAAAGCTAAAATTGGGAATGTGGCATAAGATCCGTGCGGTTGCTAGTCCTCTGATCATTGCTTACGCCGTCTTATGCTTGTTTTTGATGCTATTGGCACCCGAAATCACTAATGTAATGGCTGGGAGTGCTTATACGGAAGCGGTGTATCTAATCCCTCCAATATCATCAGGAATATTCTTTACTTCATTGTATAATTTGTATTCAAATCTATTGCTGTATAAAGAGAAGACTATTTATGTGATGTTGGCAACTATATCTGCTGCAGTGTTCAATATAATAGCAAATATAATTCTGCTGCCATTGTTTGGATATATTGCTGCGGCTTATTCGACTCTGGCCAGTTGTTGTTTACTCGCATTAATGCAGTATCTGTTTACGACTAAACTGGGTATCTCCAAAGTTCTAGACAATCGTTTGAATCTGGGATTATCTGTGACTTTGATCGTATCTAGTATCATTATTAATATCACATATAAAAACATTCCAATTATAAGATATAGCATTATATTAATATTAATAATTGGAGTCTTTATTAATAAAAAACGTATTATTGGTGCATTTCAGATCGCAAAGTCTAAGGAAGTCGGATAGAGATGAGTGGAACGAGAGTACTTGTCACCGGTGCTGCTGGATTCATCGGGGCGTTCCTGTGCCGCCGGCTGCTCGCCGACGGCTGGGAGGTCGTCGGCCTCGACAACATGAACAGCTACTACGACCCCGGCATCAAGGAGGACCGCCTCCGGATGCTGCGCCGGGCCGATGAAGACGGGCGCTTCACCTTCGTCCACGGAGATTTGTGCGACGCGGCGCTGATCGAGCGGCTGTTCGCCGAGAACGGGTTCGACGCCGTGGTGAACCTCGCCGCCCAGGCGGGCGTCCGGTACTCGATCGAGAACCCTCGGGCATACGTGGAGTCCAACCTCGTCGGGTTCTTCAACATCCTGGAGGCCTGCCGCCACCACCCGGTTAGGCATCTCGTCTACGCGTCCTCCTCCTCCGTCTACGGCGGCAACGAGAAGGTCCCCTTCTCGGAGTCCGACCGTGTGGACTCGCCGGTCTCCCTCTACGCGGCGACGAAGAAGTCCAACGAGCTCATGGCGCACGCCTACTCCAAGCTCTACTCCATCCCGGCCACGGGCCTGCGCTTCTTCACGGTCTACGGCCCCATGGGGCGCCCGGACATGGCGTACTTCAAGTTCGCCGACACGCTGCGCGCGGGCGGGACGATCAAGATCTACAACATGGGCGACTGCAGGCGTGACTTCACCTACGTCGACGACATCGTGGAGGGCATCGCGAGGGTCGTCGCGAACCCGCCCGAGGTCGGGACGGGCGCCGACGGCCTGCCCGCGGCGGCGCACCGCGTCTACAACATCGGCAACTCCGAGCCGGTGCAGCTGCTCGAGTTCGTGGGCACCCTGCAGCGCGTGCTCGTGGAGGAGGGCGTGCTGCCGGCCGGCTACGACTTCGAGGCGCACTGCGAGCTCGTCCCCATGCAGCCCGGCGACGTGCCGGTCACCTACGCAGACACGAGCGCTCTGGAGCGCGATTTCGGATACCGCCCTGCGACGAGGCTCGAGGACGGGCTCAGGGCGTTCGCGCGGTGGTATAGGGGGTACTACATCGACCGCGCGGGCTCGCGGTAGGGACGGGGCGGCTCGATTCGACGATGCGGGGCTGACATGGTTGAAGCGGATTTACTGTACGAGCATTACAAGGAGACCGTTGCGAAGAACGAGACGTCCATAAGGTCGAGAAACCGTTACTTCGTGGCGCTGCTCGTGGTAGCAGGGCTTTCTGCCGTCCTTACGGCGAACCCCCTGTTCTTCCAAGAACTCGCTGCGTCCTTGGCGGAAACGAAGCTTGGCCTGAGCCCATCTCCTTTGAACGCGGGCGCGGCGGATGTCCTCGTTTGGCTGACGACGCTGTATCTGCTTGTGCGGTACATCCAGCTGGCGATCGGGATAGAGCGAAATTACATCTATCTCAAGTCGCTGGAACACGATTTGGAGAAGGCTATAGGATCTCATGCGTTTTGCCGCGAGGGTGATGTCTACGCAGACAACTATCCGTTCGCGTTGAACCTGATCGATTTCGCCTACAAAGCTGTCTTTCCGTGCGCGTTCCTCCTCTCATGCATAGTGCACATGTCGATGAGCGTGCGTATGAAGCTTTCGCTTCCGTATCTCGCGGTCTCCACGGCGCTCTTCGGGGTTACGGTACTCCTGCTCGCATCCTATATGGCCTTCCTCATCAGTGCAAACAGGACTTCCAAGGTAAAGTGCGGGGAAAGGAAGTAGACATGTTCAAAAGGAAAGTGTTCGTTTCGTTCGACTTCGATAGGGATCGGAACTACTACTACATGCTGAAGGCGTGGAACGAAAACCCTTCGATTGAATTCTCTATCATCGATCGCACGCCTGCGGAGATTCAGAGTGCGAGTGTCGGCGTGGTCAAGCAGGTGCTCTCGAGGAAGATCAACGAGGCCGATCTTACGCTTGCGATAATCGGAAGTGATATCAACGCGCCGCATCCGGATCGGTGGAGCATCGGCTGCGTGAACTGGCAGAACTATGAGATAGAAAAGAGTCTCGAGGTCGGGAAACGCGTCGTGGGGGTCAGACTGGACTGGAGATTCAAGCTGCCACAGGCGATGGAGCGGACTGGGTGTCGAGTTGCCGATGGGTTCGAGCTCGATAAGATTCTCGCACTTTTGCGGAAATCGTGAGCCGTCTCAAGTGATTGAAGGGATGTGTCCATGGGTCTGACGAAGATCTCGGGTTTTTTCTCCTATGCGTACGATGATGATGTGTGCGGAAGATTGCGGATGCTCAGAGACGACCTCATTGCGGAGTACAGGCAGCTCACCGGAAACGACCTCGAGCTGTTCCTCGATCGCGACGATATCCAGTGGGGGGACAAATGGGACAGGAACATCGAAGCAGGGATTGATTCCTCCTCGTTCTTCATTCCGGTGCTCTCCCCGCTGTACTTCAAGAGCTCCTACTGCTGCGAGAAGGAGCTCAGGCAGTTCCTCGGTAAGGTTGAGAGGGAGAATGCGAGTGAACTGCTACTTCCCATCTACTATGTCGGGCTGGACTATGCCGAGGAAGATTTGGAGACCGACCTGATCGAGCGAGTATTCGGGTTTCAGTACGAGGACTGGCGTGAGGTCAGATTCGCGGAGCGATGCACGGAGACGTATCGCCGCGCCGTCAACCGGCTTGCGGGACGGCTTGCGAAGGCTGATAGGGAAATATGGCTGCGCAGCTCAGAAGCGGAGGAAAGGCGAAGCACTTCGAGTGCGGAGCGGACGGGTAACGAGGCGGTGACCGAGAGGGAGGTCTCCTGCGCTGCCGGTGGGCCTGAAGACAGGGTGTTTCTTGTTGAGGGCACAAATCGCGTCACCGAGCTGTCTGATGAGTTCACCTCCCATGTGGAGGAAGTTAATGCCAAGATGACCAAGATCGGCCGGATTGTGAATGGCTACGCTGAGGAAATGAGCTCTGCCGGGGTGAGGGGTCCTAAGGCCATGACGGCCCTTTTCTCGAGACTTGCTGCGGACCTTGATCCCGTTGCTGACGAGTATCTAGCTGAAGCGGAAGAGTGCTCGAGTCTTATCGGTGAGCTCGATTCCACTGTGTGTGGTGTGGCGGCAAGGCTAAAAGAACTCCAGACGCTTGATTCCGAATCCAGAGAAAAGGATGAAGCTGACTGGGACCGCGCGATCGTCGGGTTAGTCGAGGCTGCGAGCGGCGCGAGGGGTCCGTTGGGAACATTCAATTCCCAAGTCTCAGTCTTAAAGGGCCTTTCCCGCGTTCTTTACACGCCGTTGAGGAAGATCGAGAGGGCGAACACCCTGATGGACGGCGTCCTAGAGATGGCTTCGCGTTGGTCATGAGTTTCGCCAGCTAATGGGCAAAAGATTGCTTCGACAGGTATGTCGGAGCGGGTTGTTTGACATAGGAATAGAAGGAGATACGTTATGAAGGTCGCTGTCGCAGGCCTAGGTTACGTCGGGCTGTCGGTCGCTGTTTTGCTCGCACAAGGGAATGACGTGCACGCGCTGGACGTCGTGCCGGGCAAGGTCGATGCAGTGAACAGGGGCGAGAGCCCCATCCGGGACGCGGAGATCGAGCGGTTCCTGGCCGAGGCGGCGTCGGGGGGGCGGCGCCTTTCGCTCGTCGCGACGACCGACCCCGAGGAGGCCTACGCGGGCGCCGAGTACGTCGTGGTGGCGACGCCCACGAACTACGACCCGGAGCGCAACTTCTTCGACACCTCCGCGGTGGAGGCCGCGATGGACGCGGTGAGGGCCGTGAACGAAGACGCATGGATCGTCGTGAAGTCGACGGTGCCGGTGGGCTACACGGAGCGCGTCCGGGCCGAGAGGGGCGACGAGAGGATCATCTTCTCGCCCGAGTTCCTGCGCGAGGGGCACGCCCTGTACGACAACCTGCACCCCTCCCGCATCGTGGTGGGCGCCCCGAAGGGCGATGCCGAGGCGGTCGAGGCCGCCGGGCGCTTCGCGGCGCTCCTCGAGGAGGGGGCGGACCCCGCCGAGAGGTCCCGTCAGAACCCCGACGGCACCGTCGGCATCCCCAAGCTCGTCCTCGGCCCCACCGAGGCCGAGGCGGTGAAGCTGTTCGCCAACACCTACCTGGCTCTGCGCGTGGCCTACTTCAACGAGCTGGACACCTACTGCGAGGCCAGGGGGCTCTCCACCGCCGACGTCATCCGCGGCGTGTGCCTGGAGCCCAGGATCGGCTCCCACTACAACAACCCCTCCTTCGGCTACGGCGGCTACTGCCTGCCCAAGGACACCAAGCAGCTGCTCGCGAACTACAAGGACGTGCCGCAGTCGCTCATCTCGGCGATCGTGGAGTCCAACCGCACCCGCAAGGACCACGTGGCCGACGAGGTGCTCCGGCGCGTGAACGAGCTCGTCTACCGAGGCGTCCCCGCCCCGACCGTGGGCGTCTACCGCCTCACCATGAAGAGCGGCTCGGACAACTTCCGCGCCTCCAGCGTGCAGGGCATCATGAAGCGCGTGAAGGCAAAGGGCGTGCCCGTGGTGGTCTACGAGCCCACGCTCGACGCCCCGGAGTTCTTCGGGAGCGAGGTCACGCACGACCTCGCCTCCTTCAAGTCCCGCTGCGACCTCATCGTCGCCAACCGCTGGAGCGACGAGCTCGTCGACGTGGCGGCCAAGGTCTACACCCGCGACCTGTTCCGGAGGGACTAGGATATGCGCCGCGATTTCGCCGATGCGCTCGAATCTTCTGAGGTTAATATCATGCGGGACTACATCAATCTCTTTGATTTCATGTGGAATTCGAGCCGATTTGACAACGGGTTCGTGTCGATGAGCGCTTGGGATGTGATTGATGAGATCTTTACGCCCGATTTCTTCGGGGATACTTCCGTTAGCTTAAGTGATTTCGACTTTCGGTACGGCTTTGACTTTCCCGAGCCCGACGATGGGGTCGACCTTGAGCTTCTTGTTATCCTTTGCGAGTACGTGACGAATTTGCTCGAGCGGAGCCTCGCGAGTCGCAGGTTATATCAGGGTTATATCTCTGCCTTCCAAAATGAACTCAAACTGATCGAACGCATCATGGATAGGGAGGGGTATCGCAAGGCCAAGTGAGTAATCGCGCCTGTTAGCACCCTCGGTATCGCGATTCGGCACCGCTCCATCCATCGCCCGATATTGCCGTTCGGCACCAGCCGTATTCCCGTTCGGCACCGCCTCCGCCTACGCTCGGCTCGCCATGCAACCGAGAGAGAAGGAGGCGAGACATGGCGAGGAAGATCGGGGCCAGGGAGGTCTTGCGACTGCTCGAGTCGGGCATGTCGCGAAACGCGATCGCGAGGTCGCAGGGAATGTCGAAGCACAGCGTCCAGGCGGTGTCCGAGGCCGCCGAGGCGGCGGGGATCGGCTGGGCGGAGGCCGAGGGGATGTCGGATGCGGAGGTCTGCGCCACGCTCTTCCCCGAGAAGGTCCGCGACCGGGACGTCTACCCGGACCCCGACTGGGAGCGCGTGCACCGCGAGCTCGCCCGGGTCGGGGTCACGCTCAAGCGGCTGCACGGGGAGTGCCGCGACGAGCAGAGGTCGAAGGGCGGGCCCTTCATGCCCTGCGACCGCTTCTGCAAGCGCTACCGCGGGTTCACGGTGAGGAGGCAGGTCGTGAGCCGCGTCGGGCACAGGGCCGGCAGGATTCTTGAGGTCGACCGGGCGCAGGCCGACGATGCCGCTCGTCGACCCCGCCACGGGCGAGGTCTCCAAGGTCTTCCCGTTCGTGGCCTGCCTGCTCTTCAGCCGCTGCCCTGCGTCGAGCCTACGCCGGGCATGAGAGAGGATACATGGCTGCGCTGCCACGTGCACGCGTTCGCCTACATGGGCGGCTCGACGCCCTGCATCGTGCCGGACAACCTCAGGACCGGCGTGAGGGCCCACCCGCGCGAGGGCGAGGTCGAGCTGAACGAGGCGTACCGCGAGATGGCCGCGCACTACGGCTCGGCGGTGATGCCCGCGCGCGTCGCCACCCCGCGCGACAAGCCGAGCGCCGAGAACGAGGTGTGGCAGGCCGCGATCGAGATCATCGCGGCGCTCAGGAACGAGGTCTTCACCGATTTCAACCAGCTGAAGGCGGCCGTCGCGGCCAAGCTGGAGGAGCACAACGTCCGCCCGTTCACCAAGCGCGAGGGAACGCGGAGGGAGGTCTTCGAGGAGCAGGAGAGGCCGCTCCTCCGCCCCCTCCCGGCGGTGCCCTACGAGGTCTGCGAGTGGGTCTACGGCCGCAAGGTGCAGCGCAACTGCCACGTCGCGTACAAGCGCAACTACTACTCCGTGAGCCACCTCGCGGTCGGCAAGACGGTCGACCTCAGGGTCACCGACACGACGGTCGAGATATTCCTCGCCGGCGAGCGGCTGGCGACGCACCCGCTCTTCCCGTCGTTCGCGAGGAACCGCTACTCGACTCATGCCGGCGACCTCCCCGAGGGGAGGTCGTACTCCGACTGGGACGCCGGGCGCATCCGGCGCTGGGCCGACCGCGTCGGGCCGTCCTGCAGGGAGGTGGTGGACCGCATCTTCCGGCGCGTGGACCACGAGGAGCAGGGCTTCAGCGCGGCCCTCGCCGTGCTCAGGCCCGGGCACCGCTACACGAGGCCGAGGCTGGAGAGGGCGTGCGAGATGGCGCTGGCGTCCGGGCGCCCGTCCCCCAGGTACAGGCACCTGAAGCCGATACTGGAGACCAACCAGGACGGAGCCGACGGGGCGCATTCCGACGACGGCGGCCCGGGCGAGGACGGGGCCGGCTACGTGCGCGGCGCCGACTTCTACGGGGAGGAGGCGTAGCATGGAGCTCTCGGTGGAGACGAAGCGCAAGCTGCGCGACATGGGCGCATCGGACCTGCTGGACGCGCTGGAGGCCCAGGACGAGGGCATGTGCATGGGCATGACCTGCGCCGAGCGCGTGCAGATGGCCGTCGACGAGGCCCACTCCGCGTTCGTCACGTCCAAGGTCAGGAACCTCACCAAGCGCGCCAACCTGCGCTACCCCGAGGCCGACGTGAGGTCGATCGACTTCTCCGAGGAGAGCGGCCTCGACCGGCTGAAGATCACCGAGCTCGCCACGTGCGGCTTCGCCGAGCGCGGCCAGAGCGTCGTGCTCCAGGGCCCGACCGGCACGGGCAAAACCTATCTGGCCTGCGCGATCGCCAAGGCCGCGTGCCAGAGGCGGATGCGCGCCTGCTACATACGCTGCCCCGACCTGGAGGAGCTGTGGCGCGAGGCGCGCGAGCGCCCCGGCGGCGAGCGCAAGATCACGAGGAAGCACGCCGCCTTCCAGGTCCTCGTGCCCGACGAGTGGCTGCTCGACCGCCCCGACGAGCTCTTCCGGGGCTTCCCGCTCGAGCTCATGGAGGCCCGCTACGGCACGGCGTCCACCGTCTTCTGCGCCCAGTTCCGCCAGAGGGACTGGCACGCCGGGCTCGGCGGCGGGGTCCACGCCGACGCCATCATGGACCGCATCGTCCACGGCGCCGCATGGGTCGGCATGGGCGAGATGAACATGAGGAGGAAGCTGGGCGGAGACTCGGGCTAGAGCTCTTGTGCGGGCGCCGGCCGCGGTGCCGACCCATGCCGCGGCCGGTGCCGATTCGCAATGCTGCCGGTGCTGAATCGCGATAATCTGTGGTGCTCAGCGGGGCAAATACTCAATCGTTGATGGCGATGCGGTTAACGAGGTGCGCATCAACGTCGCTCAACCCTGCTATAACCCTCTCAAATCCGGAATCGATTCCGGATTTGAGAGGGTCCCTGCTCCGCTGTGCGCTACGAGAAGCGGAGTCCGACACCACTGCTCCCAGAGGCGCGACGCGCTACTCCCGGCCAGTAGACAGCCTCCGTCACTCGCTACCCCTCATCCCCTCAAGGTACTCCCTGAAAAACGGGATGTCGAAGTCGACGATTCCGCGGCCGCGCTCGCCGATGACGCCCTGTTCGAGCAGCCTACGCTTGTACTGTGCGGCGTAGCCGCTTGAGACCCCGAGGCGATGCGCGATATCGGACACGCGGCTGGCCCCTTCGTCTTCAAGCATCGCCTCGAGAAAGCGCAGGTCGCCTTCGGAGAGCTCCCGATATGTCGCGTCGAGCACGCGCGTGCGCATGTCGTTGCGCGCCATGTCGATGCCGCGCTCCACGTCTTGGGTGCTGATGCGTTTCATTTCGGGGTGCTGAGACCAGACCCTCGACCCGACGAGTTGAATCATATACGGGAAGCCCTGCGATGCTTCGGCCATTCGAGCCAGTTCTTGATCGGATGCCGTGCGGCCCTCCGCTTCGATCGTCTTGCGCAGCGCATCGATGACCTCGTAGTCCGGAATGCGCTCCATGTGATACTGGACCGCTCGGCGCAAAAACGAAATATTCTCGTTACGCAGCAGTGCGGATACCTGATGGGGGAGGCCCGCCATAAGGAGCCCGATTCGCCTGCCCTCTCCAACGAACAGCTGATATGTGGCAGCCAGCGCGACCATTTCGTCGAGAGTCACGCGCACCTCGTCTACGGTGATAAGAAGCCCCACGTTGTGTTCTTCAAGTTCGTTAAGCAGACGGGTCATCCGCGTGCGCCAATTACCGGTTTCCGAGGACGAACGTTCCCATGAAACGCCGAAAACACCTCCGACGTTTACTCCCGTCAGATGATGTTGGTTTTCAGACGAGACGAACTCCCGCGCTTTCTCGAGGCTTTGCTCATATATGTCTTCCAACATGCCCGGGAGAGCGGAGACGCTAACGGCGATCCAGCCGTATTGCTGAGCTTGACGCGCGAGGTACATGAGCAGCGCGGTCTTTCCCGTTCCGCGAGCGCCGATAAAGATGGTCGAGAGATTTGGATCGCCCGGGCCGCTATCGAGCGCATTCAGGATATTGCTTATCTGCTCGTCGCGTCCGGCCATGACGAAAGGCACAACACCAAAGGTCGGGGTAAATGGGTTTCTCGATGCCGTCATGTCGCTCCTTCCGTTTTGCATGGCACAGGCATGCTCCGAGCGATGTCCCATTTCGATTTTTGCATCTTTTGGCATCTTTTGCAACTTTTGGCATCGTTTGGGAGTTTTGTCATTTGTCCCGCGTGTCGCCAGAAATGTGTACGTGTGGAAGAACGTCCTGACGGGTTGCGCCATGTCTTCACGACAACGAGATGCTTTTGGAGACCGGATGGTTCGGAGGTCGGCATTCTGTGGCACAATATCGAATTCATACTCGAAACTGATTGCGGGGCGGTGGGCGCACCGCATGGCGCACCCACCGCCCGCACATCTCGACGAAGTCGTATGGCTATCGCAGCTCGGCCGACTTGCGCATCATGATAGCTGCGGCTTGAGCACGGGTGAGGTTGTCAACGGGGTTGAGCTCGCCGGTGGAGTCATCGCCAAGGAAGAGGCCCGTGTCGACGGCCCAGGACATCGCGTTACTCGCCCAGGAGCTCGTGTCCGCGCCGTCCGGGAAACCGGAAAGGTTGCCCGAGCTCACCGGTTCGCCCGCCTGACGCCAAAGGACAACGGCAATCTGCTCGCGGGTGATGGGATCTTCTGGGCCGAACTTGTCGGTCCCCTCGTAGCCGGAGAAGATGCCTTGCTGAATCGCCCACGAGACGGCGTCGTCATACCATGCGCCGGATTCGCAATCGCTGAAGCGATTCATAACAGTTGGGTCGACTTCCGGGTTGCCCGCGATGTTGTAGAGGACCCCTGCCATCTGCGCGCGCGTGATGGTGTCATCTGGGCCGAACCTGTCAGTCCCTGCATATCCTCTCATGATGCCGTTTTCGACGGCCCAGCCGACGGATTCGTAGTACCACGCATCATCGTCGATATCGCTAAACTGCTGGAGATTATAGTCCGGCGCTTCGTCATCAGGCGTGTTTCCATCATCAGGGGCTTCCTCATCGCCGGGTTCGCCCTCATCTCCAGGCGTGTTCTCATCGCCCGGATTTGCTTCGTCCCCGGGCTTGTTCTCGT
Organism: Collinsella ihumii; assembly: GCF_030385545.1. Lineage (NCBI taxonomy): Bacteria > Bacillati > Actinomycetota > Coriobacteriia > Coriobacteriales > Coriobacteriaceae > Collinsella > Collinsella ihumii. Next base: position 194,232 of record NZ_JAUEIQ010000002.1, on the reverse strand, counting down.
CATCCGGTTCGTTTTCGTCGTCAGCTGTGTCTTTGGTGGCCATGCACCTCACAGAGACCGGCCCTTCAGGCATGATGAAGGAGTAGTCTCCGTTTCCGCGATCCGTTACGGCAATCGGATTGTCATTGTCGTCCAAAACGGTGATGCCGTCCGCATCAAGACTGCAGCCGTTGTAGACATGCACGCAGAGGGTGACCTCTGTGCCCGGTTTTGCCTCAATTGGGTGCTGCACCGAGCAGTTGGCCGTCTCGATGACATCGATCGGCTGGGCAGCCTCATCATCTGCAATTGCTCGGTATTCCACCGTGATCACAATGTCGCCGTCTGGCATGGTGAACGAGCGGGCATCACCACTCCCGTAAGCCTTGACCTCCCTACCATGAGCGGTGGCAATCGAAACGGAAGAAACCTCATAGCCCTTATCAGGCGTCATGGTGAAGCTCACGTTTTCCCCAAAAACGGCGGTGTAGCCGCGTGTCAGGTGCACCGAACCGTGGGGAGAGACGACCGAGATTGAATACTCCGCGGGTTGGGTGGCTTCCGACACCTTGAAATCACGAGGCGCATCGAAAACGGGCGAATTGAGGTTGCCGAAATCGATCTTTTCGGTGGTGTTCGGATTGACTGTTCCGGTACTTATTGGTGGGCACGCTAGGCACCACGCCGTCTCGCCCTTATAGGTTACTCTGCACCAAGCATGATAGTTATGCCAATCAGCAGAACCCGGTTCGTATGCGAAATAGCAGTTGACGATTTCGTCGAAGCCGCCGATACGTTCGGCGATAAGGCACAACATGGTCGGAGAGGTCAGGGAGTCCCAGCGTTCGGTTACGAAAAACGGTTCCGAGGGTCGGGTCGCTAAACTCGCAAGCCTGCCTTGGTAATTCGGAGGATAGGTGAAGACCTTGTACAGTCCCGACGAAATTGCCTGCATCTTCTCAAGAGGATTCATGGTCGTGTTTGTATATTTTGCGATTACCTCATCCACCCATTCGTCAACCGCGTCATCATAGTCGATGAAGTTGGCGGTGAACGTAGCGGCGAGCGCGTATCTCGATCCGTCTTTTTCATACAGCTTGATTGTCTGGGGACCGGTTGAATCGGTCTCGAACGCTTGGGCGATGATATAGCCTCCGGTGACGCGTAGACAGTTGACCGACCGGCCTAAATCCTCAACGTCCAGGAGCTGCCCTTCTTGCAACGCTGTGATATAAGTCGCCTTGCTGGTGTCGAGATCGAACTTGAAGTCCGCCTCAGGATTGTCGGTGCGGACGTACATGTAGCGCATGGTGCCGTTGTTGTACCAGTCGTCGCCCAACCCATCGAGATAGTACACCTGGTAGTCGTACTTGGGTGCGTTGTCGGCAGCCAGAAGATCAAGCCCGCTTTCCGTCGCCTCGGCGGGCACTGCGGCAATCGACTGACCGGTAGCCCCTAGGCCGTCGACTGAGTTTGCCGGCAGCTCCGTAGCTGCAGCCGGTATAGCAGGCGCAGCGACAAGGGCTGCCACCACAAGCGCGGCAGATGCTTTCCGAATCGCGGATCTGTCTATACGGCTGCGTTGCATGGCGTCTCCTTCCCTTTTAGGCCTTGTCCTGCGCCATTCGGGCATGTTCCGGTGACTCCGGTATATCCGAGGTGTCACTTATAGATCTCCTTAATGGTAGGGGCTGTTGATTCGAAGTTGTTGCGCAACATCCACACGATTTTGGCGCTGCTCGGGGTGTCTCCATGCAGATTGACGCGCCATGTGACGCTGCAATCTAGATGTTTCGATTGCTTCGGCAAGAAGGTTGCCGGGATGCCGGCGGGTTGCGTTTTACCGCGGTGATCTTCCATCTGCGTTGGCCTGCCACGCGCAGGTGCCTCAATGCAAAAATAGGATGTCTAAACGACCACAAATTATCAAAGGCGCGATTAAGAGGTTGTCTCAGCGTGCCGTGTTGTCGACCCCCTCTATCACGGCCCCTGCACGCTCCATGTTTCGTAGACCATTGTGGGCCTTTCGGCTGGGAGGATTCCCGCTCCGACATTACGAATGCAAAGCCATGTGTCTTCCCGCTGCAGCGGGCTGATAGTTCGTGTAGAGTGACGGGGTGGAACAATACAGCGGAAGGATGGCTGGAATGTCGGAGATCTTCGAGCCGAAAAACATCATCGTCACCGGCGGCTGCGGCTTCATCGGGTCGAACTTCGTGCGCTGGGTGGCGCGCGAGCACCCGGAGGTGCACGTCACGGTGCTCGACAAGCTCACCTACGCGGGCAACCCCGAGAACATCGCGGGGCTGGACCCCGAGCGCGTGGAGCTCGTCGTGGGCGACATCTGCGACGCAGGGCTTCTGGACGAGCTCGTCCCGGGGCACGACGCCGTCGTGCACTACGCCGCGGAGTCCCACAACGACAACTCCATCGCCGACCCGGCGCCGTTCCTCAGGACCAACGTGGAGGGCACCTTCGCGCTCATCGAGGCCTGCAGGAAGTTCGGCGTGCGCTACCACCACGTGTCGACCGACGAGGTCTACGGCGACCTGGCGCTCGACGACCCCGCCCGCTTCACCGAGGAGACGCCGTATCATCCCAGCTCCCCGTACAGCTCCACCAAGGCGGCATCCGACATGCTCGTGCGCGCCTGGGTGCGCACCTACGGCCTGCGCGCCACCATCTCCAACTGCTCGAACAACTACGGCCCCTACCAGCACCCGGAGAAGTTCATCCCCAGGCAGATCACGAACATCCTGGACGGGGTGCGCCCCAGGCTCTACGGCGACGGCCGCAACGTCCGCGACTGGATCCACACCGAGGACCACAGCTCCGCCGTCTGGACCATCCTCACCAGGGGGCGTATCGGCGAGACCTACCTGATCGGCGCGGACGGCGAGCGGAGCAACATCGACGTCCTGCGCGCCATCCTGCGCGCGATGAGGAGGCCCGAGGACGACTTCGACTGGGTCCGCGACCGCCCCGGCCACGACCGCCGCTACGCCATCGACCCCACCAAGCTCCGCCGCGAGCTCGGCTGGGAGCCGGCGCACACCGACTTCGCCGCCGGCCTGGAGCGGACCATCGCCTGGTACCGCGACCACGAGTCCTGGTGGCGTGCCGCCAAGGACGCCGCCGAGGCCCGCTACGCCGCGCAGGGGCAGTAAGGCGGGCAAACCTTATAGCCCCCAAAACCGAAAAGCCCGCAGGCGTCGCGTCTGCGGGCTTTTTGCGTAGAGCATCCCGGGGAGCGGTCGAGTGGGTATCAGAACGCGAGTCGCAAGAAACTGAAAAGAGGTGAGGAGCTGTATGATTTCCCATCGCACAAAACGCTGTATCTGGTTTGCCTGCGTTGCGCTCGGCGTGGTCGCGTTCGCGGCCATCTTCGCCCTTACCGTGCAGGGGCCGCAGGAAAGCGCCTCCCTTTCCGGTTTCTTCGAGCAGAAGCTTACGCCGGTCGAGACCGCGGCTGGCGGATCGATCTGGATGACCATCAAGGCGACGATCCGCAAAGTCGCCTCGCATCTGTTCGCTGTCGCCGGCATTCGCAAGTGGGCCCATACGGCGGAGTTCTTCGCGCTCGGGTTGTTTGTGAGCTTGGCGGCGCTTCTGTACGTGCCGCGAAGCGACAGCTCTCCCTTGAAGCGGCGCAAGCGCTTGAACCATCGGGCGACGGTCGCCCTGGCGGTCTGCGTCGCCTGCTCGCTGTTCGACCAGACCCATAAGCTGTTCGTCCTCGGTAGGCATTTCGATGTCACCGACCTTCTTTTCGACGCTTTGGGCTACGGGCTTGCGCTTGCCTTGGTGTTCATCCCCGCCGCCCTCTTGATGGCGCACCGGGGAAAGCGCGGCGCCCATTTCGGCTGACCCGGGGAATGCCTATCGGGAACGCACGACATGACCACCTCCGACGCTGCGTCGCTGGCGCGCTTGCCGATCAGCCATCTTGGTCGTCCCCAGCATGCGCCTAGGGTGCCTCTCTCCCAACTGATAAACGATTCGATAACTTGACGCTGCCCCGTTTGGGCCAATGCGTCCGCAACGCTACAATAGAGCCGCTGGCGCACGCCAGTTTCAATGCATTGCGCCGCGGTCGCATGTCCGCTGGTCGCACCATTCTGCGAAAGGGACCGTACATGAAGTATTTCGGCACCGACGGATTCCGTGGAGAAGCCAACAAGGGCCTTACGGTTGATCATGCGTTCAAGATCGGACGGTATGTGGGCTGGTATTACGGCGCGCGCCAGGAGCGCAAGGCGCGCGTGGTCGTGGGCAAAGACACCCGCCGTTCGAGCTACATGTTTGAATCTGCGCTGGTGGCGGGCCTTGTCGCCTCGGGTGCCGACGCGTACATGCTGCACGTCATTCCCACGCCGGGCGTGGCGTACGAGACGGTCGACGGCCGTTTTGACTGCGGCATCATGATCTCCGCCTCCCACAACCCCTACACCGACAACGGTATCAAGCTCGTGAACGGCGAGGGCTACAAGATGGACGAGGAAGTGCTCGAGCTGATCGAGGACTACATCGACGGCAAGTGCGACGTGCCGCTGGCCACCGGAGACTCCATCGGCGCGACGATCGACTACATGCAGGGCCGTAACCGCTACATCGCCTTCTTGATCTCCAGCGCCAACTTCTCGCTGCAGGGCGTGAAGATCGGCCTGGACTGCGCCAACGGTTCCGCGTCTTCGGTTGCCAAGCCCGTGTTCGACGCGCTCGGTGCCGACGTTCGCGTGATCAACAATAGCCCCGACGGCTTCAACATCAACGTCGACTGCGGCTCCACCCATATCGATCGCCTGCGCCGTCACGTGGTCGAGCAGGGTCTGGACGTGGGCTTTGCCTACGACGGCGACGCGGACCGTTGCATTGCCGTGGACGAGCGCGGCAACGTGGTCGACGGCGACCTCATCCTGTACGTGTGCGGCGTCTACCTCAACAAGCACGGCCGTTTGACCGGCGGCACCGTGGTCCCGACCGTCATGAGCAACTACGGCCTGTTCAAGGCGTTCGACGAGGCGCGTCTGTCCTACGAGACCACGGCGGTCGGCGACAAGCACGTGTACGCCTGCATGCGCGCCAACGGCTACAGCCTGGGCGGCGAGCAGTCCGGTCACATCATCTTCGGCGACATCGAGTGCACGGGTGACGGCATCATGACCTCGCTGCGCGTGATGGAGGTGCTGCGCGCCGAGCGCGAGACGCTGTCCCAGCTGTGCGCGCCGGTGAAGCTGTATCCGCAGCTGCTTACCAACGTGCGCGTGACCGACCGCGATGCGGCGATGGCCGACGAGGGCGTGCTGGCGTCCGTCAAGCAGGCGGAGGAGTTCCTGGGCGATCGCGGCCGCGTGCTCGTGCGCGCGAGCGGCACCGAGCCTCTGGTCCGCGTGCTCGCCGAGGCGCCGACGAAGGAGCTGTGCGAGGAGGCGAGCGCGTTCACGCTGAAGGCGCTCGACTCGTTCAAGGTGGAGTAGGCGAAAACCGTCGATACATAGGCGTCTGTATCGGGCGTCCCGCACGGTGGCGGGACGCCCGATTTGCGTTTTGGCACAGAGTGCGGGGCTGCGTGCCATCCCCGACCAACCCATCGAAGGGGTGTCCCCGATTTGCAAAAGTGCATGCGGAAGGTACGTCCCCAATTTGCATGCATCCCCTTGTAGCTCATTTGGAGTTTAGTAGCTGCAAGTTTGCATAAACTATACTTTCAAGGGCGAATACAGACGCACTCGTGCGTGCGATACAAGGAGACGATATGGCAGATTCGAACGACATGAACGGCAGCGGTCCGCAGCGTCCGCCGCGCCGCCGCACGGCCGCCGGGCCCGGCGCGGGCGCATCGCAGGACACCATGCAGTTCATCGCGCTCGCGGCGAAGAGCCGCGAGCAGGCCCAGACGCAGGGCGCGCCCGGGCCGCGCCCCGGCGCCGCCGGCCCCGCGCAGGGCGCCGCGCCCCAGGACGGCCCCTACACCGAGCCGGTCGGCCGCATCGAGACCGAGCGGGGGAACGCCTCCTCGGAGCCGACCGCCTTCCAGGGTGCGCCCTCCGGGGAGCGCGCCGAGTTCTACGACTTCGGCCTGCCCTACGGCGAGGACGCCGGCTCGCGCACCGACGACGGGCTCGTCAAGCGCCGCCACAGCCGCCGCGACCGCCGTCGCCGCCGCATCCGCCGCACCGTCATCGCCGTCGTCGTCCTGCTCGTGGTCGCGCTCGGCGTCTCGGGCGCCCTGCTCGCGCGCTCCGCGCTGTCCGTGCGCGACCGCGCGGGCGAGGCCGTGGGCATCGTCAACTCGGTGAAGGACAAGGTCACCTCTGGCGAGTTCTCGACGCTGCCCGACGACGCGGCGCGCCTCCAGGCGCTGTGCGCCGACATCGAGGCCGAGACCTCCGGTCCCCTCTGGGCCGCGGCCTCCGTCATCCCCGTGGTCGGCTCCGACGTGTCTGCCGCCCGCGAGCTCGTCTCGGTGCTGTCCGAGGTGTCCGCGGATGCGCTCGTGCCCATGGCCGAGCAGCTCGCCGGCGCCACGCCGGGCAGGCTGTTCGCCGACGGCAGCATCAACGTGTCGGCCGTCTGCGCCGTCGTGGACGCGCTGGCCGACAGCGCCGAGGTCCTCGGGAGCGCGAACGGGCGCGTGCAGGCGATCGGCGACACGCACGTCGCGCAGGTGACCGAGCTCGTCGAGACCGCCAAGGACGGCTTCGCGGTGCTCGATGGCGCGGTCAAGGCGAGCGAGAGCCTCTCGCCCGTGCTGCCCGCCATGCTGGGCGCGCAAGGCACCCGCAGCTACCTCGTCATGGCGCAGAACAACGTCGAGATCCGCGCGAACGGCGGCCTGGGCGGCTCCCAGGGCGTCATCACGATCACGGACGGCCAGATGGAGATCGGCGATTTCCGCGGTTCGCTGCGCGTGTCCGATGACCAACAGGTCCTGCTTACCGACGAAGAGAATAACCTGTTCAACAAGATGACCGGCAACGTGGGCAAGGTGACGGGCGACGCCACCATGATCCCCGATTTCCCGCGCGCCGCCTCCATCATCGGCCAGCTGTGGGAGGCCGGCATGGGTCAGCACGTCGACGGCGTCATTGCGCTCGACCCGGTGTTCCTCCAGTACCTGCTCGGGCTCGTCGGCGGCGTGACGCTGCCCGACGGCACGGCCGTGGACGGCACGAACGCGGCGACCGTCCTCATGCACGACGTGTACTGGAACTACCCCCAGGAGGAGTCCGACGCCATCTTCGCGAGCGTGGCGCAGGCGGCCTTCGACCGCATCCTGTCCGGCATCGGCGAGGCCGACATGGCCGGGCTCGTGCAGGTCTTCGCGCGCGGCTGCGACGAGGGGCGCTTCATCGTCTGGATGGAGGACGCGGACGAGGAGCAGGCGATCGAGGACATGGGCATCGCCAACGAGCTGCCCGACGCGGGCGACGTCGACGGCGTCCCGGAGGCCGGCGTCTACCTCAACAACGTGGGCTATTCCAAGATGGACTGGTACCTCGACCTCAACGTGGACGTCTCCTCGGGCATGAAGCGCGGCGACGGCACCACGACCTACGACGTCACGGTCGACATCGCCAACACCTGCACCGAGGCGGAGGCGGCCAACCTGCCGGGGTATGTGGGCGTGAACAAGTGGATGGACGACGGCTCGATCCAGCTCGTGCCGCTCGAGCGCTACATCGTCTATCTGTTCGCACCTGCGGGCGGTACCATCTCCGATGTGAACGTGCAGGTGAACGGCCAGGCCGACATGACCATGAAGGAAGGCACCTACAACGGGCTGAACGTCACGTACGGCATGCTCGACCTGTATGACGAGGAGAGTTGCACGGTGACCTACACGATCACGGTTCCCTCCGATGCGGCAGGCGAGCTCCAGATGCGCGTGACCCCGACCTGCCAGGATGCACGCGAGGGGAATCTGTAGAGTCCTCCGCACACACGCGGTACAACAAGGCGCCCCGTCCGGAAAGCGATCCGGACGGGGCGCCTTTGCATTGCGCGTTCGTGTGGGGGCGGCCGGCTGGGCGCGCGAGCGAGCCGCTAGTCCTCAGGCGTCACCGGCGGCACGTTGCCGGCGTCGTTAGCCTCACCTGCCGCGATCATCTGCTCGAACATGCTCGCCGACTGGCGGAAATCGCTCGGCAGCACCACGGTGGAGCTCTTGCCGCTCTTGGCGAACTCGTTCATCATCTCGGTCCACTGCGTGAACATGAACAGCAGGTTCGCCTCGTCGTTGCCCACGCCGGTCTCCTGGATGATCTCCAGCGAGTCCTTGATGCCCAGCGCGATGGCCTTGCGCTGGTTGGCGATGCCCTCGCCCGCCTGCTCCATGGCCTCCGCCTCCGCCTTGGCCTCCGTGACGCGACGGATGCGGTCGGCTTCGGCCAGGTCCTGCGCCGCGGCTTTGGTGCGCTGGGCGGCGTTGATCTGGTTCATGGAGTTCTCGACCTCAGCGGGCAGCGCGATCTTGGTGATGAGCGTCGAGACGAGCGTGAAGCCGTAGGCCGCCATCTGCTCGGAGACGGTGGCGTTCACGTCCTTGGCGATGTCGTCCTTCTTGGCGAAGACCTCGTCGAGGGTGTAGACGGGGATGGAGCTGCGCAGGGCGTCGGTGATGAAGTCGCGCATCTGGGCGACGGGCTGCTGCAGCATGTAGTAGCTCTTGTACACGCCGGATTCCTGCGGCGCGTTGCCGAGCTCGTAGCTCACGTGGTACTGCGCAGAGACCTCGAGGCCGATGGTGACGTTGTCCTCGGTCTTGACGTCGATATCGAAGCCGTTCTTCATGGTGCGCAGGCTTACCGTGGCCGCCTTGCGGTCGATGAAGGGAATCTTGGCGTGGAAGCCCGCGCCGACGATGCGGTTGAACTTGCCCAGGCGCTCGATGATGACGGCGTGCTGCTGCTTGACCACGAAGAACAGGTTGCCTGTCGCGATGCTGATGATGAGCAGGACGAGCACGGCGATGAGGATGAAGCCGAACATGGCGTTTCCTTTCGACGGATGAACTTACAGGCAGGATACCCCATCCGGGCGCAGGGGAATCGCAAGCTTGGGATAAAGGAGGGCGGCGAGGTATCGGACGGTGCCGGACGGTGCCGAGAGGCGGTATGGCGCGAGCGAGGCGGACGGCCCGCGCTGCCCATCAAGTGCGCCCATGAAAAACGCGGGCGCGCCGCAGGGAGGTTCCTCTGCGGCGCGCCCGCGTCAAAATCGAAACGCAGACATTACAGCGCGTAGAGCGCACCGAGCTTCTTGGCGAGGTAGTCGCAGTAATACGTCGCGTCGAACGGCGCGCCGCAGGCGTTCTCGATGAGCTCGGGCGCATCCTTGCCGCGGCCCCAGCGCCAGATGTTCTGCTCGAGCCATGCGCGCACCGGCGCCAGGTCGCCCGAGGCGCACGCCGCCTCCAGGTCGATGCCGGCGCTCGCCATGGCAGGCGCATACTGCGCGTCGTAGGCGCTGCCCAGCGCATAGGTGGGGAAGTAGCCGAAGCTGCCGCCCGACCAGTGCGTGTCCTGCAGGCAGCCGTGCGTGTCGTCGGGCACCTCGATACCCAGGTACTTCATGGTCAGCTCGTCCCAGAGGCCCGGGATGTCGCGCGCCGTCGCCTCGCCGGAGAACAGCTTCCGCTCGATCTCGTAGCGGATCATGATGTGCAGCGGGTAGGTGAGCTCGTCTGCCTCGGTGCGGATGAGCGAGGGCTTCGCGATGTTGACGGCGCGGTACAGCTCCTCCTCGGAGACGCTGTCGTAGATGGCGGGGATGCGGCGGCGCAGGATCTGCAGCAGCGGGCCCATGAACGCGCGGCTGCGGCCGACGGTGTTCTCGAAGAAGCGCGACTGGCTCTCGTGGATGCCCATGGACGTGCCGCCCGCCAGGCAGGTGTAGGCGTAGGCCTCGTCGACGCCCAGCTCGTAGATGGCGTGGCCCGCCTCGTGGATGATGGAGTAGACGTTCGAGATGACGTTGTCCTCGTAGATATGCGTGGCGATGCGCGCGTCGCCGACTGCGAAGCCCTCGGAGAAGGGGTGCTCGGTGAAGGCGAGCGCGGTGTCGGCGCGGTCGATGCCCACCAGGTCGATCAGGTCGAACGAGATCGCCTTCTGGATGGATTCGGGGATGCGCGCCTGGAGGAACGAGGCGTTGGGCTGCACGCCGTGCTCCACGATGGCGTGCACGAGCGGGACGACGGTTGCGCGCACCTGGTCGCAAAACGCGTCGAAGGCCTGGGAGGTGAGCCCGCGCTCGTACTGGTCGAGCAGCACGTCATAGGGGTCGCGCGTGGGATCGAGATAGCCCGCATGGCGCTTGCAGGTCTTGACGATGCGGTCGACGTAGGGCTCGAACGACGCCCAGTCGTTGGCAGCCTTTGCCTTGTGCCACACGGCATCCGCCTCGCAGATCAGGCGGGTCCAGGCCTCCTCTTCCTCGGTGGGGATGACGAGCGCTTCGCGCTGGTCGCGCGCGAGCACGCGGACCTCGTCGGCGAGCTGGCCGGTGATCTTGTCCTTGGCGGCCGCCTTCTCGAGCGCGCGGACGAGCTCGACGGCCTTGTCGCTCGTGAGCAGCTTGTGATGGGCGGCGGCGAGCGTGCCCAGGGCCTCACCGCGAGCCGCGGCGCCGTTCTCGGGTGCCACGGTGGCGCCGTCGAACTCGCTTATCTTGAGCAGGTACTCGTAGGTCCACAGCTTGCGCTCGAGCTTTCGCAGCTTCTTGCCCAGCTTGTGGGTGTTGATCTTTGCCTTTCCCATCGCGTTCTCCTCATCCTCCGTGCGATTGAGTGTTCCAACAAGTGTAGCTGTATCGGCTTCGTAAGCCTATGGCAAAACACCGGTAAGCATCCGGCCTGCCGCGCACGCGACACGCGTTCTGGTCAAAAGGGCCCCGTCCCAAAAAGCGCCGAAAAGCGTGGAATGTGCGCTTGCGCGGGTTTGCGGCAAGCGCTTGTGCTATCCTTGCCCTCAACGCGTTGACGGAGAGGGTTGTGCCCGCCGCGTCCCGCAGAGAGAGGGAAGGTCACCGGCTGAAAGCCTTCCTGCGTGGGCAAGGACACAGCGTTCACTCCCGAGCAGCGACCTGAACGGACGTGCCGGAACACGGCAGCTGAGTAGGGAAGCCGCCCGCCCGGGCGATATCGGGCAAAAGAGGGTATGCCGGGCGCGACAACCGGCAGCCAAACAAGGTGGTACCGCGGATCTGTCCGTCCTTGCACACGGGGTTTCCCCACGTGCAAGGACGGTTTTTTATTGAGAAGGGATGTTTCATGAGTCTGATTGAAGACCTTGACCAGCTCGAAGCCAAGGCAAAGGAGATGATCGAGGGCGCCGTGACGGTCGATGCGCTCGAGCAGGCGCGCGTGGCGCTGCTCGGCCGCAAGGGCGAGATCACCTCGGTCATGCACATGATGGGCAAGGTGGCTCCCGAGGAGCGCCCTGTGCTCGGCAAGCGCGCCAACGAGCTGCGCCGTCTGGCCGAGAGCCTGCTGGAGCGCCGCGGCGGCGCGCTCAAGCGCGAGGCCATGCGCAACCTCATGGCGACCGAGGCCGTTGACGTGACCCTGCCCGGCGCGCGTCCCAAGATCGGCCATCAGCACCTCATCAACCAGATCATCGAGGAGATCGAGGACGTCTTCTGCGGCATCGGCTACACGGTCGAGGACGGTCCGCACGTGGAGACAACCTTCTACAACTTCACCGCGTTGAACGCGCCGATGGACCATCCCAGCCGTAGTGCGCGCGACACGTTCTACGTGGTCGACAACGCGCCCGGCACCTGCGCGCATGCCGAGGAGCACGCGCACGGCGAGTCCGACGTGCTGCTGCGCACCCAGACCTCGGGCGTGCAGGTGCACACCATGGAGGAGCAGAAGCCACCCATCTACATGATCGCCCCGGGCACGGTCTACCGCCCCGACACCCCCGACGCCTGCCATCTGCCGCAGTTCAACCAGGTCGAGGGCCTTGTGGTGGACGAGGGCATCACGTTCGGCGACCTCAAGGGCACGCTCGACTACTTCGTCAAGTGCATGTTCGGCTCCGAGCGCAAGACGCGCTACCGTCCGCACTTCTTCCCGTTCACCGAGCCCTCCTGCGAGGTTGACGTGAGCTGCGGTGTGTGCCACGGCGAGGGCTGTAGCTTCTGCAAGCATTCCGGCTGGATCGAGATTCTGGGCTGCGGCATGGTCGACCCCAACGTCCTCGTGAACTGCGGCATCGATCCCGAACGCTACTCCGGCTTCGCCTTCGGCATCGGCGTCGAGCGCGTGGCGGCGCTCCGTTACGACCTGCCCGACCTCCGCACGCTGATGACGGGAGACATGCGCTTCCTGAACCAGTTCTAGGGAAGCCCTCCCAAGCCGGTCCCGGGCGACGCCCTGGGCGTCGCGCCTGTTCGAGACCGTTCATGCGAAAGCCGAAACCGTTCTACATGTCATAAAGGAGAAATCGCAATGCGCGTTCCTTATAGTTGGTTGGGCGAGATGATCGAGCTGCCGTCCGATCCTGCCGATCTCGTCGCCGAGTTCATTCGCACGGGCACCGAGGTGGAGTCCGTTGATACGGTGGGCGAGTCCTTCGACCATGTCGTCACCGCCCAGGTGGTTTCCAAAGAGCCCCATCCCGATTCCGACCATATGTGGGTCACCAAGGTCGATGTGGGCGAGTTCAATCTCGGCGAGGACGGCGCGCCCGCGCCGCTGCAGATCGTGTGTGGCGCCCAGAACTTCAACGAGGGCGATCACATCGTGACCGCCCTGATCGGCGCCGAGCTGCCCGGCGGCGTCAAGATCAAGAAGTCCAAGCTGCGCGGCGTGGTGTCGTTCGGCATGAACTGCTCCGCACGCGAGCTGGGCCTGTCCGGCGACCATTCCGGCATCATGATCCTGCCGCCCGACGCGCCCGTGGGCGTGCCGTTCGCCCAGTACCAGGGCACCTCCGAGACCGTGCTGGACTGCGAGATCACGCCGAACCGCCCTGACTGCCTGTCCATGGTGGGCATGGCGCGCGAGGTCGGCGCCATCTACGACCGCGACTACCATGTCGAGTACCCCCAGATCAAAGAGGAGGTCGGCCGTCCGACCGCCGACGAGATCTCGGTCGCCTTCGATGGCGAGGGTATGTGCAGCCGCTACGTCGCGCGCATCGTCCGCAACGTGAAGGTCGGCCCCAGCCCCGACTGGATGGTCCAGCGCCTGAACGCGCTCGGCATCCGCCCGCACAACAACATCGTCGACATCACGAACTACGTGATGATGCTCACCGGCCAGCCGCTGCACGCATTCGACCTGTCCACGTTCGCCGAACGCGACGGCAAGCGCTCCGTCGTGGTGCGCGCCGCGCGCGAGGGCGAGACGTTCACCACGCTCGACGGCGTCGAGCGCACGCTGTCTGAGGGCATGAGCCTCATCACCGACGGCGAGCGCCCCGTGGCGCTGGCCGGCGTCATGGGCGGCATGGATTCCGAGATCGAGGACGACACCGTCGACGTGATGGTCGAGAGCGCCTGCTTCGATGCCGGGCGCACCTCGCACACGAGCCGCGACCTGTCCCTGATCTCCGACGCGTCCATCCGCTTCGAGCGCCAGGTTGACGAGACCGGCTGCGTGGACGTGGCCAACATCACGTGCGCGCTGATCGAGGAGCTCGCCGGCGGCGAGGTCGCTCCGGGCTACGTGGACCTCTATCCCGCGCCCAAGCAGCAGCCCGAGCTCACGCTGCGCCTTGCGCGCGTTCACGCCATCTGCGGCGCGGACATCGATCCCGAGTTCATCGAGCGCGCCCTGACCCGCCTGGGCTGCACGGTGTCTCGCGCTGACGGGGAAGACGAGCAGGTATTCCGCGTCGTGCCGCCGAGCTTCCGCCCCGACCTGCCGCGCGAGATCGACCTTATCGAGGAGATCTTGCGCCTGTGGGGCATGGACCGCGTCGAGGCGACCATCCCTGCCGCCAAGAACCACATCGGCGGCCTGACGCGCGAGCAGCACCTCACCCGCAAGATCGGCCAGATTCTGCGCGCCTGCGGCCTGAACGAGACCACGACCTTCGCCTTTGCCGCGGCCGACGACCTCAAGAAGATCGGTATGTCGGAGGAGGGTCGCGGCCTTCCCGTCGTGCTCATGGACCCGCTGATCGCCGAGCAGGCCGAGATGCGCCGCTCGCTGCTGCCGGGCCTGCTGCGCTCCGTGGCCTATAACGAGGCCCACGGTACCGCCAACGTGCAGCTCTACGAGATCGGCCGCCTGTTCCATGGCCGCGAGAACGCCAGCAAGCCCAAGGAGAACGTGAGCGTCGCCGGCGTGCTGTCCGGCGCCATGGGCGACGTGACGTGGAACCAGAAGTTCGCGCCGCTGCGCTTCTTCGACGGCAAGGGCGTGGTCGAGGAGCTGCTTGCCCAGCTGCGTGTCGAGAAGGTGCGCTTCCGTCCCGCCGAGGGCGAGGGCTACGCGTTCTTGCAGCCCGGTCGCGGCGCCGAGGTGCTGTCCGGCGGCACCGTGCTCGGCTGGGTCGGCGAGATCCACCCCGATGCGCGCGAGGCCATGGACATCGATCTTCCCGTGGTCGCCTTCGAGCTCAACTTCGAGGCCCTGCTGCGAGGCGCCCGCAACCAGGAGGCCTACCACGAGTTCTCGAGCTTCCCGAGCGTGGAGCACGATTTGGCTATCGTCGTCGATGAGGGCGTGACCTGCGAGGATCTGGAGCGTCGTATCGTAAGCGCCGGCGGCAAGCTGCTGTCCGACGTGCGCCTGTTCGACGTGTACCGCGACCCGGTGCGCGTGGGCGAGGGCAAGAAGTCCATGGCGTTCGCGCTGACGTATCGTTCCGACGACCATACGCTCACGTCTGAGGAGGTCGAGCGCGCCCACTCCAAGCTCGTGGCGAAGGTCTGCAAGGCCACGGGCGGCGAGGTCAGGTCTTAACTATCGCCGCGGCGCGTTGACGCATTGGTCTTTTATACTGAGGGGGTCCGTGCCTGGCGCGGACCCTTGTTCGTTTGGAGGATGCGCACCCTATGCCCAGCTGGAACATTCATATCGCCGAGGCCGAGCGCCTGCTTGAGCGCGGCGGTGCGGTGGCCCGCACGGTTCGAGACGCGAACGCGTTTTTGTTCGGCAGCCTCGTGCCCGACATCATGGTGGGGTATATGGTTCCCGGCATCGGCAAGCCCATTCCGTATCGGACCACGCATTTTGCCGCGCCCGCGTTCATCCCCAAGCCGCGTGAGCGCGAGTTCTGGGACACTTATGTCGTTCCGCAGGCCGCCCTGCTGTCGGACGAGGACCGTAGCTGCGCGTTCGTGCGGCCGATGAGTATCGTCGAGGAGCGCGAGGCCATAGACCGCATCCACTTCCCCCAGCGTTTCGAGGGTCAGCAGGATGCATCCGCGGTCGAGCGGGATCAATGCGAGGGCGCTTCCGCGCCACGGCCCGAGCGCACCCTTTTCGATTATCTGCTCGGCACCTGGGCGCACCTGGTTGCAGACAACCTGTGGAACACCCGCGTCAACGAGTTTCTGGATGCGCACGGCGGCAAGCCGAGCGAGCAGTTCCGTATCAAGAAGCAGGGAGATTTCGACGGGTTCGGCAAGATGCTGCCCATCGTCTCGATTCCGCTGGAGACGCCTGCGCTGCTGCAGGCCGCAGCCGAGTTTCCCCAATATCCGATCGCGCGCGAGCACGTGCACGACGCCATCGTGGTGGCGCACGAGATCGTGCGCACCAACGGGGCTCCCGACCACGCTCCCTATCAGCTGCTCACCGAGGATTTCTTCGAAACCACCTTCGCAGAGGTCCTGGACACGACCGATCGCGCCCTCGAAGAGCGTCTGTAGCCGCCGCGCCCGTGCGCGTTGCCACTCCGGGGCGGCCCAAAATCCATGAATATCGAGTCTGGTGCGATTTTTGAGTGCCCCTCGCCCACAGGTGCCACACCCCTCAACAAAACCGCAGGATTCAACTGGGCGTTTGTTGAGGGATATGGCGCATAGGGAGAAATGGCACTCTAAAATCGCACCAAACTCAACCCTCCATCTTTGTAGGTTTTGCTCAAAACGGATTTTTATACAAAAGAATTTCCGATACCTGCACGTTTATAAGAATTCTATTCAGTCCAAGATTCGGGCAGCAAGAGCTTTCTCAGTGCGAGGCGAGATGTGTTCCGTCCGGGCTCGCAGCGAGAGAAATCTACCCCCAGATAGCGCGCGAGCCGCTGCACGACCGCCTCAAAGCGATCGAAATCCTTGATGCGCGACGGCGTGATGAACATCACGGTGTAGCCGGTCGCCTCGATGTCGTCGCGTCGGTCCTCGTCGGACTCCTGTCGCTCCGATCCCGTGTGATGCTCGCTGCTCTGGTATTCCAACACGACGCGCGCGGACCGATAGACCAGGTCCCCGTAGCGGATTTGAGGGACATGCATCGATCCCAGATACTGGATAACCGGCAGGTCGGCGTTGAACTCCGGCAAGGGAAGGCCGTAGCCACCCTCGGATACGGGCAGACAGAGCAGCAAGAACAGTACGGTTTCCATAGGTGAGGCGGACCCGTCCCGCAAGATGCGCGCAAACCGCTTTGCCCGTTTTGCGCCGTATATGCCCGGATTGCGCGCAATAAACTCCCGAATAGACTTTGCGGTCGTCAAGACGGGCAGGTCATATGTAGTAAAGCATTCGTTATCGGAAAAGGCGGGCAGCGTATAGGTCCCGCACAGCTCCAGTCCAAGCTGGACGCTCGTCGCGAGAGAATGCTTCTGGCTATACAGGATGAACAGCAGCTCGGGTGTCACGCACAGGCAGTCTTCATCGATGCTGACAAGATAGGGCTCCGTGATGCTCGCAGAGAGTGCTCGGCAGGTAATGAGCTTGGAGTTGCGCCGATGTGCATGTTCGGGGACCAGCACCATGTAGGGTGTCGTGAGTCGGGCAATAGCGTCCGAGCGTTCGACAAGTTGCTTGATATCGCGCGCGGTGCTTGCCGCGTCGAGCATATCGGCCGGCGCGAACGCAACCGACGCATAGTCGCGCGGCATGGCGCCCGAACGGATGAGCTCAAGTGCCGTTTTGTCTGTCGCATAAAGTCTTTTCATGCGACCAGAATATCACAAGTTAAGTAAAAACTATAAAAGAAAGCAAAATAATATGATGCGTACCAAATGGAACCTATGCATCACATGGTACAAGAGTAAAAGAATACCCCCGCCTACAAATATAGACGGGGGTATGCAAGCTGTCAAAAGGGCAGGCGTGCGGCAAAATGCCGTGAGCCGGCGTTAGCGCACCTGCGCGACGTAGGCCACGTTGGTGGACGTCGCCTTGCCGTCGAGGTGGATGGACATGCGCGGATCGCCAGCGGTGGCAACGGTGAGGTCGCCTTCCTTGACGTAGCCGAGCTCCTTGGCGGTCTCGATCGCCTTGATGATGGTGCCGTTGACGGTGCCCTGCGTGATGGCGGCCAGGTGCGGATCAACGCCCCAGTACATGATCATCTGCTGAACGGCCCACTCGTGACGGGAGAACGCGCAGATGGGCACGTTCGGACGGAAGTGGGAGATCAGGCGCGCGGTGCGGCCGGTGGTGGTGGGCACGGTGATGCACTTGGCGCCCACGACGGTGGCCATGTTCACTGCGGACATACCCACGACGTTGTTGATGACGCGGGTGCCGTGCGCGTTCTCGGGGGCCTTGAGCTGTGCGTGGACGGGAAGGTGCTTCTCGGTCTCGTGCGCGATGTGGGCCTGCATCTTGACGGCCTCGACCGGGTACTGGCCGGCAGCGGTCTCGCCGGAGAGCATGACGGCGTCGGTGCCGTCATAGATGGCGTTCGCGACGTCGGCGACCTCGGCGCGGGTCGGGCGCGGGTTGTGCTGCATGGAGTCGAGCATCTGGGTCGCGGTGATGACGGGCTTGTAGGCCGCGTTGCACTTGGCGATGATCTCCTTCTGGATGTGCGGCACGAGCTCGGGAGCGATCTCGATGCCCAGGTCGCCGCGGGCGACCATGATGCCGTCGGATGCCTCGAGGATGTCGTCGAAGTTCTGGACGCCCAGCGCGCACTCGATCTTGGGGAAGATCGTGACGTGCTCGCCACCGTTCAGGCGGCAGAGGTGACGAATCTCCTCGACAGCCTGGGCGTTGCGGATGAAGGAGGCGGCGATGTAGTCGATGTTCTCCTTGATGCCGAACAGGATGTCCTCGCGGTCACGGTCGGTGATGGCGGGCAGGCCGATCTCGACGTTGGGGATGTTGACGCCCTTGCGCTCGCCGATCTCGCCGGTGTTCTTGACGACGCAGTGCATGTCCTGGCCGTCGATGGACTCGACCTCGAGGGCGACCAGGCCGTCATCGATCAGGATGAGGGAGCCGGCCTCGGCCTCGGAGGGGAGGTCCAGGTAATCAAGGGAGATGTGGGTCTCGTCGCCGAGCCAGTCCTCGGAGGTGGGCTGCGCGGTCACGATGATCTTGTCGCCCTCGTGAACGGTGATCTTGGCGTGATCCTTGAGCAGGCCGGTGCGGACCTCGGGGCCCTTGGTGTCGAGCAGGATGCCCACGGGGATACCGAGCTCGCGGGAGATGCGGCGGACGCGCTCGATGCGCTCGTGATGCTCCTCATAGGAGCCGTGCGAGAAGTTGAAGCGGGCGACGTTCATGCCCGCCTTGATCATCTCGCGGAGGGTCTCGTCGCTGTCGCAGGCAGGACCCATGGTGCATACGATCTTCGTGCGCTTGTACATTCAGACCTCCATCTGACGGTAAGAGTGCGCTGATAAAACGAATTACCAGCGCGTATTATAGAAGAAAATCACTCACAGGAACATAAGGGATGCATCATCTCTGAGTCATCACACAAGTTTTACGAGAACGATTCCATAAGTGAGAAGCTCCTGGTTTTCCAAACGTGCTCGAGGGGAGCCTACGGGATGGAAAGGGCGCGCACAAGGTTCTCCATACCAATTTAGTGCGTTTATTGGTCCGCCGCGCATGTGGCGACATCCATACGCGGTTGACAAGTCGCCGGCCTGAGCGCCTGCGCCGAATATCGACCGTTTGCGTAGAACATGAATTAATTGTGTAGAAGCGCGCTACACTTTTGTTTGTTGTAAGCCGCTGGCCGGTACGCAGCCTCTAGAGGCCCTTGCCCCTTCTCACGGGGAATTAAGATCGGGCAAAATCTGCTGGCCAGCACGTGTTCCCAAGAGGGGAGAAGCAAAGTATGCAGAAGGAATACTTAGCTTCGGCCGAGGAGGTGCTCGAGGAGCAAGCCTCGAATGCCGAAACCGGTCTTACGGCAAGCGTGGCCCAACAGCGCCTGTCGCAGTTCGGTCCCAACAAGCTGGACGAAGAGGAGAAGACGCCGCTGTGGATCCGCTTCTTCCAGCAGATGGCGGACCCCATGGTCATCATGCTTATCGTCGCCGCCGTCATCTCGGCGGTCACGGGCATGATCCAGGGCGAGTCGGAGTGGGCGGACGTCGTCATCATCATGGCGGTCGTTATCATCAACTCCGCGCTCGGCGTGATCCAGGAGGCCAAGTCCGAAGAGGCGCTCGAGGCCCTGCAGGAGATGAGCGCCGCGCAGTCCAAGGTCATCCGCGACGGCAAGATGACCATGCTGCATTCGTCCGAGCTCGTTCCGGGCGACGTCGTGCTGCTCGAGGCCGGCGACTCCGTACCTGCCGACTGCCGTGTGCTCGAGAGCGCGTCCATGAAGATCGAGGAGGCCGCGCTCACCGGCGAGTCCGTCCCGGTCGAGAAGCACGCGGATGCCATCGTGCTCGAGGCAGGTGTCGACGACGTGCCGCTGGGCGACCGCAAGAACATGTGCTACATGGGCTCCACCGTGGTCTACGGCCGCGGCCGCGCTGTGGTGGTCGGTACCGGCATGAAGACCGAGATGGGCAAGATCGCCGGCGCCCTGACCGAGGCCAAAGAGGAGCTCACGCCGCTGCAGATGAAGCTCGCCGAGCTGTCAAAGATCCTGACCATCATGGTCATCGTCATCTGCGTGGTCATCTTCGCGGTCGACCTGCTGCGCTCCGGCATCGGCAACGTCGCCTCCGAGCCGCAGATGCTGCTCGACACCTTCATGGTCGCCGTGTCGCTCGCCGTCGCGGCCATCCCCGAGGGCCTCGTGGCCGTCGTCACCATCGTGCTGTCCATCGGCGTGACCAAGATGGCCAAGCGCCAGGCGATCATCCGCAACCTGTCCGCGGTCGAGACGCTCGGCTGCACGCAGGTCATCTGCTCCGATAAGACCGGTACGCTGACCCAGAACAAGATGACGGTCGTCAAGCACGAGCTCGCCTCCTCCGAGGAGAAGCTGCTTGCCGGCATGGCCCTGTGCTCCGACGCCAAGTGGGACGAGGAGGCCGGCGAGGCCGTGGGCGAGCCGACCGAGTGCGCGCTCGTGAACGACGCGGGCAAGGCCGGCATGCAGGGGCTCGATATCGAGCACCCGCGCGTGGGCGAGGCCCCGTTCGACTCCGGCCGCAAGATGATGTCCGTCGTGGTCCAGGAGGCCGACGGCTCCTTCGAGCAGTACACCAAGGGCGCTCCCGACGTCGTGCTGAACCTGTGCACCCAGGTTTACGACGGCGACAAGATCGTTCCCATGACCGAGGCACGTCGCGAGGAGCTGCTGGCCGCCAACAAGGCCATGGCCGACGAGGCCCTGCGCGTGCTCGCGCTCGCGAGCCGCACCTATGCGGAGAAGCCGACGGACTGCTCGGCCGAGGCGCTCGAGCACGATCTCGTGTTCTGCGGCCTGTCCGGCATGATCGACCCCGAGCGTCCCGAGGTGGCCCCGGCCATCAAGGAGGCCCATGGCGCCGGCATCCGCACCGTCATGATCACGGGCGACCACATCGACACCGCCGTGGCCATCGCCAAGAACCTCGGTATCGTCACCGACCGCAGCCAGGCCATCACGGGCGCCGAGATCGACAAGATGTCCGACGCGGAGCTCGACTCCCAGATCGAGAAGTACGGCGTGTACGCGCGCGTCCAGCCCGAGCACAAGACCCGTATCGTCGAGGCGTGGAAGTCCAAGAACAAGATCGTCGCCATGACCGGCGACGGCGTGAACGACGCCCCGTCCATCAAGCATGCGAACATCGGCATCGGCATGGGTATCACCGGCACCGACGTCACCAAGAACGTCGCCGACATGGTGCTCG
Organism: Collinsella ihumii; assembly: GCF_030385545.1. Classification (NCBI taxonomy): domain Bacteria; kingdom Bacillati; phylum Actinomycetota; class Coriobacteriia; order Coriobacteriales; family Coriobacteriaceae; genus Collinsella; species Collinsella ihumii. The sequence goes on along the minus strand of NZ_JAUEIQ010000002.1, from coordinate 173,080 downwards.
CCGACGACAACTTCGCCACGATCATCAACGCGTGCGAAGAGGGACGCCGCATTTACGACAACATCCGCAAGGTCATCCAGTTCCTGTTGTCCGCGAACCTGGCCGAGGTGTTCTCGGTGTTCGCGGCGACCATCATCGGCTTCACGCTGTTCCAGCCCATCCAGCTGCTGTGGGTCAACCTCGTCACCGACTGCTTCCCGGCGCTCGCGCTGGGCATGGAGGAGGCCGAGGGCGACATCATGCGCCGCAAGCCGCGTAACGCCACCGACGGCGTGTTCGCCGGGCACATGGGCCTCGACACGGTCGTCCAGGGCCTGATCATCACTGTGCTGGTGCTCGCGAGCTTCTTCTGCGGCGTGTACTTCGACATGGGCACCATCGACATCGCCAACATGATGGCGGGCACCGCCGACGAGGAAGGCGTCATGATGGCGTTCATCACGCTCAACATGGTCGAGATCTTCCATTGCTTCAACATGCGCAGCCGCCGTGCCTCCATCTTCCATATGAAGAAGCAGAACAAGTGGCTGTGGGGCGCCGCGATCCTCGCGCTCATCCTGACGCTCGTCGTGGTCGAGTTCGACCCGCTGGCCGAGATCTTCTTCGGCGTGACCGCGCTCGAGCCGCGCGGCATGATCACCGCGCTCGTGCTCGGTTTCCTGATCATTCCGCTGGTCGAGATCTACAAGGTCATCATGCGCGCGGTCGAGAAGGACGCATAGCCTTTGCACGCATGTGCGCTCCGATGTGCACGGGAGGCCCTGCTCGGGCCTCCCGTTTTTGCGCGTCACTGAAGAAAAAGGGACAGTCCCTATCGTTTCACCGTGAAACGATAGGGACTGTCCCTTTTTCTTCACAATATGGTACGCAGACCAATGGGCGCTCAGCTCTCGCTGATATTTCTCGCAATTTGTAACATGGCCTTTTCAAAGGCAAGTCTGTAGGCTTACTACCGTCGTTATAGGGTATTATTGCTAGTCATTGCAAGACGCCAGCTAACATGGCAGCCTTGAAGGGCCCTTGCCCCGCGCTCCTGGGGAATTATGATCGGGCTTCAACCTGTTGGTTGGCACGACACCCAGGAGGAAGAAAGGTATGGAGAAAGAGTACCTGGCTTCGGCAGAGGATGTGCTTGCCGCACAGTCCTCGAACGCCGAAACGGGCCTTACTGCAGCCGTGGCGCAGCAGCGCCTCGGCGAGTTCGGTCCCAACAAGCTCGATGAAGAGGAGAAGACCCCGCTGTGGAAGCGCTTCTTCGAGCAGATGGCAGACCCCATGGTCATCATGCTTATCGTCGCTGCGGCGATCTCTGCCATCACGGGCACCATTCAGGGTGAGCCCGAGTGGGCCGACGTCATCATCATCCTGACCGTCGTCGTCATCAACTCCGTGCTGGGCGTGGTCCAGGAGGCCAAGTCCGAGCAGGCGCTTGCCGCCCTGCAGGAGATGAGCGCCGCGCAGTCCAAGGTCATCCGCGACGGCAAGCTGGAGCACCTGCCGAGTGCCGACCTGGTCCCCGGCGACATCGTGCTGCTCGAGGCCGGTGACTCCGTGCCTGCGGACTGCCGCATCATCGAGAGCGCATCCATGAAGATCGAGGAGGCCGCGCTCACCGGCGAGTCCGTCCCGGTCGAGAAGCACACCGATCCCATCGTGCTTGCCGAGGGCACCGACGACGTGCCGCTGGGCGACCGCAAGAACATGTGCTACATGGGCTCCACCGTGGTGTACGGCCGCGGTACCGCCGTTGTTGCCGCTACCGGCATGAAGACCGAGATGGGCAAGATCGCCGATGCGCTGACCACCGCCAAGAAGGAGCTCACGCCGCTGCAGATCAAGCTGAACGAGCTGTCCGGCATCCTGACCAAGCTCGTGCTCGGCATCTGCGTGGTCATCTTCGCCGTCGACCTTCTCCGTCACGGCGGTGAGCTCGGAAGCAACCCCGAGATGATCCTCGACACCTTCATGGTCGCCGTGTCGCTCGCCGTCGCCGCCATCCCCGAGGGCCTCGTCGCAGTCGTCACCATCGTGCTGTCCATGGGCGTCACCAAGATGTCCAAGCGCCAGGCCATCATCCGCAAGATGACCGCGGTCGAGACGCTCGGCTGCACCCAGATCATCTGCTCCGACAAGACCGGCACGCTGACCCAGAACAAGATGACCGTCATCAAGCACGAGGTCGAGGGTCCCGACGACCTGCACGTCCGTGCCATGGCCCTGTGCTCCGACGCCAAGTGGGATCCCGAGGCCGGCGAGTCCGTGGGCGAGCCGACCGAGTGCGCGCTCGTGAACGATGCCGCCAAGCTCGGCTTCTATGAGGGTGGCAACGCCGCCAAGTACCCGCGCGTGGGCGAGGCCCCGTTCGACTCCGGCCGCAAGATGATGTCCGTCGTGGTCAAGACCCCCGAGGGCACCTTCGAGCAGTACACCAAGGGCGGCCCCGACGTGGTGCTCGGCCGCTGCACCCAGGTCATGAACGCCGACGGCTCCGTCGAGCCCATGACCGACGCGCGCCGCGAGAAGATCATGGCCGCCAACAAGGAGATGGCCAACCAGGCGCTCCGCGTTCTGGCCTCCGCCGTCCGCATGCACGACGAGCAGCCTGCCGACTGCAGCCCCGAGGCCCTCGAGCACGACCTCACCTTCGTGGGCCTGTCCGGCATGATCGACCCCGAGCGTCCTGAGGTCGCCCCGGCCATCGCCGAGGCCAAGGAGGCCGGCATCCGTCCCGTCATGATCACGGGCGACCACATCGACACCGCCGTGGCCATCGCGAAGAACCTGGGCATCTGCGAGGACGCCAGCCAGGCCATCACCGGTTCCCAGCTCGACAAGATCTCCGACGAGGACTTCAAGGAGAAGGTCACCGAGTACAGCGTGTACGCGCGCGTCCAGCCCGAGCACAAGGCGCGCATCGTCGACGCCTGGAAGAGCCGCGATAAGATCGTCGCCATGACCGGCGACGGCGTGAACGACGCCCCGTCCATCAAGCGCGCCGACATCGGCGTGGGCATGGGCATCACCGGTACCGACGTCACCAAGAACGTCGCCGACATGGTGCTCGCCGACGACAACTTTGCCACCATCATCAACGCGGTGGAGGAAGGCCGTCGTATCTACGACAACATCCGCAAGGTCATCCAGTTCCTACTGTCCGCCAACATCGCCGAGGTGCTTTCGGTCTTCGTGGCGACGCTCGTGGGCTTCACCATCTTCCAGCCCGTCCAGCTGCTGTGGATCAACCTGATCACGGACTGCTTCCCGGCGCTCGCGCTCGGTATGGAAGAGGCCGAGGGCGACATCATGAAGCGCAAGCCGCGTAACGCCACCGATGGCGTGTTCGCTGGCGGCATGGGCATCGACATCGTGTTCCAGGGCGTCATCATCACCATCCTCGTGCTCGCGAGCTTCTTCGTGGGCGTGTACTTCGACATGGGCTACATCGACATCGCCGACATGATCGCCGGCACCGCCGACGAGGAGGGCGTCACCATGGCCTTCATCACCCTGTCGATGGTCGAGATCTTCCACTGCTTCAACATGCGCAGCCGCCGCGCGTCGCTGTTCAGCATGCCCAAGCAGAACAAGTGGCTGTGGGGCGCTGCGCTGCTCGCGCTCGTCCTCACCGTCGTGGTCGTCGAGTTCCACCCGCTGGCCGTGATGTTCGGCTTCATGGAGCTGCCGCTCGAGGCGCTTGCCTGCGCCATCGGCCTCGCCTTCCTGATCATCCCGATCATGGAGATCTACAAGGCCATCATGCGTGCGGTCGAGAAGAACGACTAGCATCATCTGGGTCCTACATACCCGCTGACGACAAGGCCCCGAGGAATCGCCCTCGGGGCCTTTTTTCATCCCGAATAAGTGCAAATTCGGGGACGTACCTTCCGCGTGCACTTTTGCAAATTGGGGACGTACCTTGGGGGTGCATTTATGCAAATTCGGGGACACCCCTTGATGGGCTGGTTGGGGCCAGGCGCGTTTCAATCCATTCCATATCGGCATTTCTGCAGGATTCCGATGTTCAGCCCGCGCTTTTTGTGAAAACCTCCGCCGGAGCATCCGCATCCACGGGCTAGACCGAGGTTTACACATGGGGGACGCCCCATCGGCGTGCAGAAGCGCGCACTCAAGGGGTGTCCCCGAATTTGCAAACATGCACGCGGAAGGTACGTCCCCGGATTTGCACGGCGGAGGCTCCGGGCGCAGAAAAAAGCCCTCCTGTCCCATGCGGGACGGGAGGGCGAAGCCTGGGCTCGACGGTCGCGCTCTACTGGCGGCGGATGTAGCGGCGCAGCAGGAACGCCATGGTCAAAACGGCGAAGCCGGAGAGCTTGCGCGGGTTGTAGCCCGTCTTGTCGGCAATCTTGTTTAGGCGGTTCTGCAGCGTGTTCTTGTGCAGGAACAGCTCGTCGGCGCAGTGGACGATGCTGCCGTTGTGGCGGGCATAGGCCTCGAACACGACCTGGAAGGAGTCGACCTCCTCGTCGGAGAGGCCGCTGAACACGTGGTCGACCAGGCGCTGGGCGTCGTCGCGCGGAATGGAGGAGACCACAAGGCCCAGGTCCATGCTGTCGTAACGCTGGGTGAACCCCTCCTGGGCGAATTCGTTCCACTCGAGGGCGCGGCAGGCCTCCTCGTAGCTGCGCCAGTAGTCGGAGCACGATTCGGCCGCCATGCCGATGCCGAAGCGCACGGGCAGGCGCAGCAGGCGGTGGGCATCGTCGCGGATGCCCTCGAGCAGGCCGGGCAGGGCGCGCTCGTCGCGCGTGTCGATAAACAGGCACAGCTCGCGCTCGGAGAACGCGAAGAAGCTCGTCTGCAGCTGCTGGAAGCGCGCGTGCATCATGGCGAACAGCGCGTCGTAGTCGGGCACCTCGTCGGTCTCGACGCGGCCCACCACGACGATGCGCGGGCGGTTCAGGTCGATGCGCAGAAACGAGGCGTAGTAGGCGACGAGCTCCTCGTCGTGGTGCTTGAGCTTGAGCATGTTGACGAGGTTCTGCACGCGCGAGCGGCGGTCGTACTGGACGGCCTGGTCCCAGTTCTCGCGGATGAGGATCTCGGTCATCTTCTTGATGACGACGCCGAACGGCTCGACCTCGGCGCGCTCGCCCGTGATGCCGATGACGGCGACGACGGAGTCGTTGAAGACGACGGGTACGTTGATGCCGTGCTTGGCGCCCTTGAACTCGTGCTCGTTGTCGATAGTGACCGTCTGCTTGGTCTTGATCGCCAGGCGGGCGCCGTCATGGCTCGTGCCGATGCGCGAGCGCACCGTGCTGGCGATGATGGTCCCGGTGGTGTCGAAGAGATTGATCTCGTGGTTGATGACGTCCTTGAGATTGGTGACGATGCTCTCGGCAATCTGCGGATCGAGGTTCATAGCGCTTCCTCATGAGGAGAGGGGGCCATCCGTGCGGACGGCCCCCATCGGAATTCGTACATGGCATGCGAACTGGCGCTGAAGGCGCACGCCTTATGGTACCCGACGCATGCCTTCATAGACCATTAGGTGATGGGCGCGGGGTTGAAGACGCACAGATCGTTCGCGAGGCCGTGCTCTTCGGCGTGCGACTTCTTGCGACCGCTCACCACGTCGAGCAGCAGCAAGAACAGCTCGGTGCCGACCTCCTCGATGGTGCGCTCGCCGCTCGACACGGGGCCGGCGTTGACGTCGATGAGGTCGGGCCACTGCGCGGCGACCTCGCTGCGCGAGCAGACCTTGAGGACGGGTGCGGCGGCCAGCGAGTAGGGGGTGCCGCGGCCGGTCGTGAACAGCTCGGCGCCCATGCCGCTGGCGAGCTGGCAGGGACCGCAGCACAGGTCGCTCGCCGGGGTGGCGGCGTAGATGAGGCCGTGCTTGGTGGGGCGCTCGCCCGGCGAGAGGACCTCGACGATGGGGGAGCGGCCGGACTTGGCGATCGAGCCCATGGCCTTCTCGACGATGTTGGACAGGCCGCCCTTCTTGTTGCCGGGTGTGGGGTTCGCGGAGCGGTCGGCGCCGCCGCGGTCCAGATACTCGTCGTACCAGCGCATCTCGGCTGCGAGCTTCTTCTCGGTCGGCTCGTCCACGCAGCGGTGGGCAAGCAGGTACACGCCGTCGCGCACCTCGGTGACCTCGGAGAACATGGCCGTGCCGCCGCCGGCGACCAGCAGGTCGACGCAGTAGCCGATCGAGGGGTTCGAGGCCACGCCGGAGAAGGCGTCGGATCCGCCGCACTGCGCGCCGATCAGCAGGTCGGACAGCGGCAGCGTGACGCGACGGCGCTCGTTCAGGCGCTTGAGCTTGGTCTCGGCCATGGCGCAGATCTTGTCCATCATGTCCTCAAAACCATGGCAGTCCTGAAGGATGATGACGTTGTCGGGGTTGTTGTCCTCGGGACGGTCCTCGCAGAACATCTCGGGCGAGAACTTCTCGCACCCGAGGCCCACGAGCATGAACTCGCCGCCGAAGTTGGGGTGCTTGGCGATGTTGCGGATGATGCGCTTGGGGATGTAGGCGTCCGTCGCGTTGATGGCGACGCCGCAGCCGTACGCATGGCTGACCGCCACGACGCCGTCCACGTTGGGGTACTTGGGCAGGATGTCGCGCTTGATGCGCTCGACGGCCTTGTTCACCACGCCGGCGGCGCATTGCACCGTGGTCTGGATGCCCAGGTAGTTGCGCGTGCCGCCGTAGCCGCCGGGCTCGATGGGCGCGTAGCCCTCCCAGGTGGTGACCGGCGGGGTGGGCAGATCGGTCACGATGTTGGTGCCCCACTCCATCTCGTCGAGCGGGGGAGGGGTGGGAAGGTCAAGCGACGTCTCGTTGATCCACGTGCCCGCAGGGGTGTCCTGCTTGGCGTAACCGAGGACCACGCCGTAGCGGACGACGTTGCCGCCCTTGGGGATGTCGGCCAACGCGATCTTGTGCGCCTGGGGGATATCGCTTTGCGCGATGACCCCGCCGCCCACGTCGGTGCCAGCTGCGATGTCGTGCAGCGCGATGCCGACGTTGTCGATCTCGTTGATCTTGACGTACAGCGATGCGGCCATATACCAGCTCCTTTCCATATAAAGGCAGCTTTCTCTACGCGCTTTACTCTATCGGTGTGTCAATGTCTAAAAAATGTTTTCTGTACCACCAAACGGCCAATTCACCTGCTCAAGCGATGGTATTTGGACTCTTAAAAGGGTATGCGGGTTAGCTCATCATTTCTCCATAAGCAAGCGAGCGGCGATATGCCCGGTCTTTCGCTTCCGCGGTCCGCGCAGGCCGCAGGCAGCAGGATGAGCGAGTGTATCGGTGCTTTAGTTTTGGGCGCACGTGGGCGCAACGAGGTGCGGGCCGTCGGCTGCCAGTCTGCCCGACGTGATCGAGTTGTGTGCTGCGTACCCTGAAGGAGAGAAAGGAGAGGGGGAGAACACATCTAGTTCCAACGCATGCATCTGTAAGGAGGAAAGAGTATGGATGCAGGACTTCTTAGTCTGATTGGCATTCTCGTTGCCATGGCCTTCCTGATCATCGCTTCGATCAAGGGCCTTCCTATTCTGGTCGTCGGCCCCGTGTCGGCAATCATCGTCTTCGCGTTCTCGAGCATGGGTCCCGCAGAGATCCTGGAGAACATGGCTGGTGCCTACTCTGAGGACTTCGCCGGCTTCTCGCAGAGCAACTTCTTGCTCTTCCTGCCCGCGTGCATCCTGGGCGCCATGTTGGGCGACTGCGGTGCCGCTCAGAAGATCGCCATCAAGATCGGCGACGTCGCCCAGCGTCTGGGCGGCGGCAAGAACGACATGATGTCCAAGTACCTGGTCATCATGGGCCTGTCCCTCATCACCGCCATCCTGTCCTTCGGCGGCGTCTCCGGCTTCGTCGTCATCTTCACCATCGCGCCGATCTGCCGCGAGATCTTCAAGAAGATGGACATTCCTTGGCACTTCGTCATCGCCGTCGCCGTCTACGGCGGCTCCATGTGGACCGCTATTCTGCCGGGCTCCCCGTCCGTCCAGAACCTCATGCCCATGAGCTACCTGGGCACCGAGGCCACTGCGGCTCCGCTCCTGGCCATCGTCACCACGCTCACCTGCATCGTGTTCGGCGCCTGGTACATCTGGTTCGTCCTGCGTCGCAACGAGCGTCGCGGCGAGGGCTACCTGCCCACCGGTAAGCTTATGGAGGAGAACTCCAGCGAGCTCGATACCTCCATCCTGGGTGACACCTGCTCCAACTGGGAGTTCATCAAGGCCCTGCTGCCCTCCATCGTGCTGCTGGTCTGCATGAACGTCATCCTCGTCGACTACGATCCGTGGATCTCGCTGACCATCGGCTGCCTGGTCTGCTATGCCCTGTACTTCAACAAGTTCCAGAACATCGGCAAGACGCTTGGCGCCGGCTGCACCTCCACGATGAAGTCCATCATGAACGTCTCCGCGGTCGTCGGCTTCGGCGCTGCCGTTGAGCTCGCCCCCGGCTTCCAGTACGTCGTCGACAACCTGAACGCCATCCCGGGCACCCCGCTCATCCAGCTCTGCCTGGCCACCAACCTCGTTGCCGGCATCACCGGCTCCGCCTCCGGCGGCGAGGCCATCGCCCTGAACCTGTTCGCTCAGCGCTTCGTCGACATGGGCATCAACCCCGACATCGTGCACCGTGTTGTCGCCGTGTCCTGCTACGGCCTGGACTCCATGCCCTACAACGGCTCGGCCATCAACCGCCTGAACTACACCAACCTCGACTACAAGCGCGGCTACATCCACGAGTTCATCCTGGGAGCTATCTTCCCGTTCATCAACTCGTTCTTCTGCGTCTTCTTGGCATCGATTGGTATCGTGTAGTCAATCATCGACATGAGTTGGGAGGGTCCGGTTTCGAGTCATCGAGATCGGGCCCTTTTTGTTTCGCGGAAGGCGGGCGCGGGAGGGTGTTTGGCCACGCCGGGTCCTTCTGCAAGGAAAGGAGTATCGCATGGACGTCAAGATCGAACGCATGGAGGTCGTGCCGGTCGCTGGCTATGACAGCCCGCTTCTGAACCTCGCCGGCGTGCACGAGCCGTTCTTCACGCGCAACATCGTGGTGCTGACCGACTCGGCCGGCTACACCGGCGTGGGCGAGGTCCCCGGCGGCGAGGTGATCACCAAGCGTCTCGAGAGCCTGATCCCGCTTGTCGAGGGCAAGCCGCTCGGCCGCTTCAAGCAGACGCTGCTCGAGGCCCAGGAGTTCCTGAGCGCCAACATGGCCGCCGCTGCCGCCGCCGGCGGGGCCCAGACGGCGCACGCCCAGATCTTCTCCAAGGTCACCAACGTCATCACCGGCATCGAGACCCCCATGCTCGATCTGTTGGCCAAGCATCTCGAGGTGCCCGTCGCCGCGCTGCTCGGTGACGGCCAGGTGCGCGAGGACGTGCGCTTCCTCGGATACCTGTTCTATGTCGCAGACCGCAACGTCGTGGGCGGTCCGTACCTGCACGACGATGACGACTCCGACGAATGGGGCCGCATCCGCCGCGACCCGGCGCTCACGCCCGAGGCCATCGTGCACCAGGCCGAGGCTGCAGCCGAGCGCTTCGGGTTCCATGACTTCAAGCTCAAGGGCGGCGTGTTCCCCGCGCGCGAGGAGATCCGCGCCATTCGCGCCCTGAAGGAGCGCTTCCCCGAGGCCCGCATCACCATCGACCCCAACGGCGCCTGGTCGCTCGCCGAGTCCGTCGAGGTCTGCCGCGACCTGGTGGGCGTGCTGACCTACTGCGAGGATCCCTGCGGTGCGGAAGGCCGCTTCTCCGGTCGCGAGACCATGGCCGAGTTCCATCGTCAGACGGGCCTGCCCACGGCCACCAACATGATCGACACCGACTGGCGCGAGATGAAGGCGGCCATCCGCCTGGACTCCGTCACGATCCCGCTGGCCGACCCGCACTTCTGGACCATGCAGGGATGCGTGCGCGTGGCGCAGCTCTGCCATGAGATGGACCTCACCTGGGGCGTCCACTCCAACAACCACTTCGACATCTCGCTCATGATGGTCGCGCACGCCGCCGCCGCGGCGCCCGGCTTCGTGAACGCCTGCGATACGCATTACATGTGGCAGGACGGCCAGCATCTGGGCAAGACGGCCCCGCAGTTCCACGACGGCTGCCTCACGGTGCCGCGCGACAGCATCGGCCTGGGCATCGATCTCGACCGCGCCAAGCTGGACGCCGCCCACAAGCTCTATGTGGACAACGGCTGCGGCACGCGCGATGACGCGCGCGGCATGAACGCGCTCATCCCCGGCTGGACCTACGACCCGCATCGTCCGGCCATGGTGCGCTAGCACGCATGCGGAAACGGTCGTCCCGCGTCGTCCAGGCGGCGCGGGGCGACCCAATCGGGGAGGGGCCGCATTTTTCCGCGAACGGTCCCGCCTCTGTTCCCAAAGACGTGTCGCGCCCGCTCCCGATGGGCAATTTTACCCCTGATGACCTGCTAGAATAGTACGCAGAACATCTTGTGTCGCGCTGCATCTGCGGCTTATGTCCTATCGAATATGGGAGCGCCTGCACCAGGGCGGTAGATTTAGAACCATCATCTCGACCGGCAGTGATCCCGGTCGCCGAACAGGAGGAGTCCTTATGGTACCCACAATTGAGAAAATCGAAGTCTATCCCGTTGCCGGCTATGACAGCATGCTGCTGAACCTCTCTGGCGCCCATGGTCCGTACTTCACGCGCAACATCGTGATCCTGACCGACTCCGAGGGTGTCGAGGGCATCTCCGAGGTCCCCGGTTCCACCAAGATCACCGAGGTCCTGAACGAGATCGACGACCTGGTCATCGGCCAGCCCATCGGTCAGTACAAGAACATCGTCAAGTCCATCCACGACAAGTACGCCTCGCTCGACGCCGGCGGCCGCGGCAACCAGACGTTCGACCTGCGCACCACCGTGCACGTCCAGACCGCCATCGAGACCGCGCTGCTCGACATCCTCGGCAAGCACCTGAACGTGCCCGTGGCCTCCCTGCTCGGTGACGGCCAGGTCCGCGACTCCGTGCGCTTCCTCGGCTATCTGTTCTATGTGGGCGACCGCAACAAGACCGACCTGCCCTACATCCACGACGACGACGATTCCGACGCCTGGGGCCGCATCCGCCGCGACGAGGCCCTCACGCCCGAGGCCATCGTCGAGCTCGCCAAGGCCGCCTATGAGCGCTACGGCTTCAAGGACTGGAAGCTCAAGGGCGGCGTCTTCTCCTGCCCCGAGGAGCTCGAGGCCATCCGCGCCCTCAAGAAGGAGTTCCCGAACGCCCGCATCGACCTCGACCCCAACGGCGCCTGGTCGCTCGCCGAGGCTGTCGAGAACTGCAAGGACATGGTCGGCATCCTGACCTACTGCGAGGATCCCTGCGGTGCGGAAGGCCGCTTCTCCGCGCGTGAGACCATGGCCGAGTTCCATCGTCTGACCGGCCTGCCCACCGCGACCAACATGGTCGCGACCGACTGGCGCGAGATGAAGGCCGCCATCCGTCTCGACTCCGTGTCCATCCCGCTGGCCGACCCGCACTTCTGGACCATGCAGGGCGCTGCCCGCGTCGCGCAGCTCTGCCACGACATGGACCTCACCTGGGGCGTCCACTCCAACAACCACTTCGACATCTCGCTCGCGATGGTCGCCCACTGCGCTGCCGCCGCGCCCGGCTTCTACAACGCCTGCGATACGCACTGGATCTGGCAGGACGGCCAGTTCCTCACCAAGAACCCGCCCAAGATCGAGGGCGGCGAGATCGCGGTGCCCTACGACGTGCCCGGCCTCGGCATCGAGATCGACCGCGACGCGCTCGAGAAGGCGCATCAGCTCTACGTCGAGAATGACCTCGGTACGCGCAACGACGCCATCGCCATGCAGTACCTCATCCCCGGCTGGAAGTTCGACGGCAAGCGCCCCTGCCTGGTTCGCTAACCGCTCTGGGCGCCGGCACCGCGCAGCGCGCCAAACTGGTACGCGGAACACGGTTCCGGTGCCGGCGCCCTGTGCCTCTCGTCGCGTATACCATAGTTCGAGAGGCGAATATCCCATATAACTAGATGTGTCAAGCACGAACCGTCATTTTTTCGGTAAATGCGCGAGATTGGAGCACGAATGGCAAGCAAGTTCGATGTCGAGCGCCTTAAGGGCATCGTCGTCCCCATCATCACCCCGGTTACCGATGCCTATGACGGCAAGATCGATATCGCGCGCCTGTGCGATCAGGTCGACTACGTCATCGAGCACGGTGTCGACGGCATCCTGGCGTTCGGGTCCAACTCCGAGTTCTACATGTTCGACGACGACGAGATGATCGAGGCCACCCGTGCCATCGTCGAGCGCGCCGCCGGTCGCGTGCCGGTGTTCTTCGGTGTCGGCCACATCCGCACCTCCAAGGCAGTCGCGCTCGCCAAGCGCGCCGCCGAGCTGAACGTCGACGCGGTCTCCGTGCTCACCCCGATGTTCATCCATCCCACCGAGGAGGCCAACTACCACCACTTCAAGGCGGTTGCCGACGCCATCCCCGACACGATGGTGCTCATCTACAGCAACCCCGGTCGCGCCGGTTACGCCATGACGCGCAACACCATCTCCCGCATCGCGCATGACTGCGAGAACATCGTGGGCATCAAGGACTCCTCGGGCGACATCACGAACCTCCAGGAGCTCATCCGCCTGACCGACGACATCGACTTCGCCGTGTTCGCCGGCAAGGACACCGTCGTGTTCCCGGCTCTGTGCTGCGGCGCCGTGGGCGCGGTGTGCTCCACGTCCAACATGTACCCCGAGCTGGTCTGCGGCATCTACGACAAGTTCGTGGAGGGCGACTACAAGGGCTCCCTTGAGTACCAGACCAAGCTCAACCCGATCCGTCTGTCCCAGGACGCCGCCAGCTTCCCGGCTGCCACCAAGGACATGGCCAACCTCATGGGCATGAACGCCGGTCCGTCCGTGCTGCCCACCGAGCCCGCCGACGGCGCTGCGCTCGAGGGCATGAAGGCGGCCATGCGCGCCGGTGGCTACCTCGACTAGCTCTCCCTTTTCCTTGCCGGTCGCCTTGGGCGACCGGCCTTCCTCATCTAGCGCGGGGCGTGTCCCTGCCTATATGGCGCCCCGCGCATTTTGATGTTCCTGCGGCCGCTTTGGCCGGTACATAGGCTCAAGCACAGCTTCAACTCTTGAGAGGAGGTTTCCATGGACAAGCTATCCGTTCTGATCGCGTCTGACTCGTTCAAGGGGTCCGTTTCGAGCCTCGGCATCGCCGATCTGCTCGAGCAGGGCATCCATCGCGTCGTTCCCGACTGCGAGGTCCGCAAGTTCGCCATCGCCGACGGCGGCGAGGGCACGGTCGAGGCCATCGTCTCCGGCGTGGGCGGCGAGATGCGCGAGGTCGAGGTCTCCGGACCGCTGGGCGACACCGTGTGCGCCCACTACGGCTTCATCGGCGAGGACACCGCGATTCTGGAGATGGCTGAGGCGAGCGGCATCACGCTCATCGAGCAGAACAGCGACAATGCCCTGCGCGCTTCCACCTGGGGCGTCGGACAGGTCATGCTGGATGCCATCGACCATGGAGCCAAGCGCATCTATATCGGTTTGGGCGGTTCGGCTACAAGCGACGGCGGCGCCGGCATGGCCAAGGCGCTCGGCATTCGCTTTTTGAACGCGGACGGCGAGGACATCCCTTGCGGTCTGGTCGGGCTGGGCGAGCTCGCGTCGATCGATTGCTCCCAGATGACCGATAAGCTCGACGGCGTCGAGGTCGTCGCGCTGACGGACGTGACGAGCCCGCTGACGGGTCCGGATGGCGCCGTGTGCGTGTTCGGTCCGCAGAAGGGCATCCCCGCCGATCAGACGACTCACTTCGATGCGTGGATGGCCCGCTATGCCGAGATCATGAACGCCACGGTCGGCCGTGCGGTCGACGCGGTGCCCGGTTCGGGCGCTGCCGGCGGCCTCGGCGCGGCGCTCGTCGCGTTCTGCGGCGCGCGCATCCAGCGCGGTATCGAGACGCTGCTCGATCTCATCGGGCTCGAGGACGCCATGGACGGTGTTGATTTGGTGATCACGGGCGAGGGCCGCATGGACTCCCAATCGGCGTTTGGCAAGGCACCCATAGGTGTGGCCAAGCGCGCCAAGCGCCACGGCATCCCGGTGGTCGCGGTCGTCGGCGGACGTGCCGACGATTTGGGTACCGTATATGACGAGGGCATCGACCTGGTGCTCTCCATCGCCACGGGCCCGATTACGCTCGCCGAGAGCATCGCGCACGCCGATACGCTCGTGCCGATTGCGGGCGAGAACGCCATTCGCGCGCTGCTGCTGGGATCCAAACTCCGCGCCGAGCACGAGTCCCAGGAAGCGTCCGCGATCTTTTCTGCAGCATAACGGGTGCTGCAGGCTCTCTGAATCCCTTTGGGGTTCCCGCCCGCGTTTTGCGGGCGTGAACATAGGCAGGCTGTTGTAATGAAAAGAAAGGACAGCAGTATGAATGTAGGATTTGTCGGTCTGGGTATCATGGGCAAGCCCATGTCCATCAACGTCCAGAAGGCTGGTCACACGGTCTATGCGTTCGACTTCAACATCGAGCGCGCGAACGACCTCGTCGAGCTCGGCGGCGTTGCCTGCGCAAGCGGCAAGGAGGTTGCTGAGAAGTCCGACGTCATCATCACCATGCTCCCCAACTCCCCGCACGTCGAGGCCGCGCTCTTCAACGAGAACGGCATCGCCGAGGGTCTTTCCGCTGGCAAGTGCGTCATCGACATGAGCTCCATCGCCCCGCTGGCGAGCCGCGACTTCGCTAAGCGCCTCGAGGAGATCGGCGTCGACTTCCTGGACGCCCCCGTTTCCGGTGGCGAGCCCAAGGCCATCGACGGCACCATCGCCGTCATGGTCGGCGGCAAGGAGGAGGTCTTCGCCAAGTACGAGGACCTGCTCAAGACCATGGCCTCCACGGTCACCCTCGTGGGCGAGGTCGGCGCTGGTAACATCACCAAGCTCGCCAACCAGATGATCGTCGCCATCAACATCGCCGGTGTCGCCGAGGCCTACTCCCTCGCCAAGAAGGCCGGTGTCGATCCTTCCCGCGTCTACCAGGCCATCCGCTCCGGTCTGGCCGGCTCCACGGTCATGGATCAGAAGTCCCAGAAGATCTTCGACGGCGACTTCACCCCTGGCTTCCGCATCGAGCTCCACATCAAGGACCTGCAGAACGTTATGGACACCTCTCACGGCGTGAACGTCTCCGTGCCGTTCTCCTCGCTCGCGATGGAGATCATGCAGTCCCTCAAGGCCCATGGCCACGAGAAGGACGACCACTCCGGTATCGCCGAGTGGTACGAGATGGTCAACGACATGAAGCTCCAGGGCTAAGTGTCGATCAAGACGTCTTTGCCGTCTGCCGGGCGCCCCGCATCGGGGGCGCCCGGTTTTTTCTTAAGGCAGCAGGCGGCATGTTCTGTCTGCTTATGAGGGGAGGGTCCTATGCCGTTTCGTTGCACGCCGCCGATTCCGGGCGTGTTCGCCCGTGCATCTGAGCGTCCATGGGAGCTTGCGGTCGAGCCGTTCCAGGTTGCCCCGCGTACGTACTATGTAGCCGGTCAGCGCTGGGTCGGCTGCTATCTCATCGATACGGGCGCGGGATGCATCCTGATCGACACGGCGGTGTCGGAGACCTGTCCTTTGCTGATCGACTCGGTTCACAAGCTGGGATACCAGCTCTCCGATATCAAGCTCATCCTCATCTCCCACGCGCATGTCGATCACTGCGGCGCGGCCGGCATGCTGGCGCATCTCACGGGTGCCAAGGTCCTCATGAGCCGCGAGGACACCGAGTTCATGCGCGCCTGCCCCGAGGAGACGACGCATCTCGATGCGCGCCTGCATGCGCAGCCGTTTGAGGTTGATGGCTACTTCTCGGACGAGCATCCCGTCGATCTGGGGGACATATCGGTGCGCACGCTGCTGACGCCTGGTCACACCTGCGGCTGCACGTCGTTTTTCTGGGAAGTCGAAAACCCTGCGAACGGCGAGCGGTATACCGTCGCCATGCATGGCGGCGTGGGCGCGAACACCATGAACGACGACTATTACCGGACAAGCGCCTACCTCACCCCGGCGCTGCGCACGCGCTTCATCGACGATGCCGAGCGCATCGCTGCCATTCCGGTCGATATCGCGCTGCCGAGCCACCCCAACCAGATCGAGATCATGGATCGCGCGGGAACCTATACGGATGAGGGCCAGCCGTACCGGGATGCGACGGTCTGGGGAGACTTCCTGCGCGAGCGCGTGCGTCAGGTTCGCGAATACGACCCGGGCCCGCAGGAGCTTCAGCGTGCGTAGGGCTCCGTCGAGTCGCGTGAGGGAACATTCCACGGGTGTATAAAGATGGTTTGCAGACCATGGGACGGGGCGTGGCGCCCGCCTATAGTCTGAACCATGATCGGATACGGGAATCAAGAACACCGCAAGGACACGTGCACACCGTAAGGACACGAAGAAGCACGATAAAGCTCCTACCATAGAGGCAGCGAGACGAGGCGTCTCCCAGAACCTGCTTTCTCTCCCCTGAGGCGGGCGGACCTCAGCTTTTTTGCCACTTTTCCTCCTTTCATGGCGAAAAGGCTGAAGCCGCCCGCCTTTTTGCGTTCTGCAGGTCCGCGTGTTTAGCCTGCGATCACATCAAAGCGTTCGCCAACGGACCTTGAGTGGAGGCTCCACTGAGCGAGTAGTGAATGCTCATAGGTCCGCCCACATGGGTGCCTGGGCGGCAGGAGTGATGCTCACGCGCTCATCCCCATGGGTAGGCGCGGCAGCCCGGCGCGAACGCAGTTAATCAGCACTTCCCTTGCGTTACACTGGGCGATGTCGTCTTTCGAGCGGAGGGGCTCCTATGGGCAAGAACAAGGCAAAGGGCAAGCGCCGGTCGCATGCGGCGCCCGTCGACACGGCTGCCATGATGGCGACGCTGCCGCAGGTCGATGCGTTGCACGATGTGCCCACCTTCGCCGACATGCATATCGACGATGCGCAGCGGGCCGCGCACGAGTCGTTCTGCGCTGCGCTCGCGGCGACGGATGCGCAGGCGGCCTCCGAGATGCACATGGGATGCGTCGTGCGCCTCGACCGCGGGTTCCCGCTCGTCGCGACCGCAGAGCGCGTGTTCCGCGCCGAGCACGCGGTGAGCTTCGCCAAGGGGCGCTCCGAGGGGGAGCGCCTGCTTCCTGCGGTCGGCGACGTCGTGACGGTTCGGCTGGCCCCCGGCCACGATATGGGCGTGATCGAGCGCGTGCTCCCGCGCAGGACCTCATTCGAGCGCTGGCGGGGCAAAAACCGCGGTGAGAGGCAGGTGCTCGCCGCCAACGTCGATACGATCTTCATCGTGCAGCCGCTCGGCGCCTCCCGCGACACCTCGGCGCTCGTCCGCGATCGTATCGCCCGCTCCCTTGTGCTCGCCTACGATTGCGGCGCCGAGCCGGTGGTCGTCTTCACCAAGGCCGATCGCTGCGACGCGGACGAGCTCTCATCCATCTTGGCCGATACGAGGCGTCTTGTTGGATCCGAGGTGCGGGTCATCGTCACGTCCTCGATGGAGGGGACGGGCCTGGACGAGATTCGTCTCTGCGTGCCGCACGGCACCTGCGCCATGATCCTGGGCGAATCGGGTGCGGGCAAGTCGACGCTGCTCAACGCGCTGCTCGGGCACGAGGCCATGGCTACGGGCGAGGTGCGCGAGCGCGACGATGCGGGACGCCATACCACCGTCGCGCGCGTGATGGTGGCGCTGCCCGAACCCTGCGGCGTGATGACCGATGCGCCCGGCTTGCGCAGCCTTCCGCTGGTTGGGCATGAACGCGGCCTTGCCCGCGCGTTCCCCGAGATCGTCGTGGCGGCTCGCGCGTGCCGGTTCAACGACTGCACGCATACGCATGAACCGGGCTGCGCCGTGCGCGAGGCCCAGCAGGCCGGCGATATCGACGGCATCCGCCTCGAGGCCTTCCTCGCGCTCGCATCCGAGATGCGCGTCAGCGCGCAGAGCCTCGACCCCGACATCAAGCTCTAGGGAAACACCGACCAATGAATGGGTCATTTGGGGACGGGTTCGTTCCTTACGGACATCTAACACGTCTGTTTGATATGGGAAAGTCCCTCGTCAGATGGCGAGGGACTTTCTTTTTTCGATTCGGATGACCCTTCGATCCCCTCGGACAATTGAATCGTTCCGCACGGCAGGACCGAACAGGCGATGCGCGTGGCGGATACCCAGCAGGTGCCGATGAGGGGAGCGCTTCGTGAAACGCAGTGTCAGGCTCGCGATCAGCGTGGTTACGGGAATCGCGGCGGCTGTCGTAGCGCTGGCCTACGCCTCGTCGGTGCGACAGGAGGCGCAGGCTGCGCAGCAGGAGGCTCTCGCGCGCTATGGCGGCGAGCTCGTGGCCGTTTGCGTGGCCTCGCGCGACATCGAACCGGGCGACATGATCGACGAGGGGAACGTGGTCGTCGAGGAGTGGGTGACCAGCCTGCTGCCTCCCGAGGCCATGACTTCTCTGGGCGATGTCGCCGGTCGCGTCGCGACCTCGCACATCCCCGAGCGGGCAGTACTCTCACCGGTCTATTTCGAGACGCAATCCGGCTCGCTGGAGATTCCTGCCGACAAGGTCGCGGTGTGCGTGGCGAGCGATCCGCAGCATGCGGTGGGCGGATCGCTCGCGCGCGGCGACACGGTGGATGTGTACGTGTCCGACGCCGAGATCGCCGACCGCCTGCTGTCGGCGCGCGTGCTGGACACAAGCGCGCTCGCCCAGGGCGGCGGCGATCTGAGCTGGGTGACGCTGGCGGTCGATCCCGAGCGGGTGTCCGAGGTGCTCGCGGCGATGTCCGCCGGCCAGATCACGCTGGTCGCTCCCGGACGGGACGGCGGCGTATCGGACGACGCCGCTGACGAGGACGATTCGGCGGCAACCGATGCGGGCGATACCGAGCGGGCATCTGGTGGCGATGCGGTCAGTGAGGCGTCCTCGAATCAGGCTGATGAGGATGCGCACCGTGAAGAAAGTAGGGATGGGGGCTCTGTCGGCTCGTCAGAAGACGAGGGGGCTTCCGTGGAAGAGAAGCGTGGTGATGCTTGATGGGATCGATGTGGCTGGCGTGCTGCAACGGGAGCGAGGCGCCCCGGGTTCGGCACGAGATCGAGGCGCGCGATGCGGGCGCACGGCTGCTGCGCGTCGATGATACAGCGAGCCTGCTCGCGGTGGCGCAGGTCATGGCGGGGATCGCCGCCGGCGCGGCGGTCTGCGTGCATGATGGCGAGGACGCCGAGGGCGCTATCGAGAACCTGGTGCGCCTGGAGTGCGCCGAGACCGTCCTGGCGTTTGTCGACGAGGCGGATGCGGGGCTTATCGCCCGCCTCTTTTTTGCAGGAGCAACCGAGGTCATCGCTGTTGGAGACGTGTGTGTTGACGGCGACGGCGAAAGGGCGTGTGCGGGAGAGGGTCCCGAGCCAGTTCTGCGGCCGGAGCGTGCAAGCGGCGATGACCTCGAGCTCGAAGTTCCGCCGTGGGAGCGTGCCGAGCCTGCGCGCGAGGATATCGGGGAAGACGCGTATGCGCGGACGCCGGATGATTCCGATGACAAGAAGACGGAAGGCGCGGATGCGCGATCCGTCTCGGCCGGACCGACGGCGCCGGACGCGCCTGACCGGGCCGATGGGGGCGGGAAGCCCGTTGCGCGAGATGCCTGCGAGCCCAAGCCTGCAGATGGCGGTGCCGCGGAGCCCGGGGAGGATGCGACGGCGTCGCGACCGGCGCTGGACGCGGTGACGTTTTCGCCAAGAACTGGCGGGGCGGAGGTCGGCGGCGCACCGTTGGTGGTCGCCATCTCCGGTTTGGGTGGGTGCGGAAAGACGACGGTTGTTTCGGCCATGGCGTGGCAGGCTGCGCAGATGGGGTTGCGCGCGGCGGTCGTCGATCTTGATCTGATGTTTGGAAACCTGCACAACCTCATGGGGGTCGAGCGGGTGTGCGACCTGGGGCGACTGGTCGATGCCGACGGCAAGCCGATGTGCTCCCAGGAGATGATCGAGGCGACGGCGATGCGGATCGCCCCGGGACTCACCCTGTGGGGGCCGTGCTTTGCCCCCGAGTACGCGGAGCTCATGGCGGCTCCCGTCGAGGAGCTGATCGGCGTGCTGCGCCATGAGGCCGATGTGATCTTCGCCGACACGTCGGTATTCTGGGGAGATGCAGTGGCGTCGGCCGTGTCGAGCTGTAACCGCTGTCTGGTGGTGGGGAGCGGCAGCGCCTCGGCGGAGACCTCCACGGTGCGCGCCGTCGCCCTGGCCACGCGCATCGGGGTGCCCAAGACGCGCATGACATGCCTGTTCAATCGGTTCGGAGCTCCCGGCTGCGACGAGGAGCGCGCCATGCGCTTTGAGATGGCGGTCGCCCTGCGCTCGCGTGCGCGCATTTCCGATGGGGGCCAGACGGTGCACGACCTGCTGTCGTTCGGCAAGCTCGGAGACCTTATGGCCACCTCGAACCCATTTACCCGCGACGTGCAGACGACGACCTACGGCCTGCTTAAGGAGCTTGGCTGCCCCTTGGAGGGTTGGGAGGGCCAGCAGCAGGCGCTCGGCGCGCAGAACGGTTCGCGTTCTCGCATCAAACTGCCCTGGAAGCATGAGGAAGGGGCGGGGCAATGAGCGTTCTCGAGCGCGTGAGGCGCGCGGAGCGCTTCGACGACGAGGGCGTCGAGGGCCTGGAAGGCCTGATGGACGAGCGCCTGCGCGAGGTCAAGCGAACGGTTAAGCGCGAGATGATGGAGCGCATGGGCTTTGCCGAGGTCGCGCGCATGGCCAACGCAGCGGATGCCGCGCGGTCGCGCGAGGAGCTTCGGCCGGTGATCGAGGCGGTGCTCAACACGAGCGAGACGGCGGAGGTCGACGCGGCGGACCGCGCGCGCATCATCAACGAGGTGCTTGACGATGTGGTGGGGCTCGGCCCCCTGCAGCCGCTGCTCGACGACGAGAGCGTGACCGAGATCATGGTGAACGGCTGCACGTCGGCGTTTTTCGAGCGCGGCGGAACGCTGCACCCCATGCCCGACGTGTTCGAGAACGACGAGCAGATCCGCATCATCATCGATCGCATCATCTCGCCGCTCGGCAGGCGCGTGGACGAGCGCAGCCCGCTGGTGAACGCCCGTCTGCCGAGCGGCTACCGCGTGAACGCGGTCATCCCTCCCATCGCCATCGACGGCCCGACGCTGACGATCCGCAAGTTCTCGGACCGCATCAGCTCGCTGGCGCAACTCGTCGAGATGGGTTCGCTGCCCGACTGGTACGCAAGGCTGCTGTCGTGCGCGGTGTCGCTCAGGCAGGATCTGGCGGTGGCAGGGGGTACCGGCTCGGGCAAGACCACGCTGCTCAACGCGCTGTCGTGCGAGATCGGCCTCGGGGAGCGCATCGTGACCATCGAGGATTCCGCCGAGCTCAAGTTCTCGCGGCACCCGCATGTGGTCCGTCTGGAAGCGCGCGAGGCGTCGATCGAGGGCGAGGGCGCGGTGAGCATCCGCGACCTGGTGACCAACGCGCTGCGCATGAGGCCCGACCGCATCGTGGTCGGAGAGGTGCGCGGCGCCGAGTGCATCGACATGCTGCAGGCCATGAGCACGGGCCACGACGGCTCGCTGACGACGCTGCACGCGGGCTCCGCCCGCGAGGCGATCGTGCGCCTGACGCTTTTGGCGCGCTACGGCATCGACCTGCCGGGGGACCTGATCGAAGAGCAGATCGCGATGGCCCTCGACGGCATCGTCATGTCGGCGCGTCTGCCGGGCGGGCGGCGCTACGTCTCCTCGTTTGCCGGAGTGTCGCGCGCGGAGGGCGGCGGCGTGGAGCTGACCGAGTACGTGGCCTTCGATGCGGCGACGCGGACGTGGGAGCTCGTATGCGAGCCGCCGTTTATCGAGGAGGGGCTGCGGTCGGGTTTGTTGAGCAGGGAGGAGGTGGAGCGATGGAGGTCCTTGTGCCCTGCTGCGTAGGCGCGCTCGCCATGGTGAGCGCGGGCATGGCGCTGGTGCCGGCAGGTGCGAGTGCCGCCACCCCCTATGTTCCCCAGAAGGCCGCCACGCCGCTCGAATCCTTATGCGGGATGGCCCGGCGCCTGGGGTCGGCGCTGCTGGGCGGCAAGAGCTCCTCCGTCGTACCCGTTGCGCGCGCGTTGGGCGAGCTGCGCTTTGCGGCGTGGGGCCGGACGCGTCCGCTTGGGAGCGCGGACGACGCGACGCTTCTGGGGCTGGTCGTGATGATGAGCGCGGTGTCCGGCGTGGTCGTATCGGTGGTGGCGCATGCGCTGCCGGCGCTGCCGATCGGGTTGGCGCTGCCCTCGGTGGTCCTGGTGGTGCTGTCATCGCGCAGGGCCCATCGCGAGGCGGGCCGTCTGGAGGAGGCGATGCCCGAGGCGTTCGGGGCGCTCGCCATATCGCTGGGGTCGGGTCACTCCCTGTCGCAGGCCATGCGCTACGTGGGGAGCCATGCCGAGGAGCCCGTCCGCTCGGAGTTCATGCGCGTCTCGTTCGCGGTGGATTGCGGGATCTCGGCGGTGGATGCGCTCGACGCCATGCTGACGCGCCTGCGCGCCCCGGGGCTCGACTTGGTAGTGCTCGCCCTCAAGGTCTCCCAGAGAACGGGAGCCCCGCTGAAGGATTTGCTCGTAGAGGCGACACGTATGGTCAGCGCGCGCATCGAGCTGCGCCGGATGCTGGACGTCAAGACGTCGCAGGCACGTCTGTCGGCACGGCTGGTCGCCTGCATGCCGGTCGGGATGCTGGCGGTGCTCTCGCTGATCTCCCAGGATTTCCGCGCCGGTTTGGCGATGCCGATCGGTGCGGCATCGGTTGCGTTGGCGCTGGTGCTCAACGTGGCGGCGCTTGTCGTAATCCGCAAGATCATGAAGGTCGAGCTGTGAGAGGGGGGTCGTATGCAACAGGTTCTATGGGTGGGCGCCGTCGGTTTGTCGGTTGCGCTCTGCGCGTGGTTCGTGCTGGAGCTGGATGGGCGGAGGCTGTTGGGGTCGATGCGGGCGAGCGCCGCGCGCGTGGACGCGCTGCGTGCGGCGCGCAGGGGAAAGGCGGCGGGTGCGACGGTGACGCCGGGGCAGGTATCCGAGATGGTCGACGTGATCAGGCTCGGGCTGTCCGCGGGGTTGTCGTTCGATGCCGCGCTGGGAATGTATTGCGAGCACAGCCGCGACGCGCTCGCGTCGCGCATGGCGCGCGCCCGCCTGGGCTGGCAGATGGGCATGGAGACGAGGGAGGAGGGCCTCATGGCCGTGGCGCGCGACGTCGAGGTGCGGCAGCTCGAGTCGTTTGCGGTGTCGGTCGGGCAGGCCCATGCGTTGGGGGCGCCGCTTGCCGACACGCTGGCACGGCAGGGGCACGAGATGCGCGCGGCGCACCGTGCGGCCGTGGAGCGCGAGATCGAGCGGGCTCCGGTCAAGATGCTGATCCCCACCGGCGTGCTCATCTTGCCGGCGCTGCTGCTGTCTATCGTGGGGCCGCTCATCGCATCGAGCGGGGCGGCATGAGGTAAGGAGGGTTCATATGGAACGGATGACGAAGCTGATCGGGTGCGTGCGGACGCAGGCGGCCGAGGTCGGGACGCTGCTTCGCGAGGAGCGGGCGCAGGGCACCATGGAGTACGCGATCTTGGTCGCGGTGCTGGTGGTTGTGGCCATCGCTGCGATAACGGCGGTCGGCCCCATGATCGGCGACATGTGGACGGCGATCGAGGACGGCGTCACGGAAGCGACCGGTGCGGTCGGATAGGGGCGTCGGGCCTCGTCGCATGCGGTGGGCGCTTTTCGCGCTGCCGGCCGCATGCCTTGCCGTGGCGCTTGGGGCGCTGTGGTGGACTCAGGGCGTGGCGGATATCGTCGCGCCCTCCTCGTCTGAAGCGACCGGGCAGCGGGCTGAGGACGCCCCAGGCGAGCGGAGCGCCGTCGAGACGGTCGATTCCGATGTCGAGCGGATGTTCGAGCGGGCGGAGGTCGTGATGGAGAAGGCCGTCGAGTCATCCGCCGATTCGTTCATATCCGATCTTGGCGCCGGTGCCGAAAAGGGAGCTCAGGGCGCGGCGGTGCGATGGTCCGAGCAGCGCGATCTGGTCGGGCCCGCGCAGGATGTGCTGTACGCCTATGCGGAGCTTCCCGAGGCCGAGCTCATGAGCAGCGGATACCTCGACCTCGCGGGGAACGTCTGGGTGGCGCTGGTCCAGGGCGGCCGGGAGTGGGTCGACATGGTGTATCTGGCGTCCAACGAGGAGCGAAGCGAGACGGATGTGCATATCGTCCGTCTGCGGGCGGAGATACCGGATAGCTAGGAGGGCGGGATGAGGAGATGGGGGCAATCGACCGCGGAGTTCGCGAAATCCGGCGTCTCGCCGTGCGCGCCGCAGGGGAGCAGCGGGCCCAGGGGACCCTCGAGTACGCATTGGTGTTCTGCATGCTGCTCGCGATCGTGCTGGGTCTGGCGGCCATCTGGAAAGCGGGCGAGCAGGGCCTGTTCGCCCGCTTGGTCGAGGATGCGGCCTCGCACGGCCTCGACCCGCTCGGCGTCTTGGACATCTTGCTGTACTGAGCTTGCGCGCGAGCGGTCGGCGCAGGCGACCGTCGAGGCCGCCTTCCTGCTGCCGACGTTTCTGGTGCTGTTGCTGCTGGCGCTGCAGCCGGTGTGCATGCTCTACACACGCAGCGTGATGGAGTCGGTCGCCTCCGAGACCGCGCGCCTGATGGTCACGGCGCAGGAGGACAACGACATGACGCTGAAGGCGTTCGCGGTGCGTCGCCTCCAGGCCGTGCCCGATCTGGACATCTTCCATGCGGGCGGGCCCGCCTCGTGGGACGTCCGCCTCACGCGCGCCGAGGACACCGGCGGGGCGGTCGGCGTGTCGATCAAGGGGTACGTGACGCCGTTGCCGGTGCTCGGCGCGTTCGCCTCGGCGTTCGGCAAGACGAACATCTACGGCGATGTGGAGATGGAGGTGACG
This sequence comes from Collinsella ihumii, assembly GCF_030385545.1. NCBI lineage: Bacteria > Bacillati > Actinomycetota > Coriobacteriia > Coriobacteriales > Coriobacteriaceae > Collinsella > Collinsella ihumii. The sequence goes on along the minus strand of NZ_JAUEIQ010000002.1, from coordinate 148,057 downwards.
GTGGCATATGAAGGACGTCCGAGCTGGCTGGAGGGCGATTACGAGACGTGGATGGAGATGTGGGAGGAAGAAGAGGCGTGAGGAGGGCTCCGACGGGGGAGCGGCCCGCGTGCGCTGGGGCATCGACCTGTTCATAGAGGACGGCGCGTACACGACGCTTGCAGCGGCGGTCACCATATTGGTGGTGCTGACGCTGCTGTTCTCCTCGCTCACGGCGACATGGAGCATGTCGCGTGCGGGAGACGTGCAGGTCAGCGCCGATGCGACCGCGCTCGCTGGCGCCAACGTGGTGTCATCGTACTGCACGGCGGCGACGGTGATGGACGCGTGCGTGCTGAGCCTGGGGCTCGCCGGGTTCATCACCGCGGGGACGGGGCTCGTGCTCACGCTGATCCCCGGCGCGGAGGCGGCGGGTGCCGAGACGCTGCACAAGGGGATACAGATTCTGAAAACGCGCAACACGTTTTCGCAAAGCGTGGGCAAGGCGCTCATGAAGCTCGAGAAGGTCCTGCCGGCGATCATCGCCGCCAACGGGACGAAGACGTGCATGGCGCAGACGACCGATGCGGTCGCGTATATGGGGACCGCGATTCCCGTGCCGTGGAAATCCGATTCCGATTTCGGCGCGCTTGAGGAGGATATCGAGACCGATGAGCTCGAGGAGGCGGGCGAGAAGCTCGAGGAATCGGCGCAGGAGATGCAGGAGGCCGCGAAGAAGACCGCGGAGGCCAAAGAGGAGGCGTGGCGCGCCGATTGCGGCAAGGCGGGCAAAAACATGCAGGAGCGCGCGGCCAGCCTTTCGGGCCTGTCCGCCATAGAGAATCCCGATTACCAGTCGAGCGTGAGCTGGCAGCCAAAAATCGCGCTCGACCGCGCGCGTGCGTACTACCGCTGGCGCCTGAGCAACGAGAAGCCCAAGAACAGCTCGACCGAAGAGAAGGCGAACTCGGCGGCGCGTCGCGCGTTCTACCAGTTCGCGTGCGATGAGCTGCGCGATGCCGCGGTCGAGCTGCGCGGCGACCATGTGGTTTCGACGGTGCCGCTGCTGCCGAGAAACACCGAGGAGATTCGCCAGAGCTCCCTGTACCGGCGCGCCATGTGGCCCTCGACGATAGAGGACGGCGGCGTCACGCTGCACTACGGAACCGACTGCCCGGGCGCCAAGGGGGACGCGGGGCCGCAGCTCTCGCTGGCAGATGTCGAGCTCGGCAACGCGGCCGAGTGCCCGGAATGCGCGTTCGGCGTGGGCGACGTGGGAAAGACCCCAGCGGCATCGACGTCGATCGACAACGGTTTCGAATACCATCTGCGCGCGTTCACCAAGGCGCTCGATGCGTACGTCGAGTGCCGGAACCGGGAGCTCGAGCTTGAGCGCCAAACGAAGGACGAGGCCGAAAACGCGGGCAACGTCTTTCAGGACATCGCCGACGAGCTGAGTGTGATTCGGCCCAAGATCGCCCCGCCGGGACGCTACGGCTGCATCGGGGTGGTCGGCTCGGGCGAGATCGTGTCGCCCGAGCTGCTCGAGACCGATTTCTCGGAGGCGGTCGAGCTGGGGGAGCGCGGGGCGGCGTCGGCGGCGGCGCTCGCCCGCGACGAGGCGACCCTGCAAAACAACGTGCTCGCGAGCTTCTTCTCCTCGTTGGAGCGCAATGCCGTGCTCGGCGGCGTGGCGGGCATCCTCGGCGCCGTCATGGACCTGTGGGGCGTCCTGCTCGTGGGGTACAGCGCCGCCGGCGAGGGGCTCACCTCGCTGTTCGACCAGTTCGTAGCCGGTGCGGGAGGAATCGGGCTGGGCCCTATCGCCACGTTTCTGCAAGATCTCCTGGGCGCTGCGATCGAGGGGCTCGGCTTGCAGCCTGTCGACATGAGCCTCAAGAAGCCGGTGCTCACGGACACGACGAACGTGCTCGCGCGCTCCGATATCCCTTCGCTGTCCAACGTCCAGTCGCTGGTGCGCAGGATCCCGGTCGGCACGACCGATCCCGGCGACATCGCCGAGGCGTTGACGTATATGCCCGTGGCCGAGATCACCTCCTACGAGTTCAGCCTGGGCGAGATCGAGTTCCCGTGGGGCGGCTCGATCCCGTTGACGATTCGGGTCAAAGACGTGATAGAGGCGGTGGGAGGATGAGCGGGCTCAAGGGCTGGATGGGCGAGGAGCGGGCGCAGGCGACCGTGGAGATGGCGATTGTCGCGCCCGTGCTGATCGTGCTCGCGCTGGTTGCCTACAACGCGATGATGTTCGCTTCGGCCGTGGCGCGGTTCGACCGCGTGGCGCCCGACGTAGTGCTCGCGCACGCTGTCTCCCCGGTGGGCGACGGGGGCGCCGATGCCGTGACGACGACGGTGGAAGAGCAGCTTGCACAGGCGATGGCGGGATGCGGCGTCGAGGTCGAGGTCGTGCTCGAGGGGGAGGACGACCAGGGGCTGGGGTCGCTGCTGACGCTCGTGGGCGTCACGCGTACCTACCGGTGCGTGATGCGCTATGCGCCCTGGCCGTCCGCGCTGACGATCGCCGGCGTGGACATGGGGGCGCCGCTGTATCTGGAGCACGAGCGCGCGGTCGTCATCGATCCGTGGCGCCCCGGGGTGGTGATGTAGCGATGCGGGGAGAGAAGGGCTGTGAAGCGCTCGAGCGTGCGCTCGACGAGCTGGGCTGGAGGCCTGCGGAGCTGGTGGTGGCGCGTGGATTCGCTCCAAGGCTGCTCGGCATGACGGTGAGGGACCCTGTGGGGAGGGGCGGCCTGCCGCTGGTCATGGCGTTCCCCTCGTGCCGGTCGGTCCATACGTGCTTCATGCGCTACCCGCTGGACATCGCCTGCGTGGACGTGCGCGGGCGCGTGCTGGCGCTGTACGAGGGCGTGCGTCCGTGGCGGATGGTGTCGTGTCCCGGGGCGGTGGCGGTGCTCGAGCGCGCCTCGCTGCTCGAGGCCGATGGCGGGCGGGTGTCTTGGTGTCGCGTTCAAGACGAGGCGCCGCGAGCATGTGCGGGCGCAGCCCCGCCAGGGGCGCTCGGAGACGGCGCATGGGGAAGCACGCTCGCTGACCTGCAGAGATGGCGAACGGTTCCGCCGTGCCGAAATTTCTGAATTTTCCCCTTGACCCAATTTCGGCATTTGCTAAACTGTACTAGCCGTCGCTTGCGACAGGCGATGTGGCCAGATAGCTCAGTTGGTAGAGCAGAGGACTGAAAATCCTCGTGTCAGGGGTTCGAATCCCTTTCTGGCCACCCTTTGATTGATGAGCGTCCGGCGGAAACGCCGGACGCTTTTTTATTCCGCTCGCAAGGAGGGGTCGGGATGGCAGAGAGAATCCGCGGCGTCAATCTGTCCGGCTGGTTTATCCCTGAGCCTTGGGTCACCCCGTCGCTGTACGCGGCAACGGGGGCCTCGAACGACGTCGAGCTGCAGCAGGCCATGGGTTCTGCGACGTACAGCGACCGCCTGCGCCAGCACTACGAGACGTTCATCAGCGAATTCGATTTCAACCGCATGTCCGCCATCGGTTTCAATGCCGTTCGCCTGCCGGTGCCGTGGTACGTGTTCGGTTCGCAAAGCGATGCGCTCGCGCACATCCCGGCGGTCGATTACGTGGACCGCGCCATGGAGTGGGCCGAGAAGTACGACATGACCGTCCTGCTCGACCTGGCGACTGTGCCCGGCGGGCAGGGCGACTCCAACGAGAGCGCCACCACGCCCGAGACCACGGCGGATTGGCACTCGACGTCCAACGGCCGCCATGTCGCCCTGAACGTTTTGGGCAAGCTCGCCGAGCGCTACGGCACGTCTCCGGCGCTGCTCGGCATCGAGCTGCTCGACTCCCCGATCATGAGCGTGCGGCGCGGCCTTTTCAACGTGACGCAGGGCATTCCGAGCCATTACCTGCGCAATTACTACCGCGATGCCTACGAGCTCGTGCGCGCCCACATGCCCGAGGACAAGATCGTGGTGTTCTCCGATTCGGGCCATCCCGAGATGTGGAAGCGCTTCATGAGCGGTGCCAAGTATCAGAACGTGTACATGGATCTGCACCTGTACCACTACCGCGACGACACCGCGGTGGACATCACGTCGCCCAAGGGCATCTCCCAGGCCGTCGCGCGCAACCGCCGACTCATCAAGGAAGCGCGCTCCTGCGGGTTCCCGGTAATCGTGGGCGAGTGGTCCGCCGCCGCCGTGATGTCGAGCTCGACGGTGACCCCGGAGGGCCGCGACGCGTACGAACGCGTCTTCATCTCGAGCGAGCTGGCCAGCTTCGGCGAGGCGGCGGGCTGGTTTTTCCAGACGTGGAAGACCGAGAAGCGCATCCCCGCGTGGGACGCGCGCGTCGCGCTCTCGCCGCTTGAGCGCGCGATGATCGACTAGGCGGGGGTATTCGGCATGCAGTCCGGGCGCCTCTATATCGTGGGCACTCCCATCGGCAACCTCGGAGACCTGACTCCGCGCGCGGCCGACGCGTTCCGCGCGGCCGACGCCATATGCTGCGAAGATACCAGGGTGACGGCGAAGCTTTTGGCCCACCTGGAGCTCTCCCGTCCGCTCATCCGGTGCGACGAGAACATTATCGCGGCGCGCGCCCCGGAGATCGTGGAGCGAGTGCTTGCGGGGGAGATTGTCGCCTTCGCCTCCGATGCGGGCATGCCGAGCGTGTCCGATCCCGGTCAGGTGCTGGTCGATGCCGCGCGCGAGGCGGGGGCGGATGTGGAGGTCATCCCTGGTCCCTCCGCGTGCGTGACGGCGCTCGTGGCGAGCGGCATCTCGTGCGAGCACTTCTTCTTCGAGGGGTTCTTGCCGCGCAAGAACGGCGAGCGCGTACGCCGCCTGCAAGAGCTTGCGCTGGTACCGGGCGCGCTGCTGTTCTATGAGTCGCCGCGCCGCGTCGCGGCGTCGCTCGATGCCATCGCGCAGGTGTTTCCCGCGCGCACGGTCGCGCTGTGCCGTGAACTCACCAAGCTGCACGAGGAGGTTCTGCGCGATAAGGCCCCGCAGCTTGCCGATGCGGTGCGCGAGCGCGGTGAGCTGCGAGGGGAGATGGTCGTCGTCGTGGCGCCGCCCACGGCAGACGAGCTGCCCGGTCTGCGCTGCGCCGTCGCGGCGGATGCGCATGTCGACCCTGACGAGGCGCTTCGCGCCGACATCGAGCAGGCGCTTGCCGCCGGCGAGTCGACCTCGGCGCTCTCGAAGCGCCTGGCGCAGCAGTATTCCCGCAAGAAGCGCGACGTGTACAACCTGATCTTGCAGATGGACGAGCAGCGGTAGGAAAGCTGGGGTTGCGGGCGCCCGCGGGGTGCCTGTCGGGCGAGAAGGCGGCCGAGCGGCGTTTCTCGGCCGTTCGTGTCGCGCAGTTTTCGGTATTGATTCCCGATCGTGGTCAATTTACCTGTCGAACCGGGAAGTTCGTTCTGGACTGCAGAAAAAGACAATATAATGTATATCGTACTGGCGCGCTCGGGACGTCTTTTCCCGCAGGGCTGGCAAGAGGGCACAGCTACTCTTCTGGAAGCAGGCGGAATAATAACATCTAATATTAAGCACTTAGATGACGAGCTCCGGTTCGATGGGTAAATTGACCACGATTCCGAAAAGATAGCGCAGCGACACCCGCTCTAGGGCTCCATACGCGCCGCATGGGCGCGTGGAGCCGCTTTGTGGCGCACATGTCCCGCAACATCCCGCGGTCTCTCCTTTTTCTGCCCAAGCCGAAGGGGCTCGTGCTGTTTGCGTTACAATGGCGAATTGATTGTGAACCCACTGCAACGTCAATGAGGGGGAGGTCCGCGCGTCATGAGCACGAAACCGTCCTATTACATCACCACGCCTATCTACTACGTGAACGCCGCCCCGCATCTGGGCACGGCGTACTCCACCATCATGGCCGATGTCCAAGCGCGCTTCCGCCGCGCCATGGGCTACGACGTCATGTTCCTGACCGGCATGGACGAGCATGGCCAGAAGGTCGCCGAGGCAGCGGCGTCGCACGGCCTGACGCCGCAGGAGTGGTGCGACTCCCAGGCTCCGCTGTTCCATGCGCTGTGGGAGGAGCTCGAGATCTCCAACGACGATTTCATCCGCACCACCGAGAAGCGCCAGGAGCATGCGGTCCAGTACCTGTGGGAGCGCATGAAGGAGGCCGGCTACATCTACAAGGGCAACTACGACGGCTGGTACTGCGTGCCCGACGAGACCTATTTCACCGAGACCCAGGTCGAGAAGGCCGACGAGGAGCGCGGCACCAAAGGCCAGCACCTGTGCCCGGATTGCGGCCGTCCGCTCGAGCGCATTCAGGAGGAGAGCTGGTTCTTCAAGCTCTCCGAGTTCCAGGATCGCCTGCTCAAGCTCTATGACGAGCACCCCGATTTCGTGCAGCCCGATTTCCGCATGAACGAGGTCCGCACGTTCGTCGAGGGCGGCCTGCAGGACCTGTCCGTCTCCCGCAACAACATCGATTGGGGCATCCCGCTGCCCTTTGGCGACGGCCATGTGACCTACGTGTGGTTCGACGCGCTTCTGAACTACATGACGGCGGTCGGCTACGGCGTGGATACCGACGAGGCCCGCGCCGAGCTCGCGTACCGTTGGCCTGCGCAGACGCATATCGTGGGCAAGGACATCATTCGCTTCCACTGCGTGATCTGGCCGGCCATGCTCATGGCTATCGGCGAGGCCCTGCCCGAGCACGTGTTCGCCCACGGCTTCTTGACCGTCCGCAACGAGCAGACCGGCAAGGCCGAGAAGATGTCCAAGTCCCGCGGCAACGCCATCGCTCCGCGCGAGGTCATCGACCTCATGGGCGTCGAGGGCTACCGGTACTACTTCATGACCGACGTGGTGCCCGGCTCCGACGGCGCGATCTCGTTCGGTCGCATGAAGCAGGTCTACAACGCGGACCTTGCCAACAGCTGGGGCAACCTCGTGTCGCGGTCGCTGAACATGAGCGCTAAGTACTTCGACGGCTGCGCTCCGGCCAAGCCCGCCGCGGCCGACGCGTTCGCCAACCCGCTCGCGCAGGTCGCCGACGGCCTGGTCGAGCGCTATGCGGCCAAGATGGAGACGTTCGCCTACGGCGAGGCGGTCAACGAGGCCATGGAGCTCATCCACGTGGCCAACCATTACATCGAGGATTCCGAGCCCTGGGCGCTCGCCAAGGATCCGGCGCGCGCCGATGAGCTGGCGTTCGTGATCTATAACCTGCTCGAGGCGATCCGCATCTCCGCCCATCTGCTCGCGCCGTTCATGCCCACCACGAGCGCCGAGGCCCTGCGTCGCATCTCGTGCGCCGATGAGGCCGCGACCGACGATCTGGTCGCAGCGTGCGCGTGGGGCGGCCTTGCCGGCGGCCAGCCGGTCGAGAAGGGCGACGCGCTGTTCCCGCGCCTGGTCGACTAGAAAGACATCGCTCAATTCGCTTCGCACCCGCCCGCACCCCGCATCGCTTAGAGCCGGGGTGCGGGCGGGTGCTTTTTGCATGCCGCGGGGGGAGGGGTTTGCGCCCGTCGCGGGTGCTGCCGCCTCGTTTATTCATGAAATAGTAGAGGTGTCAAATAAACGAATCCTGGGCAAACGCCGAAAAGGGCTCCGCTGATTCATGAATAAGCGGAGTCTGGGGCCAAGGAGCCGCCGGCCAGTTCGTTTTGCATCCCCGGGTCAAGCGGCAACGGCCCGCGTGTGCAGCGGGCTCATCGGGCTTTTGTGGGCCCGCGGTTCGTGGGGGATAATAGGCGGGATACACCGGCATGATGACGACGGAGACGACATGACGACCTCGCCTTTGGCAAACCCCGGCGCCACCCGGGCGCTTCTTGAGACCTATGGCCTGGCGACCAAGCACAGGCTCGGCCAGAACTTCCTGATCGATAACCACGTGATCGAGAAGGTCATGGACCTGGCGGCCCTTGACGGATCCGAGTGCGTGGTGGAGGTCGGGCCGGGCATCGGCACGCTTACCTTGGCCCTGCTGCAGGACGCGGCGCGGGTCGTCTCGATCGAGGCCGACGGGGAGCTCGAACCCGTGCTGAGGACCCATGCCCTCGAGCACGACAACTTCGCCTACATCATGGGAGACGCGCTGCGCGTCGCACCCGAGCGGATCGCGGAGGCGTGCGGCGGGGCGCCCGAGATACTCGTGGCCAACCTGCCCTACAACGTCGCCGCGACCATCATCTTGCAGTTCTTCCAGACCATGCCGGACTTGCGCAGCGTCGTCGTCATGGTTCAGAAGGAAGTCGCCGATCGAATCGCCGCGCACCCGGGGACCAAGACATATGGCGGCTACACGGCAAAACTCGGCCTGTATGCGGGTGTGACGGGCCGGTTCGAGGTTCCGCCGCGCTGCTTCATGCCTGCGCCCCATGTGGACTCGGCCGTCGTGCGCCTCGATCGCCATGAGGTGCCGCTCGCGTCGGAAGCCTCCGATGTCGATCGCATCTGCGAGGTCATCGATGCCGCGTTTGCCCAGCGGCGCAAGACGATCCGCAACTCCATGTCGGCATCGGGTTTCGATAGGGCGGCGCTCGATGCCGCGTTCAATGCGTGCGGCATCGCGCCGACGGCGCGCGCCGAAACGCTCGGGGTCGAGGACTTCGTGCGCCTCGCGGCGTGCCTGAGCGGGAAGTGGCGGGAAGACAATGAGTAAGCGGCACGGACAGTCGGGCCAGGTCGGGCTCGTCGAGCAGGATGCGCAAGGTGGAAGCCTCAACCCGACGCTTCGCCTGAGCCTGGCGTATATGAAGAAAAGCAAGGTGTTCGAGCTGCCTTGGGCGGGGGCGCCCGTGGCCGACACCCATGCGCACCTCATGAGCTTTTGGCGCGTCGATCCCGTGTCGGCGCTTGCGCGCGCGGCGGCGGCGGGCGTGGGCCAGCTGACGACCATCTGGGATCCTTTGTCGGATGGCAGGCATGCATCGAGTGCCGCCGAGTTCCATGTGCTGCTCGAGGGCTGGATCTCCGAGGCCCGCGCGCTGTTCGACCAGGGCGTGGCAACCGGTGCGGTGGACGAGGCGCGCGCGACATCCGAGCTGTTCGATCACATCTCGTATCTCGCCGGCGTCCACCCGTACGGCGCGCCGCGCTACACCGATGCGGTCCACGCCCAGGTTGCCGAGGCGCTTGACGATCCGTGGTGTCGCGGCATCGGCGAGATCGGGCTCGATTACCATTTCGACGCTGACGACGACATCGAGGCGGCGCCGCACAATATCCAGATCCATGCCATGGTCCGCCAGCTTGCGCTTGCCCACGAGCATCGGCTGCCCGTCGAACTCCATCTCCGCCATGAGGACACCGACGATGAGCGCAGCTCGCATGCGGATGCGTATCGCGTGCTGAGCGAGGAGGGCGTCCCGGAGGCGGGGTGCGTGCTTCACTGCTTTGGCGAGGACCGGGCCACGATGGAGCGCTTTGCCGGCCTGGGCTGCTACATCGCCTTCGGCGGTGCGGCGACGTTCAAGCGCAACGAAGACGTCCGCGAGGCGTTTTGCGCCTGCCCGCTCGACCTCCTGCTGTTCGAGACAGACTGCCCGTACATGGCGCCGGAGCCCATTCGAGGCCTTGAGTGCGAGCCCGCCATGATCTGCCAGACCGCCCTGACGCTGGCGTCGCAGCGTGCCGAGCGCACCGGGGAGCGCGCAGAGGATATCCTGCGCGCCGCGTGGGAGAACTCGAAGCGCCTGTTCGGATAGCGGGCGGAACGTTTTGGACGGGGCCGATTCGCCCGCTCCGTCCTTGGGCTCCGGGCCGCCTCGTCTTACGACCGCCCTGCGAGAATGTCTCGGCAGTGGGCGCGCAGATGCCGGATCGTGCCGCGCATGTCCTCCTCTTTGGCCTCGGGATGGATGGCGCAGATGCGCAGGCAGGTCTTGCCGGCGAGTTCCGTCGTGAAGACGCCCGCGTATCCGCTCGCCACGACGCGCCGCGAGATCTCGCGATTGAGCTCGTCGAGCTCGGCGTCGGGATAGCCGGCGGGGGCGAAGCGGAAATTGACCATGGCCATCTGGGCGGGTGAGACGATCTCGATGTCGGGGTCCTTGCGGCACTCGTCCTCGGCCCACCGGGCGAGCGTGAAACCGTGCTCCACGGCAGAGGCCAGGCCGTCGGATCCCATCGCCTGAAGCGTGAACCACAGCTTGAGCCCGCGCGCGGGGCGCGTGAGCTCGGGTCCAAGGTCCCATGGGTTGACAAGGTCGGAGCCGTTCTCCAGGTCTCGCAGGTACTCGGGGTGCGTGCTGTAGGTCTTGAGCAGGTGCGTGCGGTCGCGTACGAGCGCCATGCCGCACGAATACGTCTGGAACAGCCACTTGTGCGCGTCCCACGACAGCGAGTCGGCGAGCTCGACGCCGTCGAGCATGTCGCGATAGCGCGTCAGGAGCACGCTTGCGCCGAACGCGCCGTCGACATGCATCCAGAGATGCTGCTCTCGGCAGATGCGCGCGATGTCGCGCAGCGGGTCGACCGATCCCGTGTTGGTGCTGCCCGCCGTGCCCACGACGGCAAACGGGATGAGGTCTGCGCGCCGATCCTCGGCGATGGCCCGCTCGAGCGCCGCGGTATCCATGCGCCAGGCGCTATCGCAGGGAATGGCGTGCACGTGGTCGCGCGGGATCCCGATGATGTGCAGCCCCTTGGCGACCGAGCTGTGCGTCTGTTCCGACACATAGGCCACGCCGCGGCCCCATTGCCCATCTGCCAGCATGGCGTCGCGCGCGGTCGCGAGCGCGGTGAGATTGGCCATCGAGCCACCCGAGACGAACAGGCCGCCTGCGGTCTCGGCGGGAAAACCCGCCTTGCCCGCGAACCAGGCGAGCAGCGTGTCCTCGGCCACGCATCCTGCCGGGTAGTTGGCGAAGCTGCCCGCGTGGCGGTTGTATCCTGCGGCGATGATGTCTCTAAGCCACGAGATGGCAGTGGTGGGGCCGGGGACGAAGCCGAGGAAGCGCGCATGGTCGGCGTTGTAGCCGTAGCCGATGACGTCGTGCTCCATCTCGCGCACTACGTCGTCGAGCTCTCGTCCTTTGTGCGGGATGCCGCGACGACGGATGGCGTCGAGCGTGTCCTGCGGCGCTTCGCAGACCACGGGCCCCTCCGATAGATGGCGGTTGCGCGCGAACAGCTCGCAGACGAAGCGCACGGCGGCGAGCTCGACATCCGGCTCGGTGGCAGTCCCTTTTGCGTACATGGCGGCGTCCTTCCCTCGATGTGTGACGCTGACCATCGTTGCAGCCGATAAGCTATTTGTACAATTCATAGTTCTGATATATCGTTCAAATAATTTGATGGCAGATGGGAGAGGGCGGACGATGGAGCTCCGACAGATCGAGACGTTTCTGAAGGTCGCCGAACTCGGGAGCTTCTCGCGCGCTGCCGAACGGCTCGGATACACGCAATCGGCGGTCACCATGCAGATCAAGCAGCTCGAACGGGAGCTGGGCGCCCGGCTGTTCGACCGCATGCCGCGCGGGGCGCGCCTGACCGACCAGGGGAGAACGTTCGCCTTCCACGCCCGCGAGGCGATCGCGGCGCTCGAGCGCGCCGCCGCGTCGGTGCGTATCCCGGATGCGGACGCCGACCAGCTGGTCGGCACGCTGCGTATCGGCAGCGTCGAATCTGTCGCGACGGCCCTGTTGCCGACGCTACTCGCCCGATTTCATGAGCGGCATCCGCGCGTGGAGCTCATCGTGTCGACGGCTCGTCTGGAGCGGCTCGCGGAAGGGGTGCTCGACAACACGCTCGATGTGCTGCTCACCATGGACCGCAAGCTCAGCATCGCGCGGCTCGAGCGCACCGTATTGCGCGAGGAACCCATCGTGTTCGCGGCGTCCTTGCAGATGGCGCAGCAGATCGGGCCCGTGCGCATCGATGAGCTGGCCGGGCTGCCACTCGTGCTGACCGAGCGCGGCGAGAGCTATCGGCACGAGCTTGAGTGCCTGCTTGCGGAGCGCGACGAGCAGCTGCATCCCGTGGTGGAAACCGGCAATACCGAGACGCTGGTCCATCTGGCGGAGCAGGGTGTGGGCATCTCGTTCCTGCCGCGCTTCTCGGTGGCGCATTCCCTGCGCAGGAAGAGCCTGGTCGAGCTCGCATGCGATATAGAGCCCATTTCCATGTGGATTCAGGCGTTCGCGCACGAGGCGAAGCCCGTCTCCCGCGCCATGGCTGCCTTCATGGAGATGCTACGCGTGCACTTTGAGTACACCGCATGAGCGCGCATGCGTACTAAGTTTAAGGGTTAACAGGCGGTCGGCGCCGTATGGAGCGGTGGCCGGCGAGACGAGGGGATGCGGGCATGGCCGAGATCGAGAAGAAGGCTGTCGAGCAGGATGGCGCCGCGACTGGTGGCCAGGCGGCGTCAGTCGCCGACGCGACGCATCGGCGCTCAGTCGACCGCGATATCATGCGCAGCCTGCCGGGTACGCATGCGATGTACGGCATGATCGCCGGCGCGATCATCGCCTATGCGCTCTCGCTGGTCGGCACGGCGATCGACAGCGATCTGCTGTTCCGCGGCGGCAACATGGTGTGCTTCAGCCTGCTGATCATCGGCGGTCTTACGTATTTCCATTCCTATACAACGGCAAAGCGGCTGACGCGCGAGCGTCGCGCTGAGCAGGACGCACGTCGCTAGGCGGCAAGGGGGACCACGGCTCATGAGCAAGAAGAGCAATGTCGACAAGATTCGCGAGGCGAAGGAGCGCGAGCGCGCAAACGCCCGCGAGCGCTCGGTGGATAACGACATCCTGTTCTCGCTGCCGGTGACCAAGGTGATGCTTGCGGCGCTTGCCGTCGCCATCGTGCTGTACGTGCTGTCGTATGTGGGCGAGGTGTTCGGCGTGGGCGCGCTTCAGCACTATGGGCACGTGGCGAGCTACGCGCTGTTCGCGCTGACCTTCTTTTTGCTGGTGGTGGCCCGTGTCCAGGCAAAGAAGCTGACGAGGGAGCGCCGCGGGCAGTAAGTCGTTCGGGGCCGATGACACAGAGCGGGCCCTTCTTCGCCCCTTTCGCAAGACACGGCGGCCGATCGATGTTTCCGCAAATCGTACCGACCCCGAATATGTTCTGGACGATGCCCTGACATTCCAAACACTGCGCCAACAAACGGGCGTCTTTGGGCAGCAGGGTCGCCCCAGCCCTTACATAGATGAAAAACGCGTCGTTCCGCTTACGAAAACCGACATCGATTTGCCTGAATCCCTACTGAGCAAGGGGCGTGTTATCGCTCCCGCAGAAGTCGCGTAAACATCAATCAGCGCTTTGCAACGAATCGCGTGCGGCGATCTTTGGGCCGCGAACGGTGCGTACCATCTTCTCCGTCGACTCACGAGGCCGCGTGCCCCGCGAGAACATGCATTCAGTCAGCCGGGTATCCGGCATCCGAGAGGAGAAGAAGTGCGCAATCTCACCGAAACTCAGCTGTCTCGTCGTTCCTTCCTTGGCCTGTTCGGCGCCAGCGCCGTCGTGGCCGGCCTCGGCCTTGCCGGTTGCGGTGGCAATGATGCCGGCAAGGGCGGTGCCGCCACCGGCACCGATTCCGGTTCCGCCAGCGCTGCGTCCGATGGCGAGACGCTCGACAAGATCACGATGGTGTGGCTGCCCAACGAGTCCGCCGCTGAGTTCGATGCCGGCCGCGAGGAGTTCGGCCGCGTCCTGTCCGAGTATGCCGGTGTCGAGGTCGAGCTCATGACCACCACCGACTACAACGTCGCCATCGAGGCCATCTCCTCGGGCAAGGCCCAGATGGCCAACCTCGGCGCCGAGGGCTACATCCAGGCTCAGGAGAAGAACGAGAACGTCCACGCCCTGTTCACCACCTCCGATACCGAGGGCACGCTCGACGGCGCCAAGTACTACAGCCGCATCGCCGTGCCGGCTGACCAGATGAGCGAGTACGAGGACGCCGAGAGCGAGACCGGCTACTCCATCAAGAACATCAAGGGCAAGCGCATGAGCTTCGTCTCCCAGACCTCGACCTCCGGCTTCAAGGTTCCCTGCAACGCCATCATGACCGAGTTCCCCGATGACGTGACCTCCACCGACGAGCTGGCCCAGCCCGGCTTCTTCTCCCAGGTCCTGTTCGGTAACTCCCACCCCGGTTCCTGCGTGAACCTGCTGCAGGGCGACGCCGACGTGGCCGCGTTCGACGACATCGACGTCGACATGTACCTCGCTGTGCCCGAGGGCGAGCGCGACGCCGTGAACCAGCCCGGCTCCGTCTACGGCGTGGCCGAGGGTGCCGCCCAGCCCTTCGACCGCGTCCAGGGCAAGGAGTTCGGCATCATCCAGTCCACGCCCGTCCTGAACGGCCCCATCGTCTACAACGCCGACGTGCTGCCCGAGGACATCAAGGACAAGATCCTCGAGGGCATGACCTCCACCGAGGTCGCCGACAACGAGCAGCTGTTCGCACCCGAGGACGCCGAGGGCACCGGCGCTATCTGGAGCAAGGGCGACACCGCCGGCTTCATCGCGGTCGATGACGAGTGGTACGACCCCATCCGCGCGCTGGCGTAAATGGGTTGATTGGGGACGGGTTCGTTTCAACCCATCCACGCCGAAGGGGTGTCCCCGGCATGCAAAAGTGCACGCAGAAGGTACGTCCCCAATTTGCACGTTGCGCCGGGCACCCCGTGGCGGGCGCCCGCGTTTTCCCATGCAGGTCTGCAGGTATCTGAGCAAAAGAGATGGAGAAGCATGAGCACATCGAATCATCTGCTGGTCATCGACGATCTGGGCAAAAGCTACGAAGCCCGTCGTCGCGGCGCTGCGGAGGGGACCGCGAGCGCGCTTTCGGGCGTGAGCTTCACGGCGGACCCCGGAGAGTTCATCACCGTGATCGGTCCTTCGGGCGCCGGCAAGTCGACGCTGCTGCGCAGCATCAACCGCCTGATCGAGCCGACCGAGGGCACCATTACCTTCGATGGGCGCGACATCACCCACCTCGGCCGCGGCAAGCTGCGCGAGGTCCATCGCGAGATCGCGATGATCTTCCAGAACTACAACCTGGTGTATCGCCTGACCGCCATCCAGAACGTGCTGCACGGCCGCCTTGGGTACAAAAACGCGCTTGCGGGCAGCCTGGGCCTCTACACCGAGGAGGAGAAGCTGCGCACCTTCGAGCTGCTCGACGAGGTCGGATTGGGCGAGTTCGCCTACCGCCGCGCCGATCAGCTGTCCGGTGGCCAGAAGCAGCGCGTGGGCATCGCGCGCTCGCTGATGCAGGAGCCCAAGATCATGCTGTGCGACGAGCCGATCGCGAGCCTTGACCCCAAGAGCTCGCGCATGGTGATGGAGACGCTGCAGCGCCTGACCCGTCAGCGCGGAATCACGTGCATCGTCAACCTGCACCAGGTCGATTTCGCGCTCGAGTACTCCGATCGCATCATCGGCCTGCGCGCCGGCCAGAAGGTGTTCGAGGGCACGCCCGACGAGGCGACGCCGCAGGTCATCCGCAGCATCTACGAGGGTCAGATGGACGAGGTCGTCGACGTCTCCATCAACGCGCCTGCGGCCATCCCGACCCTTGTCGGCGAGGGCATGGCCGTGTCCGCCGAGGCCGCGGGAGGCGCGCGATGAGCGCCGCGCAGGCGGCTGCGCGCAAAAGCGACGCCGCGGCCCCCGACCTGTCTTGGTTCCGCCGTCGCCAGGCGCGCACCCTCGCCGCGCTGGTCGCGATCGTCGTGCTGTTCCAGCTGTGCTCGCTGATCTGCAACTTCAGCCTCGGCTACGCGGTCAGCTCCATCCCGGCGGCGTTCGTGTGGATGTTCCAGAACTTCGTGCCGACGGTCGAGTCGCTCGCCAACCTGCCGATGGTGGTGGAGCAGACGATCTCGACGGCGCTCGATTCCGTGGCCGCCACGGTCATCGCCGCGGTCTGCGGCATCGCGTTCTCGGTTCTCGGCTCCTCTTCGATCGGCGTCGAGTGCGCGCCCGTGCGCGGCGTCATCCGCGCGATCGCGAGCATCTTCCGCAACATCCCGATGATCGCCTGGGCGCTGCTGCTGCTCCTGTCGTTCAAGCAAAACGAGTTCACGGGCTTCCTCGCGCTGTTCTTGACGACGTTCGGCCAGCTCATGCGCTTCTTCTTGGATACGTTCGACGAGATCCCCACAGGGCCCGTCGAGGCGCTGCGCAGCTGCGGCGCCTCCTACTGGCAGGTGGTGTTCCAGGCGGGCCTGCCGCTCGCAGTGGCCGACCTCATGAGCTGGATGCTCTACATGGTCGAGACCAACATCCGCTCGGCGACGCTCATCGGCCTGCTCACGGGCACGGGCATCGGTTTCGTGTTCAACCTGTACTACACGTCGTTTCGCTATGACACGGCCGGCCTGGTCATCGTGGTGACCATCGTGTTCGTGCTGGTCATCGAGGCGATTTCGAATGCGGCGAGGAGGTCGATGATCTAATGACGAGCGCAACTCTGACCAAGGGCGCGGCCGATGTGCTCGAACGCGACGCGCGCGGACACATCCGCCTCACCTCGGTGCGCGAGCGCAACCTCTCGGTGCAGCTCACCCTCATCGTGCTCGTGGCGCTCACCGTGGTGACGTTTGCGCGCATGGGGTACGGCACGGTCGACCTGCTCGCGGCGGCACGCCAGGCGTTCGCCGATTTCGGGGCGATGATGCTGCAGCCCGCTCTCGACCCGCCGTTCGGCGCGGGCCACTTCACCTGGGGCACCGTGATCGAGAGCGCGGTCATCACCGTCGCGATCACCGCGATCTGCACCGTGCTGTCGGCCATCGTGTCGTTCTTCTTGGCGCTTGCCGCGGCGGCGAACCTCTCGAGCCCGGTCGCGTCCAACATCGTGAAGGGCTTCGTCGCCATCATCCGTTCCATCCCGACCATCCTGTGGGTGCTCGTGTTCACGGTCGCCATCGGACTCGGCTCGGAAGCCGCGGTGCTCGGCATCTCGTTCCACTCCATCGCCTATCTGGTGAAAAGCTACTCGGAGAGCTTCGAGGAGATCGATGAGGGCGTGATCGAGGCGCTGCGCGCGAGCGGCGCGAGCTTTTGGCAGGTCGTGTTCCAGGCCGTGACGCCCGCGACGATCACCAAGTTGCTGTCGTGGACCTTCATCCGCTTGGAGATCAATTTCACCAACGCCGTGGCCGTGGGCGCATTCGCCGGCGCGGGCGGCATCGGATTCCAGCTGTATCAGGCGGGCAGCCGCTACTACAACCTCCATGAGGTCGGCGTGATCGTGTACGTCTGCCTGATCGTGGCCTTTGTGCTCGAGTTCGTGAGCGTGCGCCTGCGCAAGCGCTACATCTTGGCCGACTCGTAAAGCCCACGGTCGATCGGGGCAGGTCCCCATCGTGACTACTAAGAAGTAAGGAGAACAACCGCACATGTTATCGAGACGGGCGAGGACCGAGATCCTCGTGGAGAGCGGGCCCGCGCTGGCGCATGACGCGGCGCGTGCCATCGAGCGCGAGCTCGAGGTGCGCGTGGTCGTGCCGCCGCGCCAGGGGCTGGTGATGAACCAGGTGCGCGAGACGGCGCGCAACAGCCGGTTTTACCTGGGCGAGGCGCTCATGAGCGAGTGCCGCGTGCGCATCGGCGATGTGGAGGGGCTCGGCGTGGTGCTGGGCGCCGACGGCGCGTTCGCGCGCAGCCTGGCGACCATCGACGCCGCCTATGCGGTCGAGCCGACGCCGCGCGTCGTGGCCGAGATCGATCGCAGGATCGACGACGCCGGGCGCGAGCTGGAGCGGCGTCGCGCGCAGGAGGCGGCAGTCGTCATGGGCTCGCGCGTGAGCTTCGATGAGATGGGCGGTCAGGATATGAGCGTGCAGGCGGTGGCGAAATGATGCGCGAGGTGTTTGAGCGCGAGTCCGCTGCCGACGATCGCGCGTTCTATCTGCAGCGCGCGTTCCGTGCGCTGCTCGACGCCATGGCGCGTCCCGGAGAGGTGACGGAGCTCGCTGCCCGTGCGCAGGGCGACGTGGCGGATGCGGACGCCTCCGGGCTTCCCGAGTCCGCGCTGGTGCTGGCCGATGTGGTGCTGGATGCGGCGACATCGGTCGCGGTGGCGGGACCCGCGGGGGATGTCGCCGCGACGGTGCTCGCCCGCAGGACCCATGTGGCCATGCGCGATGCCCAGACGGCGGCCTTCGGCTTCGTGCCCGCATCGGTTCGCGGGCAACAGGCGCGGGCGTTCGTCACGGCGCTGTCTGCGGGAACGCTGCTCGACCCGCAGCTCGGCGCCACCTGCATCGTCGTGTGCGACACGCTGCTCGGCTCCGACCGCGACGGCTGCCTCACGGGCGCACGTGCCGGCGGGGCGGACGTGTCGTCTTGGGAGCTGTCCGGCCCCGGTATCCGCGAGACGGCGCGCATCGAGCTCGACCGTACGGAGATCGTGGAGGCCCGCCTCGAGCGCGGCGACGAGTTCCCGTGCGGCATCGACCTGGTCTTCGTCGATGCGGCCGGCCACGTGCTGTGCCTGCCGCGCACGACGCGCGTCCGTCGCCTGGATGAGGCGGCGCGAGAAGAAGGGGGTGCCGCATGGGGTATGTAGCGGTGACCGGAGGCGAGCAGGCCATCGCGACCTCGCTCGACCTCATCGAACGCAAGCGCGTGGCCGGCGGGCTCGCGCTCGACGTGGACACCATCTTGTCCTGCCTGCCCGAATTGGTTCAGCAGGTGGAATCCGAGGGCTCGCTGTGGGCGCCCGAGGTCGCGGCGACCGCCGTCAAGCAGGCATGCGGATCGGTGGAAGAGGCGGTGTTCCTCATGCGCGCCTACCGCTCCACGCTTGAGCGGCTCTACACCTCGCGCGTGATCGACACCGACGAGATGCGCGTCGACCGCCGCATCTCCGCTGCGTTCAAGGACATCGAGGGCGGCCAGATCCTCGGCGCCACGCGCGATTACTCGCATCGTCTCATCGAGTTCGAGCTGGCCGACGAGACGCAGGCCTCGGTGCGCGACCGGGCGCGCGAGCTGGCGGAGCGCCTGGCCGACACCGCCGTGCCTACCGCCCCCGACGCGCTTGCCCGCGTGCCCCGCGTGCTGACCTACCTGCGCTCCATCGACATGGTGCGCGACTGGCCGGTCGACAACACCGAGCCGGTCGACATCACCAAGACCCCGCTGTCGTTTCCCGCGCCGCGCAGCGTGATCCTGCAGGCTCTGTCGCGCGGCCTCACGCAGGCGGTCATCGCGATCGGCTACGCGGCGATTCGCGGTTTCGGCCTGTCGCACCCCACGGTGGGCGAGCTGCGCCGCGGTTCGGTCGCCGTCGAGATCGACGCACCCGGCGCCGTGGCCGACGCGCCGGCGGAGGACGCCTATTACCTGGGTTCCATCCCGGTGACCGAGGTCGAGAGCCTGATCGTGGCCGACGAGGTGGACGAGCAGGGCGAGCACCGCTCGGCGCTCGACGTGGGCTACGGCCTGGTGGTGGGCACCGATGAGAGCAAGGCCATCGCCATGAGCGTGCTCGACCACAGCCTGCGGGCGGACGACGTGCGATTCCCCACGCAGGACCAGGAGTTCGTCCTCTACCACATCGACGGCGTCGAGGCGACCGGCTTCATCTCCCATCTCAAGCTGCCCCACTACGTGACGTTCCAGAGCAAGCTCGACTCGGCGCTGCGCTCTGTTGCCGAGAAGGGAGGCGAGGCCGATGCGTAAGAACTACAACTTCGCCTTCTTGGACGAGGGCTCCAAGCGCGAGATCCGTCGCGCCATCCTCAAGGGCGTGGCGATTCCCGGCTACCAGGTGCCGTTCGCGAGCCGCGAGATGCCCATCGGGCGCGGCTGGGGCACGGGCGGCCTGCAGCTGACGCTCTCGTGCATCGGGCCGGATGACGTCCTCAAGGTCATTGACCAGGGCTCCGACGCGAGCGTGAACGCTGTGTCGATTCGCGGCCTCGTCCACGAGACGACCGGCGTGGACACCACGACGGTCACGCAGGACGCCACGCTCATCCAGAGCCGCCACCGTATCCCCGAGCGCCCGCTCACCCGCGACCAGCTGCTTGTGCTGCAGGTTCCCACGCCCGAGCCGCTGCGCACCTACGAGGCGCGCGAGACGGTGACCAAGCGCCTGCACGCCGAGGCGGAGTACACCGGTGCCTATCTGGAGCTGTTCGAGCAGATCGTGCGCTACGGCACCACGACCACGGGCGCCGACCATCCCGTGATGGTCGAGGGGCGCTACGTCATGGCGCCGAGCCCCATTCCCCGTTACGACAACGCCAAGCTCAACATGGCCGAGAACCTCACGCTGCTGGGTGCCGGACGCGAGAAGAAAATCTACGCGGTGCCGCCCTACACCCATGTCGAGTCGCTCGCCTTTGATGACTATCCCTTCGTGACCGAGGAGTTCGAGGGCGCGAGCTGCCATGTGTGCGGGGCGACGGGCGTGTACCTCACCCAGACCGTCGACCCTGTAACCGGTGAGCAGGTGTGGCAGTGCTCCGACACCGATTTCTGCGCGCAGCATGCCGCCGAACAAGAAAGCGAGGCGTGAGACCATGGTGACGCCACAGACAACTCCCGTGCCCGTCGAGCACGTCTTTTGCGATGATGCGCCCGTGCTCAAGGTATGCGGGCTCTCCAAGCGCTTCGGCGCCGGCTGCCCGTATTGCGCCGATCCCCGTGCCGAGCTCGAGCGCAACATCTGCCCCGTGTGCGGTACGGTGCACGCGGTTCGCAACGTGTCGCTCGAGGTGCATCCCGGCGAGATCCTGGGCATCGTGGGCGAGTCGGGCTCCGGCAAGTCGACGCTCATGCAGTGCCTCTACTTCGACCAGGACCCGACTGAGGGCGATATGCGCGTGGCCGCGTTCGACGGGGGCGCCGCGAACTGCTTCGACGTGTCGCGCCAGCAGCAGCGCTACATCCGCGACCGGATCTTCGGCATGGTCTACCAGAATCCCTACCTGGGTCTGCGCATGAATTTCTCGAGCCTCTCCAACATCGCCGAGAAGCAGATCGCGGCAGGCGTGCGCGACGTGCACCACATGGTGAAGCGCGGCGAGGAGCTGCTCGAGCGCGTGAAGATCCCCCTGCGGCGCAAGCAGGATCCGCCCCGTGCGTTTTCCGGCGGTATGCAGCAGCGCGTTCAGATCGCCAAGGCGCTCTCCAACGAGCCGCCGATGCTGTTCTTGGACGAGGTGACCACGGGTCTGGACCTGTCGGTTCAGGCGCGCGTGCTCGACCTGATCTTGCAGCTGCGCCGCGACTTGGGCGTGTCGATGGTCGTGGTCAGCCATGACCTGGGCGTGATCCGCCTTCTCGCGGACCGCACGATCGTCATGCTCGACGGCCAGGTCATCGAGCACGGCCTCACCGATCAGATCATGCAGGACCCGCAGCACGCGTACACGCAGGAGCTCGTCTACTCCCTGCTGTAATCCAGCTTTCTGTCCATGGGAGACGGGTTCTGAGGCAGGCAGTACGCCTGATGCGTGTTGAACCCGTCCCAAACGTATCACGCGATCCAAGGAGGTCGTTCCTTGTACGTCATTCGCAACGGAATCATCGTGCAGCCCGATCGGCTGCTGTTCGGCTACGAGCTCGTGGTGGTCGAGGACCGCATCGAGGCGATCCAGCGCCAAGGGGCGCTCGACGCCGAAGCGACAGGTGCCGGCATTATCGATGCGCACGGGGGCTACGTGGTGCCCGGTCTCATCGATATCCATTCCGACTACATCGAGACGGTGATCTCGCCGCGCCCGACGGTGCTGATGGATTTCCCGACCGCGCTGTTCGAGGCCGAGCGCGAGCTGCTCGCCCACGGCATCACGACGATGTTCCACTCCCTTTCGGTGTACGGCAACGACAAGATGGACGTCAAGCCGGTGCGCCAGTGGGACCGCACCGAGCAAATCATGGCGCTCATCTCGCGCGCCAAGCGCACCGAGGGCCGCAACGCCCATCTGATCCGCCACCGCCTGCACCTGCGCCTGGAGATCGATAACGTCAATCTGGTCGAGCAGGTCGAGCACCACCTGCGCGCCGGCGAGATCGACGAGCTCTCCTTCATGGACCACACGCCCGGCCAGGGCCAGTACCGCGACATGGAGATCTGGCGCAAGTCGTTCCGCGGCAAGTCGCTCTCCGAGCAGGAAGCCGCCGCCATGGCGGCCGATGCCCAGGCCGCGCCCAAGCTGAGCTACGAGCAGCTCAGCTACCTCGCCGGCATCGCGCGCGAGCAGGGCATCGCGCTGGCGAGCCATGATGACGACTCGATCGACAAGCTCGATCTCATGCGCGAGCTCGGCTGCACGATCTCCGAGTTCCCCATCTCGCAGGAGGTCGCCGCCGCCGCGGTCGAGCGCGGCATGTTCACGGTCATGGGCACCCCGAACATCCTGCTCGGCAAGAGCCATTCGGGCAACCTGTCCGCGCGCGATGCGGTGCGCGCCGGCGTGGCCCGCTGCCTGTGCTCGGACTACTATCCCACGGCTATGCTCCAAAGCGCGTTTGTGCTGCACCGCGACTTCAAGCTGCCGCTCGAGCAGGCGTTCGCCATGCTCACCATCAATCCCGCCCGCGCGGTCAAGATCGACGGTATGCTGGGCAGCCTCGAGGAGGGCAAGAAGGCCGACATCCTGGTGGTGCGCGAGGTCGAGGAAGGCCAGCGCTCCTATCCGGTCATCACGGCGACGCTGGTCGACGGCCGCGTGGTGAGCCGCATGTGGTACCCCGCCCTTCCGTCCATGTCGGCGCGCTTCGCCGTCGACGCGGCGACGCTCGAGGAGACCGTGACCGATCTGGAGGTGCGTTAGATGAATATCAGCTCGGTTGCCGTTTCCGGCGAGGCTCCGGCGCCCGCTGATGCCGTGCGCCCCATGCTCTACATCCAGGACCTGTCGAAGGGCTTTACCCTACACGCCGCCGACCGTCGCGTGCGCGGCTGCGAGCACATCTCGCTTTCCATCGCCCCCGGCGAGTTCGTGGGCATCACCGGCCGCTCCGGTTCGGGCAAGTCCACGATCCTCAAGTGCATCTACCGCACGAATCTGCCCGAGACCGGCTCCATCTGGTACGACTCGGCCGCGTTCGGGATGGTCGACCTTGCGCGCCTTGATGAGCGCCGCGTCATCTACCTGCGCAATTACGAGATCGGCTACATCTCCCAGTTCCTCGATTGTGTGCCGCGCACCACGGCGCGCGAGATCGTGGAGGCGAGCGCCGCCGAGGCGTTCGACGACCCGCGGGTGATCGAGTCCGAAACCGTGCGCATGCTCGAGCATTTCGATTTTCCCCGCGAGCTGTGGGACCTGTATCCCAACACCTTCTCTGGCGGCGAGAAGCTGCGCTTGAACATCGCCCGCGCCATGGTGCGCCGTCCGCGCCTGCTGCTGCTCGATGAGCCGACGGCGAGCCTGGACAACGCGAGCAAGGTCAAGGTCCGCGATCTGATCGAGCAGCTCAAGGAGGGCGGCACCACGATGCTCGGCATCTTCCATGACCTTGAGTTCATGGAAGGCGTCTGCGACCGCGAGTACAATATGCAGGCCGGCGAGATGCGCTAGCGGTCGCCGCCGCATCAGATGCATGCAAGGGGGTGCGCATGGGCGAGGCCTGGGATATCCGCATGGCGCGCGAGGACGACGCGCCGGAGATTTATCGGTTGGTATGCGAGCTTGAAGGCCAGCAGTTCGTCTACGACGCGTTCTTTCGGTCCTTTGCGTCGCAGCTTTCCGATCCCGCCGTGCACTGCCTGGTTCTCGAGGTGGACGGGCGCGTGGCCGGGTACCTCAACCTGCGCATCGATCACCATATACATCATGCGCGTCCGACGGCGGAGATCCTCGAGCTCATCGTCGCTGCGGGCGAGCGTGGGGCCGGGCTGGGCGCCCGTCTTGTCGAGCGCGCCCGCCTGCTCGCGATATCCGAAGGGTGCGAGCTCATGGAGGTCGCTTCCAAATTCGAGCGGACGGATGCGCACCGGTTTTACGAGCGCTGCGGTATGGTGAAGACGCACTATCGTCTGACCATGCCGTTGCCGACGGAAGGGGAGTGACCATATGGAGCAGCCGATCATCGTGCATGACGGGGCGTCGGTCGAAGGGGCCTTCGACCTGCATTCCCATTCGGTGTACTCGGATGGTTCGCATACGGTTGAAGAGCTGATCGCCCAGGCGCGCGCTGCCGGCCTTGCGGGCATCGCCGTGACCGACCACGACAGCCTGAGCCAGCTTGCCGCGGTTCGCGCCTGCGCGCGTGCGGAGGGGTTCCCGGTGCTCGCGGGCCTCGAGATATCGGCGGCGTGCGCGGCGACCGGCCGCAAGGTCCACATCCTCGGCTTTGGGCTGAGCGCCACGGCCGATGGGTCCGGCCCCGTCGAGCGGCTGGTCCGCAAGACGCTGCGGGCGCGGAGCGCGAACACCTTGTGGCAGGCATGGACGATACTCAAGGTCATGGCATCGGCCCCGCAGCCCGTCGAGGCGCTCGAGCGGGCGGGCGCGGCTTGCGCCGATGCGATCGACGGCGCGTTTTCGCTCGACGCCGTGTGGAGGGTGTGCCATGCCAGCACCGGTGTGTACAAGCAGCACATCATGGAGGCGCTTGTGCATCGCCCGTATCTCGATGAGATCTATCAGAAGGTCTACCGCAGCCTGTTCAAAGGCTCGGGCGTGTGTGCGAGCGACATCTCGTACCCCGAAGCGACCGATGCGGTGCGCGCGATTCGCGAGCAGGGCGGCGTGCCGGTGCTTGCCCATCCCGGACAGATGGACTCCTGGTCGATCATCCCGGATCTGGTTGAAGCCGGGCTGATGGGCATCGAGGTCTACCACCCCGACCATGATGCCGGAGACGAGCAGCGGGCGCGTGAGGCCGCGGCGCAGCACGGTTTGATGATGACGGGCGGCAGCGATTACCATGGGCGCTACGGCGGGCCCGCGGGCATGGGCGCCTGCTTTATCGAGCCCGACGAGGCAGGGCGGGCCGTCGCCGACCTCTTCGCCCGCGAAGCCGGGCTCTAGGGAGCGCTGATTCAATGGCCTTCAAGCCCCGCGGGCCGCGGCGCCGCGCATCGTGAAGCGAGGCCCCGCGGCAAGGCTCAACCATTGCATCTACCAGGCCACCCTCTAACAGGGCCCCGTAACTGTACCCCGAACTGCGGGAGAGGGCCCCTCGAGGGGCCCTCTCCCGCAGTTCGGGGTACAGTTACGGGGCCCTGTTAGAGGGTAATCCCGCGGTTTTGCCGATGGCCCGCAGCACATCGGGACACACATCAGCGTTTCTGGGGAGCGCTCGGCGCAGGCGGTTCGTCGGTACGGTCAGCAGATTCCGGGGTCCCGTATGCGAACGGTGGGGAAACCGCACCGCAAAACCCCAGAAAAGAAGGGGTCATTATATATTGGAAATGAATTTGGTATCAAATCGGGAAGTATAGATGTGAAACGGCCATATCTGATAAGCCTGTGATCTGCGGGTTCTTTATCCGACCGGTTCCGAAGGGCCCGGGAGGCACCTCTGATCCGCCCGCAAGCGGCCCTTCTTGCCCACGAGTTGATACCAAATTCAAAACGAGGTGCCCACCCACCTTGGTTAAACCTTTTACCAAGGTGCGGTTTCACACACGGGCGGATGCGGCTGCCTCCGCCAGGCCGACGGGACTCCCCGCCCCGTCTCCGCCCCATGCTATTTCATGAAAAACCTCCGCCAGACCGCCGTGGATACGGCTACCTGGCGGAGGTTTTTCATGATAAAGCAGGCGGTTCTAGGCGGCGTCGAGTTCGGTTGCGGGCAGCGCCTGCGTGTAGATGTCCGCCTCGACGCTGGCGGGCTCTCCCGTCACGAGTCGAACGAGGCGGTCGAGCTGCACGAGGATCCAGCTGAGGGGGTCGGGGGCGTCGACCGACTCGGCGGTCACGAGCTCGCACGATGCGATCTCGGCGCCATCTTGCGAGAGCGTGAGCGTGCCCGCGCCCTGTCCGTCCTCAACGTCGCCGCTGAGCGTATCGAACTCAAGGTCCTGCTCGATATCGCCGGCAAGGCTGAACACCGTGACCGTTTGGCCGGGGTCGGAGACCGTGATGTCCACGGTCTTGTCGGTCCAGTCGGCATGCGGAACGGCGGCGACGAGCGGCGTGCCGTCCGACGCCGTCTCATCGGTCGTGATGAGCGGGTATGCGACCGTGTGGTTGTAATACCAGTTGGCGAGCGCCAACGACTCCTGCAGGCGCACGTCGACGCCCTCGCAGCCGAGCACGACGGTGTACAGCTCGCCGCCCAGGTCGCGCGACCAGGCGCCTGCGAAGCAGTCGAGCGCCTCGTAGGTGCTGCCCGTCTTGCCGCCGATATTGCCTTCGGTGCCCAGCAGCGTGTTGTAGCGCGTCATGGTGATGGAGCGCTCGGTACCGTCGGCGCCGTTGACCGTGATGACGTCGTTGTCGCTGCCGTCGACCTGCCGAAACGTTTCGTTTTGCATGGCATAGGCGAGCATGGTCGCCACGTCGCGCGCGGTGGAGTACATGTCGCCCTCCCAACCGTCGAAATCCAGGCCGTGAGGGTTGGTGAACTTGGTGTTCGTCATGCCCAGCTCGGCGGCCTTGTCGTTCATGGCCTGAACGAAGGTACCGACGAAATCGGTGCTCGCCGGGTCGAGTTTGGCGCCCACCGTGGCGGCGATGGCCATGGCCGCGTCGTTGCCCGAGGGGATGAGCAGCGCGCGCAGGGCCTCCTCCATGGTCAGGACATCGCCCTCCCGCAGGTTGGCGGACGACTGGCCGACGGTCGCTGCCGCGTGGTCGACCGTGACGGTGTCCTCGAGCGACGAGTTCTCGATCGCGACGATGGCCGTCATGATCTTGGTGATCGAGGCGATCTTGACACGGTCGTCCGCTGCGCGCTCGAAGTAGACGGTGCCGTCCTGGCCCACGACGATGGCGTTACGCGCGCTGATGTCGGGGCGATCGTTGGCGGGATCCTGGCGTTCGGATTCCGGTGTGCCGAGCACGATATCGGTGTCGAGCTGGGTCGCGCATGCGGGAGCGGGGGCCCAGATGACGGAGAGCGCCAGGGCCGCGCCCGCAACGGCGCTGACGGCCCGTGCGGCAAAGGTTCGGAGATGATTTGAGGTATGCATGACGTTCGCTTTCTATGCTGAGTAGCAGAAGTATACATGGCTGGTGCTTTTTTGGACGGGGCCGTTTTCGCCCATGCCGATGCAAGCGCGCCGGCATGGGCGAAAACGGCCCCGTCCCAAAAAAGTACCAGCCTCGAGGTGTCGGCCGTGTGTCCGTGCGCTTAAAAGGTGCTTAAGCCCTCGTGCGCATGTCGTGGACGGGTCGCAGGCGGGCGATAATGAGTATGTGTCGGAAGGAGAACATGCGATGGATACCCATATCCTCATTGTCGATGACGAGAAGGCGATTACCGATCTCGTGGGCATTTACCTGCGCAACGAGGGCTATCAGGTGACCCTTGCGTATACCGGCGCCGAGGCTGCCAAGGCCATCTTGGAGCAGGATTTCGACCTCGCCGTGCTCGATATCATGCTGCCCGATATCGACGGGTTCGAGCTGCTGCGTACCATCCGTGCCGACCATACCTATCCCGTGATCATGCTCACGGCCCGCGGGTCGCAAAACGATAAGATCGAGGGCCTTTCGCTGGGCGCCGACGATTACGTCGTCAAGCCGTTCAGGCCTCTTGAGCTCGTCGCGCGCTGCAAGGCACAGCTGCGTCGATATACCAGCTACGGCAGCCGAGCGCAGGAGGAGGACTCAGCCGAGCTCACGGTCGACGGCCTGGTGATCAACCGTGACGCGCGCACCGTGATGGTCGACGAGCGTCCCGTGCGCTGCACGCCGCTCGAATACTCGATCCTGCTCTACCTGGTGGAAAACCGCGGCCGCGTCGTCTCGGTCGAGGAGCTGTTCCGCGCCGTATGGGGTGAAGAGTACATGTCGAGCTCGTCGAATACCGTGATGGTGCACATCCGCCACCTGCGCGAGAAGATCGGCGACGACGCCGCCAACCCGAGGTTCATCAAGAATATCTGGGGCGTTGGGTACACCATCGAGGGATAGCGTTTACGCAGGTAAATGTAGAGTTTCTTAATGAATGGGATAGATGTTGCACCGAAATTGCACCGAACTGAGCCGTTGAATGCAACTCATGCTGATAGTTACAAGCTAAACTCGGTATGTCCCTTTAGCCTTTCTATTCGGGGTCATTCAATCCCTGAAAACGGGCTTGACCCGAACGGACCGTATCGAGCCATTTGAAAGTACTACGTTCCCCGAGGAGTCGAAAAGACCTAAAATTTCCGGAGTGCTCGGAATGTCAAACGCGGCCATACGGCTGCTCGATGCATTTGAGGTTGCGGTCGATTCCCTTGAAGGTCATCCGTCCTTTTATCCCGTCCATCGCGAAGCTTCCGAGCTGATTGGCCGAGAGGGTCACCGGGGAAGCGCCGATCGATTCAATCAGCGCTATCTTCTTCAATGCGAAGCCCGATTGAATTAAGCAAGTCTTTCGTTTTCGTGTGCCATTCCGCTTTTTATACTTGAGCCATGCCGATACTTTTCATGTTTCTCAGTAATCTGGAAAGCGGGGTGCGCGATTGAAGCGTGAGGGACGTCAGCCGAGGTCATCCGAGCATGCACCGGTCAACCCGGTGACCGGCATGCCAAACACGCAGGGGAGCGAGGCGTGGAGCCCCGCCTCGCGCGCGTCCGAGCCGCAAGGCGCCGGTTCTCCGGTGAGTTCGGCGAGTGCCACGACGGTGTCGACGGAGGCGAAGCCGCCCTCCTCGTTCACCTATGCGACGGGATCCCGTCCGGCCGATTCGTCCGCCTCCGACGCCTCCCAGAACCAGGGCAACGCGCAGTCCGCGCGCGTGTTCGACCGCTTCCTGTCCATCGTCGAGCACCGCGTGCTCGCTATCGTCGTGCTCGTGCTGCTGGACTTCGCGGTCATCGGGCTGAGCAACTTCATCCTGTTCTTCGCGCTGCTCTTTGCCGGATACATCCTGATCGACCGTTTCGTTAACGCCCGCCGCATCGTGACGCTGGGCGGCATCCCGTGGCTGCTCATCTTGATGTGCGGGGCTATCGTGGCGAACAACATCGGCCCCGTCGCGTTCACCGTCGACTATCTCTTCATGTTCTGCGGCTTTTTGGCCGCCATCTCCGTGTGCGGCATCTTCTTCGTCGGGCGTGCGTTCTACGACTACGGCTACGAGCGCGGTGAGACCGATGCCGACCGCATCGTTTCGCGGCATATGCTCGATCGCCTTATCGACCATCCGGATGATTGGGGCACGGTCGACGGCGACTTCGTCGAGGTCGAGGGCGCGCTGAACCGCGTGCGCGACCGTCAGCGCGCCGCCGAGCAGGCGCTGCGCGACGAGTCGAGCCGCAAGGACGACCTGGTGACCTATCTGGCCCACGACCTCAAAACGCCGCTCGCGAGCGTCGTGGGATACCTGTCGCTGCTGCACGAGGCACCCGATCTGCCCGAGGAGCAGCGCGTCCGCTTCACCGGCGTCGCGCTCGACAAGGCCCATCGGCTCGACGCGCTGATCGAGGAGTTCTTCGACATCACGCGCTTCGATTTCCACGACATCGTGCTCACGCGCGGCTACGTGGATCTGAACCTCATGCTCGCGCAGGTCGTCGACGAGTTCTATCCCACGCTGACCGAGCAGGACAAGCATGCGCGGATCGAGGTGCCCACAGGGCTCACGGTGCTTGTGGATGGCGACAAGATGGCGCGCGTGTTCAACAACGTCATGAAGAACGCGATCGCGTACAGCTACGAGGGCTCGACGATACTCATCTCGGCCGAGCGCGTGGATGCCGAGGTACATATCCGGTTCGAGAACCAGGGCGACCCCATCCCGGCGCCGAAGCTCAAGGTCATTTTCGAGAAGTTCTACCGCCTGGACGCGGCACGCGCGACGAATCGCGGCGGCGCGGGCCTGGGCCTGGCGATCGCCAAGGAGATCGTCGTGGCGCATGGCGGAAACATCGCCTGCGAGTCCACGCCGGAGCACACCGTGTTCACCATCACCCTACCCGACGCGTGAGGGACGCCGGGCGGATCCCGCCGGCAGCTTACAGTTCCCTGACAATTCGCTTTCAGCTGCATGAAACGCGGCTCGTATCCTAGAGCGAGCTATGACAGCTTGCTTGAGGAGGTAGCGGGTTGAACGAAATGGATCAGGAGCGCTCCGCGACGGCCGACGTGATGGCGCAGGCCCTCGAAGAGGCACACAAGCGTGAAATGGGCACGATGCCCTCGCAGGCACCCAAACCCGAGAACCCGATTCGCATGTCGGTCGAGCATCTCGACCTGTACTACGGCGACCATCAGGCGCTGAAGGATGTTTCCATCGACATCCGCGACCGCGAGATCACCTCGTTCATCGGTCCGTCCGGCTGCGGCAAGTCCACGCTGCTGCGCTGCCTGAACCGCATGAACGACATGGTCAAGGATTGTCGCATCGAGGGCAAGATCACCCTCGACGGCGACGATATCTACCAGGACTACAACGTCACCCGTCTGCGTCAGCAGGTGGGCATGGTGTTCCAGCGCCCCAACCCGTTCCCAATGAGCATCTTCGACAACGTTGCGTACGGTCCGCGCGGTCTCGGCATCAAGAACCACGCCGAGCTCGAGGAGATCGTCGAGGAGTCCCTGACCGGCGCCGGCCTGTGGGACGAGGTCAAAGACAAGCTCAAGCAGTCCGGTCTGGGCCTTTCCGGCGGCCAGCAGCAACGCCTGTGCATCGCGCGCGCCATCGCCGTCAAGCCCCAGGTCCTGCTGATGGACGAGCCCACCTCGGCACTCGATCCCATCTCGACCGTCATGGTCGAGCAGCTCGCCATGGAGCTCAAGAAGGACTACACGCTCGTGGTCGTGACGCACAACATGCAGCAGGCGTCGCGCATCTCCGACTCGGTGGCGTTCTTCCTCCTCGGCGAGCTCGTGGAGCACGCGCCCACCGAGGAGCTGTTCAGCGCGCCCAAGGATAGCCGTACGTCCGACTACCTGACTGGTCGTTTTGGCTGATTGTCTGCCGCCGCGGTGCGGCGACCCGTGTTCTTCCCGCGGCGGTGTATGATACTCGTAAATGCAGCGGAAATCGGAGACGCGCGATGATCTATTACGTTGAGGACGACGACAACATCAGGGGGCTGACGCTGTATGCCCTGCGTCAGCAGGGTATCGAGGCGGAAGGCTTTTCTTGCGACAGCGAGTTCAAAGCCGCCGTGGCCCGTCGTGTGCCCGATGCCGTCCTTCTCGATATCATGCTTCCCGATACCGACGGTCTTGAGATCATGCGCCGCCTGCGCGCCATGCCCGAGACGGCGACCGTGCCCATCATGATGCTGACGGCCAAAGACACCGAGCTCGATAAGGTCGTGGCGCTCGATGGCGGTGCGGATGATTACCTCACCAAGCCGTTCTCGCTCATGGAGCTCACCAGCCGTTGCCGCGCCCTGCTGCGCCGCGGCGGCATGTCCAAGCAGGTGAGCGACGTGCTGTCCGCCGGCGGCATCGTTTTGTCGCCCAGCCATCGTCGCGTGACGGTCGATGGCGAAGAGGTCAAGCTCACGCTTCGCGAGTTCGACCTGCTCGAGTATCTCATGCGCAAGCCCGGCATCGTGTTCTCGCGCGAGGCCCTGCTGCAAAGCGTGTGGGGATGGGACTTCGACGGCGGCTCGCGTACCGTCGACGTGCACGTCCAGACGCTGCGCCAGAAGCTTGGCGACCGCGCCACCTGCATCGAGACCGTGCGCGGCGTGGGCTATCGCTTCGCCGGCCAAGAGGCCTGATGACTCGCGAGCCGGGCGCGTGATTCCATGACGCCTAAAAACAGCACGCATCATTCCCTGTCCCGCCGTGTGTTCGCCACCGTGTTCGCGGTGGCCATGCTCGTCGTGGTCGTGTTCTCGCTCGCCGGCACCGCCTACGTGCAGGGCAGGTTGGTGGCCTTGGCGCACGAGGAGCTCGACAACCAGTCCGACGTCGTGGCGGCGGCGCTCAACAGCATGCCCGACGACAAGTTCCTGCTGAACCACCTCGACTTGAGCAATACGCGCATCACGCTGATCGACACCGACGGCACCGTGCTGTTCGACAGCGAGGCGGACGTGGAGGACATGCCCAACCATGCCAGCCGGCCCGAGGTCGTCGAGGCGTTCGAGACCGGGCGCGGCGATTCGGAGCGCTCGAGCTCCACGCTCGGCGAGATCATGCTCTATGAAGCAGTTCGCCTGGATAACGGCACGGTTTTGCGCCTCGCGCAGGAGCAGGACGGATACCTGTCTATTCTGGTCAGCATGATGCCGCCTTTGCTCGGCCTTGTGGCGCTCGGCGTGATCGTGTCCGTCGTGGCCGCGCGCCTGGAGTCGCGTGCCATCATCGCGCCGCTGCTCGAAGTCGATCTCGACCACCCCGTCCGCAACATCCAGGATGCCTACAGCGAGATGATCCCGATGCTCGACCGGATCGAGACGCAGCGCCAGGAGCTCAAGCGCCAGATGCGCGTCTTGGCGGATAACGACCGGATGCGCCGCGAGTTCACGGCCAACATCACGCATGAGCTGAAGACGCCGTTGACGGCGATTTCGGGATACGCCGAGCTGATCGCGAGCGGTATGGTTGCCGATGAGGAGGATCAGCGCGATTTCGCCCGCCGCATCCACAAGGAGGCCGGTCGCCTGACGGCGCTCGTCAACGACATCCTGACCTTGTCGAGCCTCGACGAGGCGGAGCGCGGCGACGCCGAGGTGTCCAACAGCGTGCTGGGTTCGCGCGAGCCGGTCGACCTGCCGCGCACGATCGACACGGTGTACCACCGTCTCGATACCGTCGCGGATGTCAACGGCATAACGCTGCAGCTGCGCGTCGAGCCGGCCATCGTGTTCGGCGTGCCGCGTCTGCTCGACGAGCTGGTGTACAACCTGGCGAGCAACGCCATTCGCTATAACAAACCCCACGGCTCGGTCACGCTGCGCTGCGGCATGGAGGACGGCGCCCCTTATGTCAGCGTGGAGGACACCGGCATCGGTATCGCCCCGGAGGAGCAGGACAAGATCTTCGAGCGCTTCTACCGGGTGGACAAGAGCCGCTCCAAGGCGCGCGGCGGCACCGGGCTGGGACTCGCCATCGTCAAGCATGCCGCCATGTTCCACGATGCAACGATCTCGGTCGACAGCACGCTGGGGGAGGGGACGACCATCACGGTGCGCTTTCCCAAGGAGGCCATGCAGATCGAGGACCTGATGTAGCGTCCGCTCCGCACGTTGCATTTGATAATCTCTGCATTTTTAACGAGAACGTCGTCCGTAATGTATAAACCCATCGTTTATGCGGTCGTTTACGATACCATGTTGAAGGTTTACAAGATGGCAGCTGTTCTCGCGGGCCGCTCGGTCTGCGCGGGCGAGCTGTCGTGTGCGCCGAGGACTCCCGGCGAGCAAGGGAATAGTGAAAGGTTCGTTCGATGACACTGCTCGAACTGTTCCAGCTGCTCAAGAAGCATATGCAGCTGGTGATTGTGCTTCCAGTTGCCTGTGCATTGGTCATGGCCGTTGCCAGCTTCGCGGTCATGCGCAACACCTACACGGCCCAGACGAGCATGTACATCTTGGCGAGCTCGAGCGCGGCCCAGGGGCAGACGACCAACTACAACGAGCTTACGGCGAGCCAGCTTCTGGCCAACGACGTCGCCGCGCTGCTCGAGAGCGATCGAGTCAGGCAGGATGCCGCCGAGGCGCTCGGCCTCGAGGATCTCGATGACTTCGACATCAGCGTCGCGAGCGAGACGACGACCCGCGTCATCACCCTGTCGGTTGACGGTCCGGATGCCGAGAGCGCTGCCAGCGTCGCCAACGAGATGGCCCAGCAGGTTTCCGTCGTCGCCCAGGACGTCCAGGTCGCCGACAGCATCAACGTGATCGACGAGGCCGTTGCCCCCGATGCGCCGAGCGGCCCCAACCGCCTGCTCTACATCGCCGTCGCCTTCATGGCCGGCCTGTTTTTGGCTGTCGCCATCGTCGTCCTCATGGATATGCTCAACACGCGCGTCCGCAGCGCCGAGGACGCCGAGGAGCTGCTCGGTATCCCCGTGGTCGGTCGCATCCCTGCTATGAAGGGTGGTAAGTAACATGCCTAGGAGTAAAGCCACTGCCGATCGCCTCGTTGTTCAGAACGCGGCGAAGACCCTTCTTGCCAATATCCGCTTCGCAAGCCTTGACGACCCGATTCGCGTCATCACGGTCACCTCGACGGCGCCCAACGAGGGCAAGTCGACGGTTGCGCTCAACCTGGCGCAGGCCATCGCGACGAGCGGCAAGCGCGTCGTGCTGGTCGAGTGCGACATGCGCCGCCGCAGCATGGCCGACATGATCGGCGTCCATTCGCGCGGCGGTCTGTACGCCGTGCTCTCCGAGCAGATGCGTCTTGAGGATGCCGTCGTCGAGACCAGCCAGAAGAACCTGTTCTTCCTGGACTCCGAGCCGCATATCCCCAATCCCGCCGATATCATTGCCTCCCGTCGCTTCGCGAACCTGGTGAAGGCGCTGAAGTCCACGTTCCAGTACGTGATCTTCGATACGCCTCCCGTGGGCACGTTCATCGACGCCGCCGAGGTGGGTCATCTGTCCGACGGCCTCCTGTTCGTCATCCGCGAGAACTTCACCAAGCGCGCTGAGATCGTGGCGGCCGTCGACCAGCTCAAGAAGGCCGAGGTCAACATCATCGGCACGGTCATGAATTACTGCGAGACCGAGGTCAGCGACTACTACTACTCGTATTACACCAAGGACGGCAAGAAGGTTCGCACCTCCGACACCTCCGATGCTCCTGCGGCCGCTCCGGCGCGGGCTGCCGCCGACACGCGCGGTGCCGCCCAGGGCGTCGTTCCGTCGACCGGGCTTACCTCTAAGAGCCGCACATCTCGCCGTTCGTAAGCGAGCCTGTCCCGACCATGCGCGATATCCACAGCCATATCCTTCCGGGAGTTGATGACGGGGCCGCGGACCTCGACGAGAGCCTTGCCATGCTCGAGGCCGCGAAGGCCGCGGGCGTGACCAGCATCGTGTGCACGCCGCACTGCCGCGACCCCTACTTCGACTACGACGCCATGTGGGATGCCTATGAGCTGCTCGTCGCGCATGCGGACGGATTCCCCTTGCAGATGGGGTTCGAGGTCAACCATGCCAAGCTCATGGACCTTGGCATGGATTGGGTCGACTATCTGCACTTCGATGGAACGAACGAGTTCCTGCTCGAGCTGTCGACGCATGCGGGCAAGCTCGAGTTCCGGGAGTACGAGCGCACGATCTACGAGCTTCAGGGTCGAGGCTACGAGGTCATCATCGCACATCCCGAGCGGTATCGGGCCATCCAGGACGACCTCAACGTCGCCGTCCGCCTGATGCGCATGGGGTGCAAGCTGCAGGCGTCCGCGGACTTTATCGCAGGCGGTCGCCTGGGTCGCGAGAAGCGCCCCGCCAAGCTCATGTTCGACGAGTTCATGTACTCTTACATCGCGAGCGATGCCCATATCCCCGAGCATTACCGCTATCTCGCCGAAGCGCGTGCCAAGTTCCCCATCCGCGGCCGCCATATGCGCTAATTGGCCGGTTTGTCCGGTTGCTATTCTGGCATAGAAAAATACCTGAAATCAGTTGGATTGTTGCGTCCTGTTGCGCTCAATTGCGCCTTTTCTGCTCGATCTGAATACTTGCGCGCCCTATGGTTATAAAATCTAAGTCTGAATACATCAGGTTTGGGAACCGGAAAGGATGCATATGCGCGAGTTCAAGACAGAGAGCAAAAAGCTGCTCGACCTTATGATCAACTCCATCTACACCAACAAGGAGATCTTCCTGCGCGAGCTCATCTCCAACGCATCGGACGCTGTCGACAAGCTGAATTTCAAGAGCCTCTCCGACGAAAGCGTCAAGCTGGATGACGAGGACTTGGCAATCCGCGTGTCGTTTGACAAGGATGCGCGCACGCTCACCATCTCGGATAACGGTATCGGTATGACGGGCGAGGAGCTTGAGAAGAACCTCGGCACCATCGCACACTCCGGAAGCCAGGAGTTCAAGGCGGAGAACGCCGAGAGCCAGGGCGACGCGGTGGATATCATCGGCCAGTTCGGCGTGGGCTTCTACTCGGCGTTCATGGTCGCCAAGCACGTGCGCGTCGTGAGCCGCGCATTCGGTTCCAACGAGGCTAACGTCTGGGAGAGCGACGGTCTCGAGGGCTATACCATCGAGCCGGGCGAGCGCGACGGCCACGGCACCGACATCATCCTGACGCTGCGCGACAACGAGCAGGGCGCCAACGGCGAGCCGGGCGAGGACTACGATCGCTACCTGTCCGAGTGGGGGCTGAAGGATCTGATCAAGCGCTACAGCAACTACGTTCGCTACCCCATTCAGATGATGGTCACCAAGAGCCGTCAGAAGCCCAAGCCTGAGGACGCGGGCGACGATTACAAGCCGGAGTACGAGGACTACCAGGAGCTCGAGACCATCAATTCCATGACGCCGATCTGGAGGAAGCATTCCTCCGATGTCGAGCAGTCCGACTACAACGAGTTCTACAAGTCCACGTTCCACGACTTTGAGGATCCGGCGCGCACTGTCAGCTTCCATGCCGAGGGCACGCTCGAGTACGACGCGCTTCTGTTCATCCCCGGCCGCGCGCCGTTCGACCTGTACAGCAGGGATTACGAAAAGGGCCTGGCGCTGTACAGCTCCAACGTCCTCATCATGGAGAAGTGCGCCGACCTGCTGCCGGATTACTACAACTTCGTCCGCGGCGTGATTGATTCGGCCGATGTGTCGCTCAACATCTCGCGCGAGACGCTCCAGCACGATCGCCAGCTGCGCGCCATCGCCCGCCGTGTCGAGAAGAAGATCACGAGCGAGCTCGAGAGCATGCGCGATGACGACCGCGACGCCTACGAGACGTTCTTCGAGAACTTCGGCCGCGGCCTCAAGTACGGCATCTATTCGAGCTACGGCATGAAGGCCGACGAGCTTGCCGACCTGCTGCTGTTCTACAGCGCGCGCGAGAAGAAGATGGTGACGCTGTCCGAGTACGCGCACGCCATGCCCGAGGGACAGAAGGCCATCTACTACGCTGCCGGCGATTCGCGCGAGCGTCTGGAGAAGATGCCGGTCGTGACCGGTGTGCTGGCGCGCGGCTACGACGTCTTGCTGCTTACGCAGGATGTGGACGAGTTCACCTTCCAGGCCATGCGCGAGTACGTGGCGAAGGACATGCCGAAGGTCTACGAGGACGACGCCGCCAAGGAGGCTGCCGCCAAGGCTGTGGCCGACGGTGCCGAGCCTGAGCTCGAGGATCGTCATCTGGAGCTCAAGAATGTCGCGACGGGCGACCTCGACCTGGCGACGGAGGACGAGAAGAAGGATGCCGAGGAGGCAACCAAGGAGAACGGCGACCTGTTCGAGGCCATGAAGGACGCCTTGGGCGACAAGGTCGAGAAGGTTGCGGTGTCCGCGCGCTTGGTGGGCGAGAGCGAGTCTCCGGCGTGCATCACCACGGAAGGCCCGCTGTCGCTCGAGATGGAGAAGGTGCTCCAGCGCGGTCCGGAGGGCGACCTCGACGGTCTGCCCAAGACGCAGCGCGTGCTCGAGCTGAACGCCAAGCATCCGGTGTTCGCCAAGCTCGTCGCCGCCCAGAAGGATGGCGACGCCGAGAAGGTCAAGCTGTACGCCGGCCTGCTGTACGACCAGGCCCTGCTGGTCGAAGGCATCCTGCCCGAGGATCCCGTGGCGTTTGCCGCGAGCGTCTGTGAGCTGATGTAGTCGGAGGCTCACGGATCGATCGCGCTCGCGGGTTGGTCGGGGACAGGTTCGTTCCAGCCCATGCTTGGCGCCGCGGCGGCCGGGCGCCCGTGCAAATCGGGGACGTACCTTCCGCATGCACTTTTGCACGCCGGGGACACCCCTTCGGCGCACGCCAGCACGAGCTCTCCGTATCCACGGTGGCTTAACAGAGGTTCATACAATAAGGACCCCGAAGGGTGTGAAACCCTTCGGGGTCCTTTTCATGTAGGGGCACGGTTTAGGCTTTACGCCACGATGCACTGCTGCAGGTTCGTCTCGTCCAGGGCGTCCAAGAGGCGATGGAAGGAATCCTGCAGGTTGACGCCTTGATCCTGAGAGCGATGATGCTTCTGATCAGAAACGGTGGAGCCGAGGAGGCCTGTTCTCTGTGTCGGGGGGAAGGAGAAACCGTCTGCATGTTGGGATGGTTGCAATGGTAACCATGCTTTTGCTGCTCTTTGGGAAGGATGCATGCTCGGCCTCCTCGCTCATCCACCAAATGGCACATCCGGTGTTGCTGCTGGTTCGGATGTGTTGTCCTCATTATGACCAGCTGGCCTCGACACCATGGCTTAAGAGGTCCTTACGACTGTTTGTCCGTTCTGTGACAAGGTATCTGACCTGCGAAAACGGGCGGAATCATCGCCGCTTGCCTCAGTGAACCTCAAGAAAATGTGTACGCCCTGTGGGTGCGGGCGCTTCGTGCGGAGCCGCCTGCGTGCACAGGCGATCAATCGGCGTTTCCTCGGCTTGCGGAGTTGATCTGATCGATAACGCGCGCCATCGTCTCATCGATGCGGTCGCGCTTGAGCTCGCACTCCCAAATGGTGATGGCGAGCCACCCCATCTGCTCGAGTTCGGCGACGGCCCGTGCGTCGCGCTCGACGTTGCGGCGAAACTTGGCCTCCCAGAACTCCGTGTTTCGCTTCGGCGTGCTGGGATGGCAGTGCGGGCACCGGTGCCAGAAGCAGCCGTTGACGAAGATGGCGATCTTCCTGCCGGGGAAGGCGATGTCGGGACGGCCGGGCGCCTTCTTCCACTGCAGGCGGTACCCGGTGAGGCCGGCGGCGCGCAGGCGCTGGCGAACGAGCATCTCGGGTTTGGTGTCGGCCCGCTTGTTGCCCTTCATCGATTTCTTGATGGCGGCGCGCCTGCGGACCAACTCGGTCTCCGCAGCGCTCAGATCCGAGGTGTCGATGCCGTCAAGCAGGTCTTTCTTGCGCTTCTTGCCCGGCTTGCGACCGGAGGCGCGCCGCGGCGTGCGCCCCACAGCTGTGGCCTCTTGCGCCGAGCGCTGCTGAGGCACCTCGGCGGCATCGTCCAGCTCGACCAGGGCCTGTACCAGCCCTTGGTCGGCGGGCATCCATTCGAGCGTTGCGAGCGAGCGCCGGCTTACCCAGCGAAGGTCCATCTGGCGGTCGTTGCGCTGCGGTTCGGTATCGTCGCCCGTCTCGTCGATACGGCAGAAGAAGCACTCCATCGACAGGTGGAAGTCGTCGTAATCGTACTCGACGGTATAGAAGTTGCGCAGGCTGACGATGCGCACCTGCAGCTCTTCGGCCAGCTCGCGCACGCATGCCTGCTCGGGTGTCTCGCCGCGTTCGACTTTGCCGCCCGGGAACTCCCAGAGGCCCTGCATGGAACCGTATCCCCGCTGAACGGCGAGTACCTCGTCGCCGTTGTCGCGCCGAATGATTCCTGCTGCTACATGAACTGTTTTCACCGTATGCGATCCTATCCGAACAATCGATCGAAGGCCATTGTACACGACGCGGCATCTCGCATCTGCCTGAGGGAAACGCTGATCAATCCATTCCGCACCGGTCGGCCCCGTGCCGGGCGCCTGCGGGCTCAGGCTGCGTCGGCGCAGCACCACTGCGCCTTCCTTGCCTTCGCGCGCATCCGCCTCGCCACGGAACCGACCGCCGCGAAAGCAATTGACCAGCGTTTCCCTGGAAATGCCGATCCCGCTGCCTCCTTAAGCCTCCCTTAACCAACCTTACAAAACCGCAATCAAGGTGTAAGCCAAATCGATGGCTCCCGTTCGGCCGTGCTGCGACTATAGGGTCAGGAGGTGGTTGTCATGGAGGCAACGAACATGAACCCGTATCAGCGCAACCCGTATGATGTGAAGCAGAAAAAGCAGGGTGTTGGGATGAGTGCGCTCGAGATGGTCTTGTGGCTGCTGGTTATGGCAGCGCTCTCGATCGTCATGATCTGGCTGCTCTGGACCAATTCCAGGTAGCCGTGCGTCTTCTCGGGCGAGCCGGTTTGTGGCCGGCTCACCCGTAATGAGTGAAAGGAACGTTTGCCATGAGAAAGCAGACCGTGCAGGCCGATCACATCGATGCGACCGCGCCGCGCGTCCACATGACCCTGCCCACCACGCCGCGCGGGGGTGCCGAGGCGCCCCGCCACGCCGCACCGGCCGCGACGGCGCAGCCGGTGCTCGACGTACGTCACGTCGAGAAGGTCTACGGCGCGCGCAACAACGTGACGCGTGCGCTCGCGGACGTCTCGTTTACCGTCGCGCGCGGCGAGTTCGTCGGCATTATGGGCGCGTCGGGATCGGGAAAGTCGACGCTGCTCAACTGCATCTCCACCATCGATGCCGTGACCAGCGGCAACGTGCTGGTCGGCGGCGTGGACGTTACGGGCATGAAGTCGTCCAAGCTGACGAAATTCCGTCGCGAGCAGCTCGGCTTCATCTTCCAGGATTCCAACCTGCTCGACACGCTGACCGCGCGCGAGAACATCGCGCTGCCGCTTACCATCAGCCGCGTGCCGGCCGCCGAGGTGCTTCGCCGCGTGGAGGCCACCGCGCAGCGCCTCTCCATCGCCGAGGTGCTCGACAAGTATCCCTACCAGATGTCGGGCGGCCAGCAGCAGCGCGTCGCCGCCGCTCGCGCGCTCGTGACCGATCCGGCCATCATCATGGCGGACGAGCCCACCGGCGCGCTCGATTCCAAGAACGCGCGCCTGCTGCTCGAGTGCTTCGAGACCATGAATCACGACTACCAGGCGACGGTGCTCATGGTCACACACGACAGCTTCGCGGCGAGCTACACGCATCGCGTGCTGTTCATCCGCGACGGCCGTATCTTTACCGAGCTGCGCCGCGGCTCGTCGAAGCGCCAGGAGTTCTTCGAGCGGATCATGGAGGTCGTTGCCATGATGGGCGGTGAGGGTTCCGATGCTTTGTAAGCTCGCGCTGGGCAACGTGCGCCGGGCGGGAAGAGACTACCTGGTCTACCTGCTGACGCTCACGCTTGCCGTCACGGTGTTCTACGCGTTCAACACCATTTCCATCCAGGTCGACCTAGTCGATATCGCCAACGACGGCCTGGCGACCTCGCTCGGCGGCATCATCAGCGGCCTGACGGTGTTTTTGGCCTTGGTCATGGGCTTCCTCATGGTCTACGCCAACAACTTCATCATGAAGCGACGCAAGAAGGAGTTCGGCCTCTATCAGGTTTTGGGCATGAGCCGCGGCCAGGTGGCGCGCGTGATGGCGCTGGAGACCTTCATCGTTTCGGCGGCGGCCCTTGTGCTCGGCATCGTGCTGGGACTCGCGCTCTCATGGCTCATGACCTTCTTCACGGCCTCGCTCTTCAAAACCCAGATCGCCGACTTCCATTTCTTCTTCTCGATCAGCGCCCTGTTCATCACGGTGGTCTGCCTGCTGGCGATTTTTGCGGTCACGCTCGTGTTCAACCTGCGCGTGGTGGCGCGCGCCCGCGTCATCGACCTGATGAGCGCCGGGCGGCAGAACGAGGCGATCCGGACGCGCAACCCCTGGGTTGCCGCGGCGGTCTTCCTCGTCGGTCTGGCGGCGATCGTGGTGGCCTACGTGCGCCTACTGAACGATGGCCTGCCCTACGACGGATCGCCCGAGGGGATGCAGAAGTTCCTGATCACCACCGTGACCGTCGTGATCGGCACCATCCTGTTCTTCTTTGGGCTCTCGGGCTTTTTGCTCAAGGCGCTGCAGGCGGCGCGCGGCCTGTACTGGCGCGGCCTGAACATGGTGACCATGCGCCAGCTCGCCGCCAAGGTGAACACGGTGAGCTTCTCGATGGCCATAATCGCGATGCTGCTGTTCTTGGCCATCACCTCGGTGACCGCGGGCATGTCGCTCGCCGACGTGATGAACACCTCGGTGGAGCGGGGCACGCCGGTCGACTACACGACGGTAGTCGTCTACTACAGCGGCTCTACCGTGGACGAGCTGAACGCCGATCCCACGGTGACGGGCGGCGAGGGCGGCGTGGTGTTCGCCGAGGCCGAAGAGCCCGTGGACGTCATGGAGATGAGCCGCCGGCAGACCGTCAACGCGGGGACAGACGATGCGCAGCCCTTCGATTTGGCCTCGATCGCCGGCGGCGCCATCCAGGTGGACCTCTACGAATCCACACCGCGCGGCGCCGACATGCCCGTCGTGAACCTGTTGGACCTCTGCGAGGAGGTGGACGAGGAGCTTCCCCAGGGCATCGACGAGACCGGGGTGTCCGGACTCGGCCTGACGGTGATGCGTGAGAGCAACTATAACGAATACCTGAGGTTCCGCGGGATGGACCCCATCGTCTTGGGCGAGGACGGCTATACGATCCTGTCCGATATGGGCGAGAGCGTGAACCGTATCTACGACAAGGTGCTGGGCGAAGGCGTTGAGCTGACCATCGGCGGGCGCGTGCTGTACCCGGTGCAGGACCGCGTGAACGAGGACGCGAGCACGTTCGTCAACGCGATGTTCGGCATGAACTCCGGCACGATCGTGCTGCCCGACAGCCTGGTGGATCAGCTGGACCTGCCGCCGTACCAGAGCTATCTCATGCTCAACTACGCCGACGGGGTGAACCCCGACGACGCCGACGCCTACATCGGCGAGTACCGTGAGTACGGCGACATCACCGATACCGCGGGCAACCTCGTCGGCGCGTGGGGCGTCGAGGCGACGCGCACCTCGACCTACGAGAGCGTGGACTCCATGAACGGCCTGATCTCGTATTTGGCGATCTACATCGGCTTCGTACTGGTGGTGGCGTGCGCGGCGATTCTCACCATCCAGCAGCTCTCGGGCGTGTCGGACGCCAGCAAGAACTACCGGATCCTGGCGGAGCTCGGCACCTCGGACCGCGAGATCTCGCATTCGGTGCTGGTGCAGCAGACGATCTTCTTCGTGTTCCCCGTGGTGGTGGGCGTCGCCCACTCGATCGTGGCGCTGTCGATCATCATCGATCTGGTCGAGGTGTTCGGCGGCCTGACGATTGGAGGCACCGTCGGCTTCACCACGCTGATCTTCCTGATCGCCTATGGCGGCTACTTCTGCGTGACCTACCTCATGAGCAAGGGCATCGTGCGCGACGCGATTCGCACGCGCCACGCGCAATAGGGGGCTTAAGCGTATGTTCGACCAAGTCACATGGGCGGCAGTCATCCGGAGCATCACCGACACATGGCTACCGCTCATGGGCTGGGCCGCCGCCGGCGCCGTCATCTGGCTCATCGTCCGCCTGTGGCGCCGCCCGTAGCCCCGCCCCTCCCTGCAAGTGCAAATGTGGGGACGTACCTTCCGCGTGCACTTTTGCACGCTGGGGACACCCCTTCGGCACGAGCTCTTGCATGAGCCCCTGGCAGGTCTCCGTATCCACGGTGGCCTGCCAGGGGCATTCAGGGCGTCGGAAGATATGTGAGAGGATATCGATGAAACGCGTGATTGCGGTTGTGGCTGTGGCCATCTGCCTGCTGATTGGCGGCGCGGGGTTTGCCGTATCGAAGCTGGGCGAGCAGTTTGAGGATCAGTTCGGCGATGTCGCGCTGTCGGCACCGCTTACGGGCGGTGTGTACTACACGCAGATCGACAACGACTGCGTGACGCGCGACGATGCCGATTCCGACATGCCGTACCGCTACGAGCTTACAGCGTATGCAGAGGACGGGTCGCAGACAACCACGGTGTTTCATACGAGCCGAGAGCTGCGTGACGGCGCGTACCTGCGCTTCGACGCGGCATTTCTGCGCGGCATGATCTCCTGGGAAGAGGTGCAGGCCGACGACCTTCCCGACACCGTGCGCACCCAACTGCAGTAGATGCGAGTGCAAATGTGGGGACGTACCTTCCGCGTGCATTTTTGCACGCGGAAGGTACGTCCCCACATTTGCACTCGCGCAAGGGGCTTGGGCTTTTCGGCCCAGATGGCCCCGGGTTGCGCAACCCGCAAATAGCAGGAAGAGCCTGCAATCACAACGAGCTAGAAAAAACGCCCGCCGGCGCTCATGCCGACGGGCGTTTTCGGTACCTGGGTTGAAAGCTCTTTAGCAGGCCAGACGACCGAACTCAGAGGAGACCTTGGGGGAGACGTGAGCGGTGCGGCCGAGGTAGGGGGTGTTGGAGACGCCGGGGACGTTGATCTCGTTGGAGAAGAGGTTGACGATAGCCTTGGCGGTGGACTGGAGCAGATTGATGGCGGCCATAGTTCTTCCTTTCATATCGCGTGTTATGGTTGCGTGCGCGCCGTTTACAGTGGGATTCAGCGCGCTCGCCGATTTGCCGATGGCAAGTGTAGTCGGTCGATTTTTGCCTTTCAAGGGTGTTTGGAAACGATTCTGAAATGATTCAAGATTCGTACACAAACCGCAGGTCAGAGGCGTTTTTTGCCTGCATTCGCTCCAGTGCGGGATAGCGATGGAGTGCGTCGTTTTGCTTTCTGGGCGCGCCAGCGGGGCAGTTTTGCCGCCTATGATCACAATTTCTTCACACATGTGTGCTACTGCGAAACGTGGCAGACGCCCCACACATAACAGCGCCCCGCGCGAGCAATCGCGCGGGGCGCTGTGCCCGTTGGTAGACCGAGTCGTGCTATCAGCGAGCAGATAGATTGAAGAGGGCCTAGATGGATGCTGCGTATGGACGCATAGGCCACGTCTCGGAAGGGGTACGCACGCTCTTGGCGGAGCTTCCCGCCTTCTTCGCTGCTTCCAGAAACGCCTCGTATGAACGCTTAAGGTTGAGTCGCTGGTCCTTAGAGCGCTTGGGGCGCGCGGTCGCTGCCTTGCTCTGAGCGGTGGTTTCCACGGTCTTCACGAGGTGAGGGTCCTCTTTTCTCTCGGGTGCGGCGCGCATGCGATCATCTCCTGTTCAGCGTTGCCGGCGCTTAAATCCTTAAGCAATCCGACGGTCGGTTACGTGCGCCAATAGA
Organism: Collinsella ihumii; assembly: GCF_030385545.1. Lineage (NCBI taxonomy): Bacteria > Bacillati > Actinomycetota > Coriobacteriia > Coriobacteriales > Coriobacteriaceae > Collinsella > Collinsella ihumii. Next base: position 103,072 of record NZ_JAUEIQ010000002.1, on the reverse strand, counting down.
AATGTACCTCAGGGTGAGGACAATAATCTGAAGAACCGATTAAGGTTGATTTCGTGCCGCGAACGGTCCCTTTTCGGGTGGGGGCGGTCAAGGTTGTGGATGATTCGAGGATACAGTGTCTACCTGCGGAAACTCATACATTCCCGCAGGTAGACAGGGGTGTTCGGAGGGCTCTTTTCCCGGCGTGGGCGCCTTGGCGGGATGTGTCCGTTTTGAGGCGGCCGGGCGCCGAGCCCGCCCTGATGGCAGGTCCTGCGCCCGGGTGCCGGGGATTCTACACGATATAGAGCCTGGCGGTACGGGCCGTGCGCATGAAGAGCAGCTGTCCCAGAATCGCGGCCACGACGCCGACGCCGATCGCCGTCGCGTGCGCCGCCGCAATCGAGGCCATGTCGGGAATCAGCGCCACGCAGAGCGCTCCGAACCCGAATTCGCAGACCATGCCCCCGATCACGCTCACCGTGATGGGCATGCTACGCTTCACGATCTCGTTGGCCGAGGTCCATGAGAAGTTGGGGCGGGCGGCGTCGATGGCGATACCCACGTTGGCCCACAGGTGGAACAAACCCAGGCTCACGATGAGCAGCTCGATTGCGATAAGGGGCTCGATCTGCCCGGAGACAAGCAGGATGACCGTGCTCAGCACCAGCGAGCACCCCACCGGAATGAGGTTGGAGGCGAGCTTGGACCAAAGAATCGTGCGCACCGAAAGCGGCGCGCTCGCCATGATCCATGCGCAGCGCCCCTCGAGCGAGACGGAGATGGTGGAGCTGGCACCCGTGGAGGCGCAGAAGGCGAAGACCCACGGAATCACGAGGTAGATGCGGTCTCCCATGTGGGCGAGCGCGTCTTGGTCTATTCCGTCGATGGCGCCGGACATCAGGATGCCGCGCAGGCCCATGACCGACAGGGCGATCGCGATGGCGACCATGAGCAGGTAGCCGAACAGACAGTTGAACGCATAGGAGGGAATGCCGAGCAGTGTGCGGAACTCCTTGACGACGATCGCCGTGAACGGGGTACGGCGTGCCCCGACGGCCGCGCGCCCGCGTGCCCGGCGCCTTCTGCCGGCCAGCATGCCGTTGATGCGCAGATAGAAGCGCTGCATGACCTCGACGCACGCTGCGGTGACGCCGATCGACGCCGCAGCGAACAGGGCAAAGGAGAGCGCGTCGTGGCTTGCGATGCCGGCGGCTGCCCAGGCGGCGGGAGGGTAGGCGCTCGTGATGGCCGATTCCAGCACAGTGGCGACCTGCAGCGTGGCTGCGACAGTCGCCTCGTGGTCGACGCCGGCGGTAAACGAGAAGCCGTAGGCGCCCATCACGAACGCGAGCATGGCCAGAAGGGCGAGCACGATGTAGACGATGCCGGCATGACGGAAGCGCGCTGCAAGCGCGGTGACGGCGAAGGCGGCGAACGTGGCGAGCGCCGTGGGCGCCAGCGGGGCAAGGACGACGCTGAGCGCAGCCAGGACGATGGAGACGGGGCTCGCCCCCGTCATGACGAGGTAGACCGCGTACATGGGAACCATGAAGATGGCCGCCACGGCGATGGCGCTGCCGAACAGCGTCGCCATGCGGGCGATCACGACGGTGCGCCGTGGGACGGGAAGCGACATGATGAGGTCGTAATCGCGCGTGCCGAACAGCGTGCCGCGCGCCTTCATGAAGGTGAAGAACACGCCCGCGAGCGATCCCGCGGCCACGGCGAAGGGCGGGATGACGTTCGCCATCCCCGAAACGGCGAGACCGATGGCCATGAGCGCCGTGTAGCCGGCGAATACGGCCACGAGCAGCAGGGCGAGCAGCGCGACGAACACGAGCCTGCGAGCACGGGCGGCGCGGGGCATGCCCTGGGCATTCGGGGCGAACGAGTTCAACAGGCCGAGGACCTGCACATGCATCAGGGTAAGCATATCGCGCATGACGATCACGCCTCCTTCTCGACGAGCTCGAGGAAGACGTCTTCGAGCGAGGAGTCGCCGCGCACCTGTTCGGTGGTGCCGCTTGTCAGCAGCTCTCCGCCGCGGATGATGGCGACCTTGTTGCAGAGCTTCTCGACCACCTCGAGCACGTGCGACGAGAAGAACACCGCGCCGCCGCGTGCAGCGAGCTCGTGCAGGATCGCCTTGAGCTCGTGGGAGGCCACGGGATCGAGGCCCACGAAGGGCTCGTCGAGCACGAGCAGGCGGGGTTCGTGGATGAGCGCGCCGATGAGCACGAGCTTCTGACGCATGCCGTGCGAGTAGGTGCCCACCGTGTCGCCGAGCGCGTCGGTGAGCTCGAGGCGCTCGGCAAGCTCGCCGATGCGACGGGTGCGCTCGTCGTCGGGGACGCGGAAGATGTCGGCCATGAAGGTCAGGTACTGCATGCCGGTCATGAACTCGTAGACGTCGGGGTTGTCGGGCACGTAGGCCAGCGCGCTCTTTGCCTGCAGGGGCTTGCGGGCCACGTCGTGCCCGCAGATGCGGATGCGGCCGCCGTCGATGGCCTGCGCGCCCACGATGGAGCGGATGAGGGTGGTCTTGCCCGCGCCGTTGTGGCCGATAAAGCCGTAGATATCGCCCGCTTCGACGCTGAGCGAGAGGTCGCGGACCGCGACGGTGTCCCCGTAGCGCTTTTGGAAATGCTCCACGCTGAGGACGGGAAGCGAACTAGGGGTAGGCGTGGTCAGAGCAGAGTCGTTCATGTCTGCCTCCAAAAGGTTCGATGAGGTTGTCGGTGAGAGATGGGGTACGTGATTATTTAGGGACAGTCCCTAAATAATCACTCGGTGCGGTCGCGGTCCTTGGGTTTGGGGAGGCGGCCGTAGCGCTTGAGCGCATCGCGCAGGATCCATTCCACCTGGCTGTTGGCGCTGCGCATCTCGTCGTCGGCCCAGCGCTGGACTGCCTCCCAGATCGCGGGATCGATGCGGAGCGGGTATTGCTTGCGTGCCATGGTGGTCACCTGCTCGGTGGTGGGTGGTTGCGGGACGGGGCCGATTGATTCGGTCCCGTCCCGACGCGTGTCAAACTGGATTAGTAGATCGAGCTCGTGTTGAGAACCGGGTGCGCTTCGGACTCGCCGCAGAGCACGACCATGAGGTTCGAGGCCATCTGGGCCTTGCGCTCCTCATCGAGCTCGATGGTGCCGCCGTCGGCGAGCTCCTTTACGGCCATGTCGACCATGGACACCGCGCCCTCGACAATCTTCTTGCGGGCGGCGATGACGGCTTCGGCCTGCTGGCGGCGCAGCATCGCCTGGGCGATCTCGGGTGCGTAGGCGAGGTGCGTCAGGCGCGCGTCGTCCACGGTCACGCCGGCAGGGGAGAGCCGCTGCGTGAGCTCGCGCTTGAGCGCCTCCGAGACCTCTTCGATATTGCTGCGCAGCGTGATGGCGTTCGTGTCATCGGAGTTGTCCTCCAAATGGTCGTAGGCGTACACGCTCGCCACGTGGCGCAGCGCGGTCTCGGCCTGCGTGGCCACGAACTGCTCGTAGTTGTCAACATCGAACAGGGCTTTGGCGGTGTCTTCGACGTGCCACACCACGACGTTGGCGATCTCGATGGGGTTGCCCATCTTGTCGTTGACCTTCAAGATCTCGCCGTTCAAGGTGCGTGCGCGCACGCTCACCTTGGTCGAGATCGCCTTTGCGCCCACGTTCGCCTTGGCGTTTTTCAGACCGCCCTCGGCGTCGAGCTCGACACGGAAGCCGCTATCGGATCCTCCCATGGAGCGGCTGTAGAAGGGGTTCGCCCAATGGAAGCCCTCGCTGCGCACGGTGCCCTTGTAGTCGCCGAACAGGATGCAGACGCGCGCCTGCCCGGGCTGCAGGGTGAAGAAGCCCGCGACGGGGAAGATCCAGATCACCACGGAAAGCACGATGGCGAGAACGAGTCCTGCGATGGAGAGGGGCGACACCGGCACCCCTGCGCTGTCGCAGGCGGCCATATCGCTGATCGACAAGACGTACAGCGCGACGATCAGAGCGAACAAGACGACGGTGATGACAAGCATGCTCCAGCCGGACTTGGCCTGCATCTGCTTTTCCACGCTCATGGTAGTTCCTTTCGAACCGTGCATCCGCGTTTGCGTGACAGCCCGGATGCTGCCCTGGATTGCCTCGGGGAAGGGCAGACCCCGACGAGCGCCTCGATCGGTCTCGTTGATTGCATTGTGATATCACATTGGTATCCAGTCAAGTACCGTCTGCCGATTCGGCGAACGGCCGGTGCGGGCTGGCCCGACAAAACGGACCGTTCCTCCTGCCCTTGATACGTTTGGGGGAATAATTTGGGTACTATGGCTACATAAGATTGAATCAGCAGGGGGAATGATGGTAGGAGTTGTGCTGGTCTCGCACTCAAGAGCGCTGGTCGAGGCTCTGCGGGACTATACCAAGATGATCGCACCCCAAGCTGCCGTTGCGGTGGCGGGGGGCATGTCCGACGGTTCGTTCGGCACGAGCTACGTGTCGGTGTTTCAGGCGATCGACGAGGTGAACGGGCCGGATGGGGCGATCGTGCTCGTCGATATGGGCGCTGCCGCCATGGTGGTCAAGATGGTCCTGGCCGATATGAACGACGAGGGTGTCCGCATGGTCGACTGCCCGTTTGTGGAGGGGGCCGTCGAGGCGACCGTTCAGGCACAGTCCGGCATCGAGCGCGACGTGATCGTCGAGTCGCTGAAGTCCCTCTCCAATCTGCGCAAGTTCTGAGTGCGGTGCGCCTGGCGTGCGCATGGATGCTGGGGCTTCTGCGGGGTGAAATGTCGGAAATCCCGACATTTCACCCCGATATTAATATTAGGCAGCGTATACACAGCATAGAATATATTGCTATTCTGAAAAAGAGACTTATGGGTACATACATCGCAGCCCTTCGAGTATCCCTCTGTAATAAACATATAAGATATGAAGTCTTATAACGATTATATGCTGTATTCTGGGTGCTACTCAGCGAGTCGAAGAATTTGTACCCAAAAGTCCCTTTTCCGTTTTGGTGGGCGGGAGCATCCCCCCGCAGCGGCGCCGCGCACGCCCTCTCCGCGTGTTTCTTGTGTGAGCAGAAAGTAAACACTTTCTAACATATCTATCTTGACCGGCATATGTTATCTTCGTCTAACATCCGGTGAGTGAAAAAATGGCACTAGGTGAATAACATATTCGCCAGGGGGTACAAGCTTGCAATGAGATGCGCCCGAACAGACATTTTGGCTGCTCACTGGCGTTACATTCATATGCGCGCGCAATCGCGCGCACGACCGCGAGGAGCGTGGTTGAACCAATGGAAGCATGGGAAGATTTTGCAGGAGGTATCTGGCAGAGCGAGGTGGATGTCCGCGACTTCATCCAGCGGAACTACACGCCCTATGAGGGAGACGACTCCTTCCTGGCCGGACCGACCGAACGTACGAAGACGCTGTGGGGCACGGTGCTCGGCCTGCTCGAGGAAGAGCGCGCAAAAGGAGGCGCGCTCGATATCGAGACCAAGGTCGTGACGGGCATCACGGCATATCCTGCCGGCTACATCGACGCCGAGCACCCCGAGCTCGAGACCATCGTGGGCCTGCAGACCGACCGCCCGCTCAAGCGCGCGCTGCACGTCAACGGCGGCATTCGTATCGCCTGCCAGGCGGCCGAGCAGCACGGCTACGAGATTGATCCGGAGATCGTCGACATCTACACGAACAAGCGCAAGACGCACAACCAGGGCGTTTTCGACGTCTACAAGCCCGAGATGCGGGCTTGCCGTTCCGCGCACATCATCACCGGCCTGCCCGATGGATACGGTCGCGGCCGTATCATCGGCGACTATCGCCGTGTGGCGCTCTACGGTCTTGATTTCCTCATTCGCGACAAGGAGGCCCAGAAGGCTGCGACGCCCCACACCATGACCGAGGCCGTGATTCGCGACCGCGAGGAGCTTGCCGAGCAGATTCGCGCCCTGCACCAGCTCAAAAAGCTCGGCGAGATCTACGGCTTCGACATCTCGCGTCCGGCCCGAAACACGCAAGAGGCCATCCAGTGGATGTATTTGGCGTACCTCGCCGCGGTCAAGGACCAAAACGGTGCCGCCATGTCCATCGGCCGCACCTCGACGTTCATCGATATCTACGCCGAGCGCGACCTGCGCCGCGGCACCTTCACCGAGGAGCAGATCCAGGAGTTCGTCGACCACTTCATTATGAAGCTGCGCATGGTCAAGTTCGCGCGCACGCCGGAGTACCAGAACCTGTTCTCGGGCGATCCGCAGTGGGTGACCGAGTCCATCGGCGGCATGGGCGTGGACGGGCGCACGCTCGTCACCAAGATGAGCTTCCGCTACCTGCATACGCTGGAGAACATGGGCACGAGCCCCGAACCCAACCTGACGGTGCTGTGGTCCACACGCCTGCCCCAGAAGTTCAAGGAGTTCTGCGCCAAGACCTCGATCGCGAGCTCGTCGATCCAGTACGAGAACGATGACGTGATGCGCGTCTACCACGGCGACGACTACGCCATCGCCTGCTGCGTGAGCTCCATGCGCGTGGGCAAGGAGATGCAGTTCTTCGGTGCGCGAGCGAATCTGGCGAAGTGCCTGCTCTACGCGCTGAACGGCGGCATCGACGAGGTGTCCAAAAAGCAGGTCGGCCCCAAGTACCGCCCCGTCGAGGGCGACACGCTCGACTACGACGACGTGATCGCCAAGTACAAGGACATGATGCGCTGGCTCGCCGGCGTGTACGTGAACACGCTGAACATCATCCACTACATGCACGACAAGTACTGCTACGAGGCGATCCAGATGGCGCTGCACGATCACCATGTGCATCGGTGGTTCGCCACGGGCATCGCGGGCCTTTCGGTCGTGGCCGATTCGCTGTCCGCCATCAAGTACGCTAAGGTCCATCCGGTGCGCGACGAGGACGGCGTCATCGTCGACTTTGAGATCGAGGGCGACTTCCCCAAGTACGGCAACGATGACGACCGCGTGGACCGGATCGCGCACGACGTCGTGCACGAGTTCATGGAGTTCGTGCGCCGCAACGAGACGTATCGCAACTCCGTGCCGACCACGTCGGTGCTCACCATCACGTCGAACGTGGTCTATGGCAAGAAGACCGGCGCGACGCCCGACGGCCGCAAGGCGGGCGTGCCGTTCGCGCCGGGCGCGAACCCCATGCACCGTCGCGACAGCCACGGCGCCATCGCCAGCTTGGCGAGCGTGGCGAAGCTGCCGTTCCGCGACGCGCAGGACGGCATCTCCAACACGTTTTCCATCATCCCCGGCGCGCTCGGCAAGGAGGACCAGGTGTTCTTCGGCGACATCGACCTGGGGGAGATCGAGTTCGAGAACCCCGTTGCGTCCTGCGACGCGTGCAATTAGGGAAACCCTGATCATTATTAGGAGGTATTTCACATGAAGGTTTCCGATGTGGCTCAGGCTCAGGCCGACAATCTGGTGAACATGATCGACGCGTATGCCGAGAAGGGCGGCCACCATCTGAACGTCAACGTGTTCAATCGTGACACCCTGCTCGACGCGCAGGCTCATCCCGAGAAGTATCCGCAGCTCACCGTGCGCGTGTCGGGCTATGCGGTGAACTTCCACAACCTGACGCGCGAGCAGCAGGATGAGGTCATCGCGCGCACGTTCCACGAGAGCATGTAGCGCGCCGTCCGCCATGTCGGGGGCACCGTGCCAGGCGGTGCCCCCGGCTCGGCTTTTGAGCCGTGCGGCAGCGGGCTTCGATATGCGGGATCTGCGACTCGACGTGCGCGATATCGGCTGTATGCTCGGTATGATAGATACGGTGCGTTGAGGCTTGGCAGAAAGGAAGCGCCATGAACGAGCTCGCGTTTGCGGTTGTGGGGACCAGTACGATTGCCGACAGCATGGTGGACATGATCCATCAATGCTCCTGCGCCCGGTACCGTGGCAGCATGTCGCGCGACGCCGCTCGTGCCGCCTCCACCACCGAGCGCCTGGGTGGCACGACCCCGTACACCTCGATCGAAGAGGTGTGCCGCGACGCCGCGGTCGACGCGGTGTACATCGCAAGCCCGAACGCCCTTCATGTCGACCAGGCGCTCGCGTGCATTCGTGCCGGTAAGCACGTGCTGGTGGAGAAGCCCTTGGCGCCGAACGAGCGCCTGGCGTGCCTCGTGTTCGACGAGGCCGCGGCGCACGGCGTGGTCGCGTTGGAGGCGATGCGCTCGGTGCACGACCCCGCCTACGAGACGCTGCGCGCCGCCGTGGAGCGTATCGGCCGGGTTCGCCGCGCCAGCCTGCGCTTTGGCAAATACTCCTCCCGCTACGATGAGGTTCTCGCCGGCAGGCAGACGAACATCTTCGACGCGCGCATGGCGAGCGGATCGCTGATGGACATCGGCGTGTACTGCGTTGCCGCCATGGTGCACCTGTTCGGCGCGCCGGAGGACATCAGCTGCACGCCGGTGCTCATCGCCGATGCGGAGAACGAGGCGACCGGAGGGGTCATCGATGGTGCGGGAACCATCCTCGCGCGCTATCCCGACAAGGTCGTGGAGCTGTCGTACTCCAAGATCTCCCAGGACCTGCTGCCGTGCCAGATCGAAGGCGAGCTGGGAACCGTCACCTACGGCGGCGTCTCGGTGCCCTCTCGCGCATCGGTGCGCCTGCGCGGTCAAGCCGTGCGGGGCGCCTGGACGGCCGAGGCCCAAAGCACGGGCGACGAGACCGAAGACCTCGCTCTTGCCGCGTGCGACAACAACATGTGCTATGAGCTCGACAACTTCTGCGCCTGCGTGGCAGGGGAGATGGATGCCGCGCGGTATCGCGACATCACGCTCGCCTCGCTGGCCATCATGGATGAGGCGCGCCGCCAAGCGGGTATCGTGTTCCCCGCTGATCGATGACGGCGGGCCCATCTCATTGGTAGGTGGATTATGGAATCAAGCTATACCTTAGGACGCATTCATTCGATTGAGACTATGGGGACTGTCGACGGCCCGGGGATCCGCTTCGTGGTGTTCACGCAGGGGTGCCCCATGCGCTGCCTGTTCTGCCACAACCCGGATACGTGGAAGACGGGTGCCGGTGCCGGGACGCTCATGTCGGTCGAGCAGATCGTCGACGAGTTCGAGAGCAACCGCGCGTTCTACCGCAACGGCGGCATCACCGTCTCGGGCGGCGAGCCGCTGCTGCAGCCCGAGTTTTTGGCCGACCTGTTCGGCGCCATGCACGCCCGTCCCGCCGGACGCGTGCACACCTGTCTCGATACCTGCGGCTATGCATTCGATCCCGACCGCCCCGAGCTCACGGCCCGCGTGCTCGATGAGACCGACCTGGTGCTGCTCGACATCAAGCATGCCGACCCTGCCGGCCACCGTGCCCTCACCGGGCGGGATCCCGGCCGCATCCTGGCGTTCGGCGACGAGCTGGCGCGTCGAGGTATCAAGACCGTCATCCGCCATGTCGTGGTGCCCGGATATACCGACACGGTCGAGGAATGCGAGGCGCTCGGACGCCTGATTGCCCCGTGGCGCAACGTCGTCGGGCTCGAGATGCTGCCCTATCACACCATGGGCGTGGCCAAGTACGAGCAGCTGGGTATCGCCTACCCGCTCGCCGGCGTGGAGCCCATGGACAAGGCGCGCGTGCCCGAGCTGCGCGAAGCGGTACTGCGCGGCATGCGCGAAGCGCGCCGCCGATAACGGCGCTTTGGATGGGTTGATTGGGGACGGGTTCGTTCCAACCCATGGGCGGTGCAGCGCGCCGTCAATGGGTTGGAACGAACCCGTCCCCAATCAACCCATCCTGCCAAGAAGCTACCTGCCGAGCCACCTGAGGATGAAGTTCACCAGCGCGGCTGCATCGTTGATGCTGATGAACGGCGGCAGCTCGCGAACAGCATCGGCCTGCTCCGCCTCGCGCGCCGCCCGTGCGCGGAAGTTGCGCTCCACGACATCGTTGCAGGCGATGGCCAGCGTGTTCTCGTCGATGAGGTCATAGGACGTGTCGCCCCGCAGCCGGTCGACGCCCGAGCGCGTCACCACGATATTGGGGAGGCCGGCCGTCTTGTATCCCTCGACGATCACGATGTCCACGTCGGTATAGTGGGTGAGCAGGTCGCCCACCGGCACCTCGTTCTCGGTGTAGGCGTATTCGGCGTATTGGCCGGGCGCGACCAGGCCCACATGGCGGCTGCCCGCCTGCGCGTGGCGCCAGGAGTCCTTTCCCGGCTGGTCGATATCGAACCCCTTGTGCCCGTGGTGCTTGATGGAGCCGACGCGCAGCCCGCGCTGCGTGAGCCGCTTGATGATCTTTTCCACCAGCGTGGTCTTGCCGGAATTCTGGTATCCGATGAACGCGATGGCAGGAGCCGCGGCTTTTGCGCCGGGGCCGCCCGGCAGGGGAGAGGCGGGTTCCGGCTCCACGGGATCGGCCGTCTCGGCGCTGTAGGGCGCCGCGTCCGTCGCGGGTGCCGTATCCGTCGCGGGTGCCACGGCAGGCGCGTCGGCCTGCTCGGCGCGCTCCCAGACGCCCGATCTGCCGCCTTCCTTATGCAGCAGGCGCACGTCGACGATCTCCATGCCGCGGTCGACCGCCTTGCACATGTCGTAGATCGTCAGGCAGGCGACCGAGGTCGCGGTCAGCGCCTCCATCTCGATGCCCGTGACACCGGTGACGCCCAGCGTGGAGGTCACGCGGAAGCCGACGCGTCCGTCGGCTCGCGCGCCGTCGCCCTGAGCGGGAATGGGCTCGATATCCACCTTGCTTTTGGTGATCATGAGCGGATGGCACATGGGGATGAGGTCGCTCGTGCGCTTGGAGGCCATGATGCCGGCCACGCGCGCGCAGGCGAGCACGTCGCCCTTCTTCGCACGGTCCTCGAGGACCATGGCCTGCGTCTCCGGGTGCATGAGGATGGATCCCTCGGCGACGGCGAGGCGCTGCGTGACCGCCTTGTCGGACACGTCGACCATGCGCACGTCGCCCTTTTCGTCAACATGGGTGAGCATATCGCGATACGCGTCGCGCGCCGGGGAGGCTGCGGCGTCGGTGCTGCCGGCATCCTGGTGCCCGTCTGTCGTCGGGGCGTCGGGAGCGCCTTGCTGGCCGGGTCCGTCTGTCTCCACGACGGCAGTGGGGTATTTCTCGCCGGTCGCCCGCTTGATCATGGGCTTTTTCGTCGATCTTTTGGTCATGGTCAGCCTCCGATCTGCGACATGAAGCGTGCCGTGCCGTCTGTCGTCTTGTGTTCCTGCGGCTTGTGCGCGATGGCGTCGCGATAGATTGTCAGGACCTGCTCGTCATCGCCGGCGCGCAGCGCGTCGCGAACCGGGTACTCGTCATCCGAAAACAGGCAGGGGCGCAGCTTGCCGTCGGCGGTGAGGCGCAGGCGGTTGCAGCGCGAGCAGAAATGGTTGGACATGGCCGAGATGAAGCCCACGGTGCCCCGGGCACCCGCAAAGCGCCAGTATTGCGCGGGGCCTGCGCCCGACGGGCCGTTTTGGTCCGCAGGCGTAAGCGGGCCCAGCCCGGTGCGCTCGCCGGCACCGGAGATCTGCGCGCGCAGCTCGTCGGAGGGCACGATGTCGCTTTCGTCCCACGCCTCGGGATGGAGCTCGGGTGCCGTGCCGGATACGCCCGGAGGGCAATGCGGCTCGTTTTTGCAGGCGCCAATCGTCTCCTCGTTGCCGATGGGCATGTACTCGATAAACCGCACGTGCACGGGGCGTTCGACGGAAAGGCGGGCAAGGCCGAAGACATCCTGCTCAAGGCGGCGCACCACGACGGTGTTCACCTTGACGGGGTCGAACCCGTGCGCGAGGGCGGCGTCGATGCCCGCCAAGGCCTGTTCGAGACGACCCAGGCGCGTGATGCGCGCGAACTGGTCGGCATCGAGCGTGTCGAGCGAGATGTTGACGCGGTCGAGACCGGCCGCGCGCAGGTCGGACGCCATGCGGGGCAGCAGCGCGCCGTTGGTCGTCAGCGAGATGTCCTCGATGGTCGGGATGGCGCGTATGGACCGGATGAGCGGCACGATGCGGTGGGACACGAGCGGCTCGCCGCCGGTCAGACGGATGCGCCGGATGCCCTCGCCGGCCACGAGCTCCACGAAGCGGGCGATCTCTTCCGCCGTGAGCAGCTCGGCGTGGTCGCGGGCGGGAACGCCGTTTTCCGGCATGCAGTACACGCAGCGGTAATTGCACTTGTCCGTGACGGAAATGCGCAGGTAGCTGATGCTGCGGCCAAAGCTATCGTGAAGATCGTGGGTCGTCACGGGTTCACCTTTCGGGCGGACGATGGTTCATGCAAGAGGATAACACCGCCGGCGGCGGCCGTGGTAAGCTGAGCTGCATGAGAATCGCGCCGTCGATTGGGAGGATCCATGGACAAGATTGCCAGCTTCACCGTCAACCATCTGGTGCTGAAGCCGGGTGTGTACGTGTCGCGCGTCGACCGGGACCCGCAGACGGGAGGCGCGGTGACCACGTTCGACCTGCGCCTGACCGAGCCCAACCGCGAACCGGTCATGAACACCGCGGAATGCCATACGATCGAGCACCTCGGCGCCACGTTTCTGCGCAACCATCCGGAATGGGCGCCGCGCGTGGTGTACTTCGGTCCCATGGGGTGCCGAACGGGCTTTTACCTCGTGGTGTTCGGCGAGGTGAGCTCCGAGGAGATTCTGCCGCTCGTGCGCGAGCTGTTTGCGTTCGTTCGCGACTTTACGGGCGAGATCCCCGGTGCCCGCCCCGAGGAGTGCGGCAACTACCTGGACCAGAATCTGCCCATGGCGCGCTGGCTCGCCGAGCGCTACCTGGCACGCGACCTCGCGAATGCAGACGAGACGCGGCTGCATTATCAGTAGACGCGACAGCAGGGCAGAGGAATTGTCGCGATGCCGAAGGGAGTTGTCGATGGCGACACTGTATCTTATGCGTCACGGCCAGACGCTGTTCAACGTGCTCAAGCGCAAGCAGGGATGGTGCGACTCCCCGCTCACCGAGGCAGGCGTCGAGCAGGCAAAACGCGCCGGTGCGTGGTTCGTGGAGCGGGGCATCTCGTTTGATCATGCGTATTCCAGCACGTCGGAGCGCGCCTGCGACACGCTCGAGCTCGTGGTGCCTGGCATGCCGTATGCCCGCCTGAAAGGCCTGAAGGAGTGGAACTTCGGGACGTTCGAGGGGCTTACCGAGGACACCAATCCGCCGTTGCCCTACGGCGACTTCTACGTGCCGTTCGGCGGTGAGGGCGAGCAGGAGATGCGCGACCGCCTTATGGAAACGATCGGCTCTATCATGGAGCGCCCGCAGCATGAGTCGGTCTTGGCCGTCAGTCACGGTGCGGCGACGGTGGGCGTCCTGCGTGAGTTGGGATTTGACTGGCATGCGGACGGCCGCCGCCTGGGCAACTGCTGTATCGCCGTGCTCGATTACCGTGACGGATCGTTCAGCGTGCGCGACCTCGTGAATCCAAACGACTAGCCAGCTGGCTGAGACTTGGGGATGCATCCTTTCTTGCAGGCTAGCGCATCGCGGGCGTGGGGTTGAGACGCGTGTAGGGAAGCGAGCCTCTGAGGAAGACCTCGCTCGTTTCGTAGTGGGCAGCAAACACGCAGCTGAACAAGGCGTCGAGCACGAACTGTACCGAAATATGGCTTGCGAACTGCGTGATGCGGTCCTGCAAGTGCTCGCGATCGCTCACCAGCAGATACGCGGCGAGTCCGGGATGGCTCAGCTTTGCCGCCGGGGTGCCGATGAACACAACGGGTACCTGCCGCTCGGCCAAGATGCCCAGGCGTTTCCCCAGGTCCGGCGAGAGCCCGGAGTAAGAGATGACCACAGCGGCATCGTGCTCATTGGCGGCGAGTGCCCGGCGGAACTGCTGCTCAAAGCTTTCATCGCAAAACGCGTCGCGCCCGATGGACAGCAGGCGGTCGCGAAACATGCGCGCCGGATAGAGGTTGTGCGATTGCGTGTAGATGCCGACGCGCTGCGCCCGGCCCAGTACCTCGGCTGCTCGCTCCAGCTCGCTCGTGTCGAGCACATCGCAGGTGTCGCGCAGGGTCGCCCCGTACAAGGAGCGCATGTGGGGCACGATGCACGCCGCCTGCTCACCTGGGCCGAAGGGGAAGTTGAAGTCTACGTCGGCACCGTCGTGATCGCGGGCGATCTGGGCGCGGACGAGCTCGACTTTGAGGTCCTTGAAGCCCTCCAACCCGACCTTTTTGCAGAAGCGGTGCACGCTCGCGATGGACACGCTGGCGGCCCGTGCGAACTCTTTGATGGAGGCCTCGCGTAGGCGGTCGCCCATGGCCAGTGCGGTGCGGGCGATCTGCTGGTCGACGGGGGTGAGGTCGCGCGCGTCGCGCACGCGTCGCTGCAGATCCATGGTCATCCTTCCTGTAATGGGTTGTTTGGGGACGGGTTCGTTTCAACCCATCCCATACGTGCCTGCCTCGGTGCGTCATGTATCAAAATGTATCATACGCGCCTATAGCCTTTACCTATCCACTGAAAAGAAGTATCGCATCGGCGTGTGCGGCACCTCGTTGGGCGGCTGTGGGGGCATACTAGATCCAACGACGTAACGATAGGAGGCGTATATGGGTTTTCCGAACGGATTTCTGTGGGGCGGCGCGACCGCTGCCAACCAGTGCGAGGGCGCGTACAACGAGGGCGGTCGCGGCCTGGCCAACGTCGACGTGATCCCACACGGTGAGGCACGCTGGGCGGTCATGGTCGGCGAGCGCAAGATGCTCGACTTCGAGGACGGCTATTATTACCCGGCGCAGCAGGCCATCGACATGTACCACCACTACAAGGAGGACATCGCGCTGTTCGCCGAGATGGGCTTCAAGACCTATCGTTTGTCCATCGGCTGGAGCCGCATCTTCCCGAACGGCGACGATGCCGAGCCCAACGAGGAGGGCCTGGCGTTTTACGAGGACCTGTTCCGCGAGTGCAAAAAGCACGGTATCGAGCCGCTTGTGACCATCACGCATTTCGACTGCCCCATCCACCTCATCAAGGAGTACGGCGGCTGGCGCAACCGCAGGCTCATCGACTTCTATAAGAACCTCGTGACGGTGCTCTTCACGCGCTACAAGGGGCTGGTGAGGTACTGGCTCACCTTCAACGAGATCAACATGATCCTCCATCTGCCGTTCATGGGCGCGGGCCTGGTGTTC
Organism: Collinsella ihumii; assembly: GCF_030385545.1. Classification (NCBI taxonomy): domain Bacteria; kingdom Bacillati; phylum Actinomycetota; class Coriobacteriia; order Coriobacteriales; family Coriobacteriaceae; genus Collinsella; species Collinsella ihumii. Next base: position 87,930 of record NZ_JAUEIQ010000002.1, on the reverse strand, counting down.
GAGGAGGGCGAGGACCGCGAGGCCGTCGAGTACCTGGCTGCCCACAACGAGCTCGTGGCAAGCGCCTGGGCGACCAAGATCGCGCACGAGATCGATCCCGACATGATGGTCGGCTGCATGCTCGCCGCCGGCACCTGCTACCCCTACAGCTGCAAGCCCGCCGACGTGCGCCGTGCGCAGGAGAGCAACCAGCAGAACTACTTCTTCGTGGACGTGCAGAGCCGTGGGTACTACCCGGCCTACGCCAAGAAGTTCCTGGAGCGCCGCGGCATCGATGTGGGCATGACCGCCGAAGACGAGAAGATTCTGGCCGAGAACACCGTGGACTTCATCTCGTTCAGCTACTACAACACCCGCTGCGCTGCCGCCGAGCCGCAGGAGGGTGCCGAGACGGGCGCGGGCAACGCGTTCGAGGGCGTGGTGAACCCCTATATCGAGAAGAGCGAGTGGGGCTGGGGCATCGACCCGCTGGGCTTCCGCATCACCATCAACGACCTGTACGACCGGTACCAGAAGCCGCTGTTCGTGGTGGAAAACGGCCTGGGCGCCAAGGACGAGCCGAACGCCGACGGCTCGATCGACGACGACTACCGTATCGACTTCCTGCGTCGCCACATCGAGGCCATGCGCGACGCCATCACCGAGGACGGCGTTGAGATGCTGGGCTACACCACGTGGGGCCCGATCGATTTGGTCTCCGCGTCGACCGGCGAGATGTCCAAGCGCTACGGCTTCATCTACGTGGACCGCGACGATGCGGGCAACGGCACGCTTGAGCGCCGCAGGAAGAAGAGCTTCGGCTGGTACAAGAAGGTCATCGCCACCAACGGTGAGGATCTGGCGTAACCGGTCCGCTCCACAGCGCGGCCGGGCGTTACGGATCGGGGCGCGTGCGCAGCTGCGCACGCGCCTTTTTGCCGAGGGGGAGCCCGTGCAAATCGGGGACGTACCTGTTGCGTGCATACATGCACGCAACAGGTACGTCCCCGATTTGCAGAGCCCGCGGCACGCCGCCCCGAATCGAGAGTACGCTATAGGCACACCGCCCTGTTGACAGTGCGGTATAGGCACACTTTTGGGCGAAAAACGTGCCTATGGCGTACCGTGGATGAGGTGGCGTGCCTATAGCGTACTCTCGATTCGGGGGTTGTCGTGGAGCGCGCACGAGAAGCCGCCAAGGCCGTTTGTCCGGCAGAATGCGCCGTTGGCGGAGCTCTCGGCCGACGCAGCGCCCGCAGACGATGCGCCCGCCGCGCCGCAAAAGCCGCTCGACCGCTTCATCGACGTCATCTCGGGTATCTTCCAGCCCATCTTGGGCATCATGGCCGCCTGCGGCATGATCAAGGGATTCAACACGCTGTTCGTGGCTCTGGGGGTCTATCCGGACACCTGCGGCGGCTATTTGCTGTTGAACGCCATCGGCGACGGCCTGTTCAACTTCCTGCCCATGTTCTTGGGGTACACGGCGGCCAAGAAGTTCGGCATGAAGCCGATGCTCGGCCTCGTGATCGGTGCCATCATGTGCTATCCGGGCATCCAGAATTCCACGTTGGAGGCTGCGGGAGAGCCGCTGTACACGCTGTTCGAGGGGACGATGTTCGCCTCTCCGGTGTATGTCGACTTCTTCGGGATCCCCTTCGTGTCGATGGACTACACCGCCACGGTGATCCCGGTCATCTTCGTGACCTATTTCGCGAGCAAGTGCGAGAAGCTGTTCAGCCGCACCGTGCCCGACCTGGTGAAGTTTTTCTTCGTGCCGTGCCTGACGCTGCTTGCGTGCATCCCCGTGGGCCTTTTGCTCATCGGCCCCGTGGCCACCTTCGCCTCCAAGCTCATCGCCGAGGCGGTCATCGCCGTGCGCGACTTCAGCCCGCTTGTCGCCGGCGCCATCGTGGGCCTCACCTGGCAGGTGCTCGTCATCTTCGGCTTCCACTGGTCGCTCGTGCCGCTGGGCATCGTGAACCTCACCACCCTCGGTCACGACTACATTCTCGCCTGCATGATCGGTCACTCCTTCGCGCTGGGCGCGGTCCTGTTCGCCATGTATCTCAAGAACAAGGACGAGAACTTCCGCGAGCTCGCGCTGCCCGCGATGATCTCCGCGTTCTTCTTCGGTGTTACCGAGCCCGCCATCTACGGCATCGCCCTGCCCCAGAAGAAGCCCTTCGTCGTGGCGTGCATCGGCTCCGCCGTGGGCGGCCTTATCATCGGCCTGTCCGGTGCCGTGCTGTTCATGTCCGGCGGCCTGGGTGTCTTCAACTGGCTTTCCTACCTGCCTACCGGCCCCAGCTCCACGATCGGTGCGACCTACATGATCTGGGCGATCGTGGCCTCGCTCGCCTCTGCGGTCGTGGCGTTCGCCATCGAGTTTGCGACCTATAAGCCTGAGCAGGCATAGCGCTTTTTGATGCATGCGGCCGTCATCCGTCTTCGAGGGTGGCGGCCGCATTCCGAGATCCTGTGGCCGATTGGTATCAAGATGTTTCAATCAGCCGTTCGGACGATTGAAAAGAAGTGCCCAACCGCGCGTCGCCGCGCCTGCGCGCGCCCGCGGTCTGGCATAGTTGGAACCAGATGCACGGGTTCGTCTAGGGAAACACCGACCAATTCGTTCCGCGCCGGGTGCCCTCGTGGCGGGCGCCTGCGGGCACGCCCGGCGCGAAAGCAAGTAATCGGTGCTTCCCCGGCCGCGTCGCCTCTTGACGCGCATGCTCGGGCGCTTTGCGCCTTCGATGCTTTGACCCGGCGTCGTTCATCTTCGTACATATCCTGATGAAGGGAGATAGGAAGAATGGCGGTAACATTCCCTGAGGGTTTCTTCTGGGGCGGAGCCACCGCCGCCAACCAGTTCGAGGGCGCCTGGGATGTCGACGGGCGCGGACCCTCGGTAGACGATCACTTCACGGGCGGCAGCTACGAGCGCCCGCGCGAGATCACGATCGACATCAAGCCCGACCTGCTGTATCCCAACCATGACGGCATCGACTTCTACCATCGCTATGCCGAGGACATCGCCCTGTTCGCCGAGATGGGCTTCACCATGTTCCGCATGTCCATCTCCTGGAGTCGCATCTTCCCGACCGGCATGGAGGACGAACCCAACGAGGCGGGCCTTGCCTTCTACGACCGGGTCTTCGACGAGTGCAAAAAGCACGGTATCGAGCCGCTCGTGACGCTTTCGCACTACGAGATGCCCTATGCGCTGGTGGAGAAGTACAACGGCTGGGAAGGCCGCGAGCTCATCGACCTGTTCGTGAAGTACTGCGCCACCGTCTTCGAGCGCTATAAGGACAAGGTTACCTACTGGCTCACCTTCAACGAGATCAACTGCGGCGCGACGGACATGGGCAACCTGTTCGAGACGAGCATGATCCGCGGGTTCGAGGGGCCGGCGTCCGAGGCAAAGACCACCGCTCAGCAGCGCTTCCAGGCCCTGCACCATCAGTTCGTGGCGAGCGGTCGCGTGGTGCGCCTGGCGCACGAGAAGTATCCGCAGTTCAAGATGGGCAACATGGACTGCTTCATCCTGTCTTACCCGGCGACCTGCGACCCCAAGGACATCCTGCTGAACCAGGCCAACATGCGCGAGATGAACTGGTACTGCTCCGATGTCCAGGTGCGCGGCTCCTACCCGAGCTACGCGCGCCGCTACTGGCGCGAGCACGGCGTTGAGCTCGCCATCGCCGACGGCGACCTGGACGACATCGCGGCGGGCAAGGTGGACTTCTACACCTTCAGCTACTACATGTCCAACATCGTGGGTACCCATGATGTCGAGCAGACTTCGGGCAACATGACCTTCGGCGGCGTGAACCCCTACCTCGAGTCCACCGAATGGGGCTGGCAGATCGATCCGGACGGCCTGCGCTACGCGCTGAACGAGATCTACGATCGCTATCAGATTCCGCTGATGGTGGTGGAGAACGGCATGGGCGCGCGCGACGAGGCCGTGGTCGAGGACGGTGAGAAGCGCGTCCACGACGACTACCGCATCGAGTACCTGAAGAAGCACGTGCGCGCCATGGGGGAGGCCGTCGATGACGGCGTCGACCTCATCGGCTACACCTGGTGGGGCCCCATCGATCTGGTGTCGGCCGGCACCGGCGAGATGCGCAAGCGCTACGGGTTCATCTACGTGGACAAGCACGACGACGGCACGGGCACCTACGAGCGCATCCGCAAGGACAGCTTCTTCGCATATCAGAAGATCATGAAGTCCAACGGCGCCGAGGGGCTCGAGTAGCCCGCTCTTTAGCGTCAAGGTGCATGCGAGCGGGGCCGTCGTCTGCGGCCCTACCGCCCAAGGAGCCAAAAAACGAACGGATGAGAAAGGACGCTCATGTCCGACAGCAAGGTCGTCTTCCTCGATGTCGACGGCACGATCACCACGTATGAGAACATGATCCCCGACTCTGCGAAGCGGGCCATCCAGGCTGCCCGCGAAAACGGCCATAAGGTGCTCATGTGCACGGGGCGCAGCAAGGCCGAGAACCCGCCCGAGCTCGTCGAGATCGGATTCGACGGCATGATCGGCGGCAACGGCGCCTATGTCGAGGTGAGCGACCGGGTGGTCATGCACGCGCACGTGACTGCCGAGCAGTGCCGGCGCATCGTCGACTGGTGCCACGCGCGCGGGCTTGAGTTCTACCTTGAGTCCAACAACGGGCTGTTCGCAAGCGAGAACTTCCGCGAGGCGGCCCGCCCCATGCTGCGCCTGTACGCGGGCCGCAAGGGCGTGGGGAACGCCGAGGCCCTCGAGACCGACGACGTCATGCACGGTGTGATCTACGGCGGCGAGCTCTATCGCGACGACGTGAACAAGGTGAGCTTCATCCTCTCCAGCTATCAGGACTACCTCGACGCGGTGCGCGATTTTCCCGATATGAAGGTGGGTACCTGGGGAGGGGCCGGAGAGACCGCCCTGTTCGGCGACATGGGCGTGAAGGATATCGACAAGGCGCGCGCCGTTCGCGTGGCCGTCGAGGCCCTGGGTGCCGACATGGCCGATACCGTCGCCATGGGGGACGCGAAGGTCGACATCCCCATGTTCGAGGCATGTGCCACGAGCGTGTGCATGGGCAGCGGCGGCGAGGAGGCCCGCGCCGCGGCCGACTTCGTGACCACTCGGGTGGATGATGACGGCCTTTGGAACGCTTTTTCGCATCTGCATCTAATTTAGTTGTGTAAAGTATGGCAATGTGGAACGTCGCGTGAGACCACGCATCTTGTGAGGAAAAGGAGGGATCCATATGGGTCTGTTCGACATGTTCAAGAAGAAGCCTGAGGCCCCGGCGGCCCCTGCGGCGCCTGCCGCCGTCTCCGCCGAGGAGGCGGCCGACGTGCTGTGCGCGCCGGTCGTCGGTCGCGTCATCAAGATGACCGATGTGCCCGATCCCGTGTTCGCGGGCGAGGTCGTGGGCAAGGGCTGCGCCATCTGGCCCGATGAGGAGATCGTCTACGCGCCCATCTCCGGCACGGTGACCGTCACCATGGGCCATGCTATCGGCATCACGGGTGCCGACGGCATCGAGGCGCTCGTCCACATCGGCGTCGATACCGTCGACATGAACGGCAAGGGCTTCACCGGCTATGTCAAGCAGGGCGACACCGTCAAGGCCGGGCAGCCCGTCATCAAGATGACGAAGGCCGACATCGCCGAGGCGGGGCATCCGGATTGCGTCGTGCTCGCCGTGTCCAACACCGCGGAGTTCGCCGACGTCCAGCTTACCGCCGAGCCCGAGTCGACCGTTTCCGCCGGCGCCGCCGTCGTGAAGGTTGTTCGTTAGAAAGACGCCGATCACGGGCTTCTGGCCGGGCGCGGCGTCGCGGGATGCCGTGGACGGGCGATCGACGGTACGCTATGGGAACACCGCCCCGTTCACGGTACGCTATAGGAACGTTTTCGAGCGAAAAACGTTGCCATAGCGTACTCTCGACAGGGTGGTGTTACCTATCCGTACTGTCGATTCGAGTCGTGTTGCGGAGCTGCGCGGCGGAGCCGTTCAGTTGGTCAAAACGACCCCGTCTCCAATTGCTACGCCGAGCTGCTGACAGTTGGCGTATAGTGGACGAAGGGCTGCATGCCCGTATTGAGCTTTTTGAAGCAGGAGGTATCGCCATGATCAAGTTCCAGCATCTTATCGAGGCAGAAGAGGGTCTGCACGCTCGTCCGGTCGCCGATGTCGCGTACACGCTGAACAAGTGCTCGAGCGACGTCCAGATCACCTTCAACGGCAAGACGGCCTCCGGTCGCGACCTGATGGAGATGCTCGGGCTGAACGCCAACAAGGGCGACCTCATCGATGTCCTGATCGTGGGCGGCAACGAGGAGGAGACCAAGGAGGCCCTTCTGAAGGTGCTCCCGTAGGCTGTTTGCGGCAGGACTTGTCGGTCATCGGTGCCGAACAATCGTGTTACACAGGGCGCTCCATCACGGTGGAGCGCCCTGCTTGCGTATAATGGTGGACGTTCGACTACAGCTACGAAGATAGGAGTGCCCATGGCGCTCAGCAAAGACGACGTGCGCGGTATCGCCGAGTACGCGCGCATCGCCCTCGAGGGCGATGAACTCGAGCAGATGACCGCGTACCTCAACGACGCGGTGGACATGCTCGCACCGGTGCTCGAGTACGATCTGCCGGATATCGAGCCCACGTTCCATCCCATCGGCGACCTCGCCAACGTCATGCGCGAGGACGCGGAGCTGGGGCAGCGCGATCTGCCGCTCGATGTGGCGCTCGAGAACGCGGCGAGCACGCATGACCGTTTCTTCCGCGTGCCTTCGATTCTGGGAGAGGGGGGTGAGCGCTGATGCCGACGAGTTTCGATACCCTGTCTGCCGCGCGCATCGCCGCGGGCATCGCCGCGGGCGAGTTCTCCGCGCGCGAGGTGGCCGAGGCCTCGCTCGATGCCATTCAGGCTCGTGACGGGGCGGTGCAGGCGTTTTTGCAGGTGACACCCGAGCTTGCGCTTGCCGCCGCCGACCGTATCGACGCGGCGCGCGCCGCAGGCGACGCCCTGCCGCCGCTCGCGGGCGTGCCGTTCGCCATCAAGGACAATATGAACCTGGTCGGCACGCGCACCACCTGCGCCTCGCACATGCTGGAGGGGTACGAGAGCGTGTACACGGCAACGTGCGTGCAGCGCATGCTCGATGCCGGGTGCGTGCCGGTGGGCAAGGCCAACATGGACGAGTTCGCGTTCGGCTCCTCGACGGAGAGCTCGGCGTTTCACCCCACGAACAACCCCTGGGATGTCGAGCGCATCCCGGGCGGCTCGTCGGGCGGCTCGGCCGCCTCGGTCGCGGCGGGCGAGGTCCCGCTCGCGCTCGGCTCCGATACGGGCGGCTCCATTCGCCAGCCCGCGGCGCTGTGCGGCGTGGTGGGCATGAAGCCGACCTACGGCGCCGTCTCGCGCTACGGCGTGGTCGCCTTCGGAAGCTCGCTCGACCAGGTCGGTCCGTTCGGCCGCACGGTCGAGGACGTGGCGCTCGCCATGAATGCGCTGGTGGGCGCGGGCCGCGACCCGTACGACGGGACGAGCCAGGACTGCGCGGTCGACTTCTGCGAGCATCTGCACGACGGGGTCGAGGGCCGTCGCGTGGGCATCATCCCCGCGTTCATGGAGGCCGAGGGCCTGACCGACGAGGTCCGCAGCGCCGTCGAGGGGGCTGCGCGTGCCCTCGAGGCGCAAGGGGCCAAGCTGGTCGAGGTCGACCTGCCGCATCTCGATGCCGCCATCGCCGCCTACTACGTCATCGGCCCTGCTGAGGCGTTCTCCAACCTCGCGCGCTTCGACGGCATCCGCTACGGCTACCAGGAGCCCGCCTGCCCCAACCTCGATACGCAGAGCTCGCGCTCGCGTGCCCACGGCTTTGGCGCAGAGGCCAAGCGCCGCCAGCTGCTGGGTGCCTACCTGCTGTCGAGCGGCGTGTACGACAAGTACTACTACGCGGCCCAGAAGGCCCGCACGCTCATCACGGCCGACTATGCCGCCGCCTACGAGGCGTGCGACGTCATCCTCATGCCGTCCTCCCCGCGCACCGCGTGGAAGCACGGCGAGATCTCCGATCCCACGCAGATGTATCTGTCGGACCTGTACACCATATCCATCAACATCGCCGGCAACGGCGGCGTGTCCGTGCCCTTGGGGCTGGGGGCGACCTCGAAGCTGCCGGTCGCGGCGCAGCTCGTGGGCCCGGCGTTCAAGGACCGCACCCTGCTCACGTTCGCCGCGGCGCTCGAGCGCGGCTTTGCCGATGGTCAGACGGGCGGGCCGGCGCTCTCCGTTGCGCCCGATTTCGCCGGGAAGGGGGGTGAGCTGGCATGAGGGAACTCTCCGAGGTCCTCAAGGATTGGGAGGCCGTCATCGGCCTGGAGATCCACACCGAGCTCACGACGCTCGATACCAAGATGTTCTGCAACTGCAAGCTCTCCCATGATGACGAGCCGAACGCCAACGTGTGCCCGGTGTGCCTGGGCCTGCCGGGTGCCCTGCCCGTGCCGAACAAGAAGGCCATCGAGAGCATCGTGAAGGCGGGGCTTGCCACCAACTGCCAGATTCAGAAGCGCTCGATGTTCTATCGCAAGCACTACTTCTATCCCGACATGGCTAAGAACTTCCAGACCACGCAGGGTCCGGTCGCCTTCGCCATGCACGGGCGCCTCGATCTCGAGGTGTCCGGCCGCGGCGCCGCCGAGCGCCCCGCGTGCGCGTTCGGCGAGGCGGAGGGCTTGAGCCTCGCGAGCGCGAGCGCGAACGCCGAGGGCCTCTCGACCGCCATGGCGGCCCAGATGCGCGAGGGCGGCGAGTCGTCCGGCGGCGCGCTGTCCGCCATGAGCGGCTACGACACCGCCAACCTCGCGCTGCCCGAGCGCCATGAGGACGGCTCCTACACCGTGCCCATCCGCATCCTGCGCATTCATATGGAAGAGGACGCGGCGAAGATGGTGCACGTGGGCGGCGAGGAGGGCCGCATCGCCGCGGCAAGCGAGTCGCTGATCGACTACAACCGCTGCGGCACGCCGCTGATCGAGCTGGTGACCGAGCCCGACCTGCGCACGCCCGAGGAGGCGCGCCTGTTCATGGAGAAGCTCCGCCGCATCTTCCTCACGCTCGGCATCTCCGACTGCTCCATGGAGCACGGCTCCATGCGCTGCGACGGTAACGTTTCGCTGCGTCGCCGCGGCGAGACCAAGCTCGGGACCAAGACGGAGCTCAAGAACCTGAACTCCTTCAAGGCCCTGCACGACGGCCTCGCCTACGAGATCTGCCGCCAGGCCGAGGTGCTCGAGGAGGGCGGTATCATCTACCAGGAGACGCGCCATTGGGAGCCGGGCCGCAAGCGCACGGTGGTGATGCGCGTCAAGGAGACCGCCGACGACTACCGCCTGTTCCCCGACCCCGACCTGGCGCCGTTCGACCTGTCCGACGAGTTTATCGAGCACTGCCGCGCCGAGATCCCCGAGCTCCCCGATGCCAAGCGCGACCGCTATGAGGCCGATTTCGGCATCAAGCGCGCCGACGCCGAGCAGATCGCCGGCGACCCCGAGACGGCAGCCTTCTTCGAGGCGGCGGCTGCGGGCCTGTCGGGCAAGCCGGCGCAGGCCGTGGCGAACCTGATCGTGAACGAGCTCGCGGCCTACCTCAAGGGCACGGGCGCCGCCCTGGCCGAGAGCGGCATCGCGCCGGCGCAGATCGCCTCGCTCGCCAAGCTGCTCGCGGAGGACGCCATCAGCTCCAACCAGGCGCACGAGGTCTTCGGGCTTATGGCCGAGTCCGGCGAGGACCCCGAGAAGATCGTGGACGAGCGCGGTATGCGCCAGGTGAGTGACGCCGGCGCGCTGCAACCGATCGTCGACGAGGTGCTCGAGCGCTGCGCCGACCAGGCCCAGCAGTACCGCGACGGCAACCAGAAGGTGCTCGGCTTCTTGGTGGGCCAGTGCATGAAGGCGAGCCGCGGCCAGGGCAACCCCAAGCTGTTCAACGAGTTGCTGCGCAAGAGCCTTTCCTAAAGGGTCTCGCGGTTCGGCGCTCTCGCCGGGTTCTCACCGCTGATAGGGCGGCTCCGGGATTTTCCGGTGCCGCCTTTTGCGTTCAACCGGCCCGGGCCAGGAGATGCCGTCCGGGACCCTGTCCGAGGAGGCTGGGACCTGTCCGCGAGCGCGCATGGCTGCGCGAGGCGCTGCTTCCCCTGTATAGGAACAGCCTGATCGGGGCGAGCCGCGTGCTGAGCGGAGCGGGGAAGGGTGCTCGCATGCCGCGTGGGCGGCATGGGTAAACATGCGCGCGTGCATATCGGGGACGTACCTGTTGCGTGCATGCATGCACGCAACAGGTACGTCCCCGATATGCACTACAAGGTGCCATAGCAAGAAGCGGCAGCGTCGGGGTGACGCTGCCGCTTCTGACGCAAGCTGCCTTTGTGCCGTGGAGGTAGGGAACCGCCCTAGAGCGTCTCGACGGCGGCCTTGATGGAGCGGACCTCGGCCATGCGCGCGGCGGCCTCGAGGTTGCCGGTGCTCTCGATGGCGGCAAGAGAGCGGTAGATCCAGGCGTTGACGCCCTGGTGCGTGTTGGTCTTGGGCTTGACGGTGCAGGCGATGTCGTGCAGCTCGCCCAGAAGCTGGGTCTTGATGCTGCCGAGCTCCGTCACGTCGATCACGGGGTGGGCAGGCACGCCGCGCTTCTCGCTCACGTGGTCGATGAGGCCGGTCACGGTGGTCACCTGGTCGTTGCGCTGGTCATCGGTCAGGCGGTCGTTCAGGGAGGAAAGCCCGTCGATGACGACGGTGGCGGGGTGGCCGCAGGGGACGAAGTCCTCGATTTCGTCCATGGCCTGGGTAATGGTAGCGCCGAGGCCGACCAGGGCACCGGCGAGCTGTGCGTTCTGTGCGTTCATGCGTGTAAACCTCCTAGGTGAGGGTTAGACAAGATGCGAGTGGGACGATAGCGTGTGCGGCAAGCGTGTTTCAAGATTTGTGAGCCATTCTTCACGTGTGTGAAGAAGCGGTTAAGTGCCCCAAGAATTGCCGTCTGCAATGAAAAGCGCAGGTAATCGATGGTGTTTGGGCTGCCGCGAACAGTATTCCCACAGTGACCGTTCGCCGAATAAACATGTTCGTTGACCGAAATTGTTCAGTGTTCAGGCGGCAAATATGCATCTTTAGCTGCCTTGTGCCGCCGATGCGGTGCTCGAAGGCGCGGGTTGTTCGGGGACGGGTTCGTCTGAACTGCCCCGCCTCCCTGGCCCGGTTCGCCGGGGCCGCAGGGGCCACCGCAGCCACGGCGGTCTGGCAGAGGTTGGCGCGAAGAAAGAAAAGCGCCCTGTGCCCACAGCGGGCACAGGGCGCAGAATGCGTGGTGGAGGCGCGGAGAATCGAACTCCGGTCCACGAAAGCCCCCTGATCGGCATCTCCAGGCTCAGTCGCTGGTTTAGATTCGGACGCGTTGCGCGCAGCGACACGCTCGCGGCGTCCTAACCGGTTCGATCTTAGCCCGCGCCATACCGATTACGTGCGCGGGAGCGTTCCCCTCAAATGACATCGGGCCCGGGCCGGGGAACCTCCCGAGCGCGACGTGCCGCTAATTAATTAAGCAGCAAGAGCCAGCTGGGGCTCGTAAGAAGAATTCTTGTCAATTCATTTTGACGGTACCCCTGTTTAACGTGGCGAGGAGACCACGGCCTGCTTCCTCTCTCAGAGCTATCGTGTCGAAACCAGTCGCCCCCTCAACGGGAGGTCGTGGGCGGCAAGAGCCGCTCGACCTTTTCAAATAACGCACGGCCGCACAAGCTCGTGGACTACGTATTCTACCACGCATCGGGATTCTTATGCATGGAGCACGCGTGCGGGGCGGATGCGCGGGCGGGTTCGTCGGATACGCGTTGGGCACCCGGTTTGTGGGTAGAAGAGGGGAAACGAACGGCGATATATATGGAAAAGGGGCGCGCGGAATGGATCAGCGGGCGGCAAACGCGGGCAAGACGGCGATCATCCTCGAAGGCGGTAGCTTTCGCGGGCAGTTCACGGCGGGCGTCCTCGACGTGCTGATGGAGCACAACGTCCAGCCCGATGCCTGCTATGGCGTGAGCGCGGGCGTCCTGAACGGATTGAGCTACAAATCCCGCCAGATCGGTCGTCCCAACCGCGTCAACCTGGCATTCTGCAATGACGAACGCTACATGGGTGCCAAGTCCTTCGCACGCAGCGGCAGCTTCATCGGCTACGACTTCATGCTGAACGACGTGCAGGACCGTCTCGATCCGTTCGACAACGAGGCCTACCTGAAGAACCCGATGCCGCTGGTGGCGGTCGTGACCGACATCGTCTTCGGGACGGCGGCGTACCTGGAGGTCAAAAACGCCGTGCTCGACATCGACGTCGTGCGCGCCACCACGTCGCTTCCGCTTATGACGCAGCCGGTCGAGATCGACGGCCATCTGTATCTCGACGGCGGTGTGGCCGATTCGGTGCCCATCGAGCACGTTCTCGAGGACGCGGGCTACGATCGCGCGGTGGTTGTGCTCACGCAGCATCGCGCATACAAAAAGGGGCCGTATGAGATGATGGCGGCCGCCCGTGCGCGCTATGGGGAGTATCCGTATCTGCTCGACGCCATCGAGAGCAGACACGAGCGCTATAACGAGCAGCGCGAGCATATCTGGGCCTACGAGAAGGAAGGGCGCGCGCTCGTCCTCACCCCGCCCCGTCCGGTCGAGGTGGGGCACATCGAGCACGACACCGCCAAGCTGCTCGACCTGTATATCCAGGGCAGACAGGAGGCGGCGCGCCGCCTTGACGAGATCGTGTCGTTCCTCAAGTGAACCGGCGCGCTCGCAAGCTGGACCGCTCGCGAACGCCCGGGGGAGCGGCTTGGGCGCCACATGGCTCTGCCGAACCTGATCGAACCATGCGATGAACATGTGCAGAAACTCTGCGCGACGGCAAAACGCGCATTGACCCCGCATCCGGGCGCGCTATAATTCTTCAGTCATTTGCAGAGCCCCGTGAATCTCTGTTAAGACACGTACTGTACATGGAGGAGTCAAGTGATTCAGAAGTCGACTCACTACTTCAAGCAGGGCGAGGTTGCTCGCAACTGGGTCCTCGTCGATGCCGAGGGTGCTGTCCTGGGCCGTCTTGCCACTCAGATCGCCATGATCCTGCGCGGCAAGAACAAGCCTCAGTTCACCCCGAACTCTGACTGCGGTGACTTCGTGGTTGTCATCAACGCCGATAAGGTCCAGCTTACCGGCAACAAGGCCAACCAGAAGGTCTACTACCGTCACAGCGGCTACAATGGCGGCCTCAAGGCTGAGAGCTTCCGCCAGGCTATGGAGAAGCACCCCGAGCAGGTCATCGAGCGCGCCGTCCGCGGCATGCTGCCCAAGACCACTCTCGGCCGTGAGCAGCTGAAGAAGCTCAAGGTCTACGCCGGCCCCGAGCATCCGCATGCTGCACAGAACCCCACGAAGATTGAGCTGGAGGGCTAAAGATGGCTGAGAACACCGTTGTTTACTACGGCACCGGCCGTCGCAAGAACGCCGTTGCCCGCGTCCGCATCGTTCCTGGCACCGGCAAGGTGACCATCAACAAGCGTGACGCTGCTGAGTATTTCGGCCGCAAGCAGCTGGTCGAGAACGCTCTCGCTCCCTTCAAGGTCACCGACACCGCCGGTAGCTTCGACGTCATCGCCCTGTGCGACGGCGGCGGCATCACCGGTCAGTCCGGTGCTCTGCGCCTGGGCATCGCCCGCGCTCTGCTGAAGGCTGGCGACTATCGTGCCGACCTCAAGCGCGCCGGTTTCCTTACCCGCGATGCGCGCGTCGTCGAGCGCAAGAAGTACGGTCTCAAGAAGGCCCGTCGCGCTCCGCAGTTCTCCAAGCGCTAAGCTTTTTGGATTTGCATCCACAGGACAGGGCTTGCCGTTTTCGGCGAGCCCTGTTTTTATGTCCGCCGTCAGCGCAGTGCAGGTACGGGGCGCCGTATGCCTTCATGCGATTCCGAAATGGACAAAATGCTCTGTGCGGGGATTGCCCTTTGCGGTAGGATTATGTTAATAACTCAGTAGCTCTCTGGATTGTGTTGAACAGGGGGATCATGTTCAGCGAGTTTCTCAAGTCATTTGGCTTGCGAAAGCGGAATAATGTGCTCCTTTCGCCTCTAGCGGGTAAGGTAATCCCATTATCCGAGGTTAATGATCAAACGTTTGCAGCTGGCCTTTTGGGCCAAGGCGTTGCTATCGAGCCGACCGGAAACAAGGTCGTCGCTCCGTCCGATTCAAAAATCGAAGCCATTTTCCCCACGGGTCATGCGCTCGCCCTGCACACCGATGAGGGGCTCGACGTGCTGATCCATGTTGGGTTGGACACCGTCAAACTCGATGGAAAGTACTTCAACGTCAAGGCTCAGGTGGGGCAGTCCGTCAGGAAGGGCGACGTCCTGATCGAGTTCGACCGCGAGGCGATCGAGCGCGAGGGGTACGACGTGACCGCTCCCATCTTGATCTGCAACTCCGTCGAATTCTCGAGCATCCGGGGCAACGTGGGTGATACCGTCAAGGAGCTCGACACGTTGATCACCGCACGGGAGCGGTAGGGTTGTGTTCAGTCGGTCTTCCGGATGGCGGGGGATCGAGCAATAGGGGATCGAGAGAAAGGGCCCTGCATGATTACCATCGTACGCGCGCACGACTATAACGATATGAGCCGCAAAGTGGCGAATATCATCTCTGCGCAGATCATCCTCAAGCCGAATTGCGTGCTGGGCCTTGCGACCGGCTCCACCCCGATCGGCGCCTACCAGCAGCTGGTCGAGTGGTACAAGAAGGGCGATCTCGACTTCTCCCAGGTGTCCTCCTACAACCTGGACGAGTATCGCGGCCTCGCCGGAGACCATCCGCAGAGCTACCGCTACTTCATGGACACCAACCTGTTCGATCACGTGAACATCGATAAGTCGAAGACCTTCGTGCCCGATGGCATGGCCGAGGACTACGAGGCCGCCTGCGCTGCGTACGACGCGGCCGTGGCTGCTGCCGGGTATCCCGATCTCCAGCTGCTCGGCATCGGCAACAACGGCCACATCGGCTTCAACGAGCCCGACGACCACTTCTCCAGGGGCACGCATCTGGTCGACCTGACCGAGTCGACCATCGAGGCGAACAGCCGTCTGTTCGACAGCATCGACGAGGTTCCGCGCCAGGCGTTCTCCATGGGCGTGCAGACCATCATGAACGCCAAGATGATCCTCGTTGCCGCCAATGGCGAGAAGAAGGCCCAGGCCGTGCACGATATGTGCTTCGGCCCGATCACCCCGAGCTGCCCGGCATCCATCCTGCAGCTTCACACCAACACGGTCCTCGTTGCCGACGAGGAGGCCCTCTCCAAGTGCGGTGAGCTCGCCTAACGCAGCGTTTCGCCCAGCGATTGCACAGCGCCCCGAACCACAGCGGTTCGGGGCGCTTTTTGTTACCGGCACCACATCTTTCGGAATTCTGAAATCTATCCGAAAGAAATCAATAAAATATATTGCACTATGGGAACAGAGTGCTATGGTATATCTACAACAAAACAAGATATGAATGAAGATGAGCAAAAGAAGATAAGCACATCGTCATTTGAATCATGTAGGGAGGATACCATGGCACACGAACAGGAAGAGCGGATCAACGAGCAGGTAATCGACGACGGCACATGCGAGCGCGAGGCGCATGCCGCCTGCTCGGGGCTCATCATCAAGCGGCGGCGTCTGGTCGATCAGATCATGATGAAGCTGGGGGAGTCGGGGGCGGCGATCCTGTGCGCGCCGCCGGGATTCGGCAGGACCGCGGTTCTGCTGCAGTGCGTCTCCCATGCGCAAAACGATGCGGTACGGCGGGAGACGCATCTAATCGATGCGGGGCGCCTTGATACCGAGCGCCTTGTGGAGCGCCTGGGCGAGCTCGCCTTGCGCACCCCGTCGACGCTCAGGCCCCTTGTCGCCATCGACGACATGCCCAAAGTCGATCGGCACGGTGAGGACGCCGTCATCGACCGCCTCAATGAGCTGATGCGTCAGGGATACGAGCTGCTGCTGGTGTGCACACCTGGAAACCGCGGCTTGCCTGAGGCGCTCCCTGGTGCATGCCTCATCTCCTCTCGGGACCTTACGGTGCAGCCGCGCGAATACTCCGAGTGGGCTCGGCTCTATTCGATTTCGCGGTCGCTCGACGTCTACGAGCTGACCGGGGGCATCCCGTCTCTCGTCACGATGCTGCAGTTCTCAACGGATCGCTCCTACGGCGGCGCGCTGCTCGAGCAGGCGATCTGTGCGCTGTACCGTAAGGTCCTGAAGGAGCTGCGTCGCGAGCGCGACGCGCTATACCGCCCCGCCTGCATGATGCTGCTGCTCGGCGGCGGCACGGTGGGGGACTTCGAGCGGTGCGGGGTGAAGATCCATCGCGAGACCATGGAGCGCCTGGCGCGCGACTACCCGATGTTCGGCCTGGACGGCTCGCGGCGCACGTTCTCGTGCCTGGGGAAGGGAACCTCCGAGTACGATGACCTGCGGCGCGAGATCGCCGAGCGGCGTCCGACCTTCGCCTCGCGTGCCGCCCGGATGCTCATGAAGACGGGCAGGGTCGATGCGGCCGTGGCGCTGGCGGAGCTCGTGCTTGACGAGAAGGGCACGCTGTCGCTCGTCGGGCAGTTTCCCGTCCAGTTCGCCCTGGCGGGGCACGCGCAGTTCGTGCAGCGCGTACTGTCGACGCCGGAGCGTCTGATCGGGCGCGACATGACGACGGGGGCGCTGCTCGGCGCCTATGCGTCGGCGTTGACGCTCGGCGACTACCGCATGGCGCGCAATGCGGCGGCCGAGCTGCGCAAACGTCCGGAGCGCATCGTGCAGGATGTGGACGCGCAGACATGGGGGAGCGCCGTCATGCTGGCGGATGCCTGGGGGAGCGTGAGCGGGACCGCATTGCCGGATCTGGGCGGGGCGGATACGCACGAGCCTACAGGGGACGCATTGCTGCTGAAGGAGCATGCGGAGATCTACCGTGAATTGATCGGAGGCGCCGGGGCGCCTGCATGGGATCGCGCGGAGCGCCTGATGCGCGCAGCGAAATGCGACAACGAGGTCAACATCCCGCTGCTCTTCCTGCAGGCGGACCGTTGCATGGATGCCGCCCTGCACGGTCGGGGCGTCGAGCCGCATGAGCTCGAGCGCCTGGAGCAGGGCATCAAGGTCCTGACGGCTCGGCACCTCGTTCCCGTCGCCGTGCGCATCCGGCTGGCCGCCAACATCGCGCGCCTCTACGATGGCGAGCCGCTGGTCGACGAGCGCTGCTTCGCGGAGGCGGGGACGATGGCGGTGCGCGAATCCGATCTGATGACGCAGCTGTTCTGCCTTGCTGCCGAGGGATGGCAGTCGTTGGCGGTCGGTCAGGCGATCAACGCGCATTTCCGTGGACAGCAGGTGCTGAAGCTCGCCGACGCGGGCCAAGTGTTCTTGCGCTCCTGGGGCACGATGCTGGAGCGCACGTCGTATTTGCGCCACACGTCGCGCATCAAGATTCGCGAGGAGGCCGAGGTCATCGATCTGTCTCAAGACGAGTGCGACACCACCGAGGCGTGGGCCGTGGCGCTGCACCTGTCGGCTGCCCAGTTCGATTCGGAGCTTTCGGCGTGGTATTCCCGCCACAAGGACGAGATGCGCCACGAGCGCTTCTGGCCCACGGCCCGTCATGCGATGGCGCTGATGGGGAGCCGTGCCGAGTCGCTGCGCCATCTGCTTCCGCGGGAGGTCTCCCAATCCGCGCGGTCCGCGACGGCGCGCAGCGTGCCGAGCGAGGCGGCGTTCGAAGTGATCGATGGCGGGCGGATTCCCGAGACCGGTGAGGTCGTCATCAACCTGTTCGGGGGATTCCATGCGGAGCGCAACGGCCATACGCTCACCGACGTGCTCTGGCGCCGCAAGAAATCCGGTGCTCTCGCCGCGCATCTGGTGCTTGCGATGGGGTCGTTCGTCAGCCGCCGCACGATTATCGACGAGCTGTGGCCGGACGCGGACTACTCGCACGGCCGGGAGAGCCTCTATGTGACGCTGTCCTCGCTGCGGGCGGCCGTGAAGCAGCAGGCGGGCGGCCCTCAGTACGTGCTCACCCAAGGCGATGGCGTGGCGTTCAACGCGGAGTTCGTCTACTCCGATGTGCGGCAGTTTGATGCGCTGGCCCGCGCGGTGCTCGTCGGCAGCGAGGCCTCTTCTGCGCAGCAGGTGATCGAGACGTGCCTGAAGATCGAGCAACTCTACCGAGGTCCGCTCTATGTGCCCGACTGCGGCGATCCCACGTATTTCGTCGAGATGCGCCGCGTGTTCCTCACGAAGTTCATCGATTGCATGGTGGCCGGCATCGACAAGGCGCTGCAGATCGAGAACAACTCGTGCGCCTCCTGGCTGGTCGAGGCTGCGCTCAAGCAGGCCCCGACGCGCGAGGATGTGATCCGCCGCGCCATGACCGTGTACGATCGGTGCGGGCGGCGGCGCGAAATCGTGGAGCTCTACAACGGGCATCTGCACTTCCTGCAACATGAGCTGCAGGATTTCCCTGAGGAGGAGACGCGCGAGATGTACGAGCGCATTATCAATCGCCAGCAGCGCGTCGCGATGATTTAGGAAGGCACTTAATCAGTGCTTCCCTGGGGAAACGAGTCATAGGGGGACGGGTTCATTGCAACCCATGGCGGCGCGCCGCCATGGGTTGCAATGAACCCGTCCCCCTATGACCCATCCTGGCGGAAGGTGTTATGCGAGCTCGATCTTGTCGATGTCCTTGCGGGAGCTTGCGCGATACAGCGAGAAGCGGTGTCCGATGATCTGGACCACGTCGGAGCCCGTTTCCCCGGCGAGGATGGAGGCAGCCTCGCGTGCCGTGAGGCCGGAGCCGTCCTGGACGGCGCACTTGATGAGCTCGTGCGCCTCGAGGCTCTCCTCGGTCTGCTCGATGAGGCCTTCGTTGATGTCGCCGCGACCGATGTAGATCTCGGGATTGAGGTGGTGGGCCAGGCTGCGGAGCTGGCGGACCTGCTTGCCGGTAAGTGCCATGAGCGGTGCTCTCTTTCTACAGAACCTATCGAATGAACGTGGTGAGGGGCACCACGCGGATATCATGCGCCGATGCGCGCTGGTACACGATATAGCACTCCTGCGACAAATGCCAGCTCTCAGCCCATTTTTGTCGCGTTTTCACGGGGAATGCGCCTGAGTGGCGCGCCGTTGCAGCCCGATAGGGGAAGGACCGGCGCGTTGTCGGTATACTGTACCGAATTGTCCGAGCGCCGTACTGTCGAGGCGCGGACCCAACGATCGAGGAGCATATCATGGCTGATTCTCCGCGCCCTGCCCGCCGCCGTCCGACCGGTGTCCATGCGCCGATCAACGCCGCCGAGGCGGCCAAGCGTGCGGCGCACGTCAGGCCGGGCGAGGAGGACGCGCTGCGGGCCGCCGCTGCCGGGACGCGGCGACCTCGTGCCGCGGGCGCGCGTGCGCAGGGCCGCAGCCCTCGTGCGCTCACCTTCGCCGCCGTCGGCATCGGTGCGGCGCTGGCCCTTGTCCTCGCATTCGTGCTCATACGGGCCATCATGGGCGCGCTGCTCGCACCCGACGCACGCGATGCCGTGGAGTCGACGCAGCCTGCGTCTGAGAATCAGGCGGTTACGATCGATGCGGACGACCTGGGCTCGGCTTCGGTCGCATACGGCCGCACGGTGTATGCGGTGCGCTCGTTTGACGACGGCGTCATGCGCGTGGTGCGCAGCTCGACCGATGCCCCCGACGCGTTCGTTTCGCTGTTCGATACCTCGGGCACCCCTGTTGGCCTGGCCGTGTACAACGGAACGATCTACGCTGTGGCCAACCTGGATGGCTCCTATACGGTTTGCGCCTATGTCGATGCCGACGGCTCGGTGCCCGTGCAGATCGCCGAGGAGTCGGGCACCGCGTCGGATGTGGCGCTCGACGGCTCTCAGCTCAAAATCACCTGCACGGACGGCAAGGCGTTCGAGCTCGATCTGGAAAACCGCTGATCGATTCAAGCCGCATGTTTGCGGACCGATTCCGAGCATTCCGGCCGGGTGATACCCTCATGGGTGCAGCTCGGGAGGCTCCGGTTCGCCGGTGCTCCAGGCAATGAAAGCCCACCGCGTGATGCGCTCGTGATCGAGCATGTAGCGGCCCTGAGGCCTGCCCTTTGCGCCCGGTTCCCCGGCATGGGGGTTGTCGACCATGTGCTGGGCGAGATAGGAGCGGAGCTCGTCGACACGATGCTCGTTGCCGTCTTCAAGCATGCGCGCGAAGTCGGCGACACCGTCCTCGAGCGAATCGAACGTGTCGCGCCGAGGTGAGTCGATGTAGCTCACTTCGGGCCTGAGCCCCATGCCGACGAGGATATTGAAGGCGTAGATGTAGTCGGTGCCCCGGGTGACCGATGCGCCGATGGCGCGCATGATGTGCTCGTCGAGATGCGGGCTGGCGCCTGCGATCAACGTGATGCAGCAGCGCCGACGCGCCGCGACGGTGAGCTTGGTGAGCGCGGCCTTGAGGTCACGGGTCGCGATGGAGCGGCTGGCGATGGCGACGTCGACGGATTGGGGAGCGATCCCCGCGGCCTGCCAATCGTCATCCCAGGCAAGCTGCAGCGTATCGATGCGACCGTCCAGGCCCCCGTAGTAGCGGATGCCCTCCTGCAGCGTCTCGAGCATCCGTGAGGAGAAATCGGCGGCAACGACGTTGTGCCCCGCCTGCGCTAGCGGGATGGCGAGCGATCCGGCGCCGCACCCCATGTCGAGCACGGACTCCTGCGGGCGGATGTCTGCGAGCGCGAGGAAATCTTGGGCATACGGATGCGTCTCCCGAGGACGGAAGTGCCGGGCGCGGGCATCCCATTGCGCCGGGTCGTCGGGAGTCCGACGCAGCTCCTGCCGCCTCATCCACTCCTCGTTCCAATCCGTCTCCAGCAACAAGCTCCGCATTTCCCGCCCCCTTTACAAAAAACGCGCGGTGCCCAAGCGCCGCGCACCATATTCACCCAAGCTCAAGAACCTTGGCACACGCCGCCATCGCGCACAGCGCGGCGACCGCTTCCCCGCGCCGCACGTGGCTGCATGGTTTTCCACTCGGTAGCGGCGGATGCAGGCCATAAGGCCCGCCGCGAGTTCCGCACGCAAAGGAGAGCCCAGTGGGCTCTCCGTCTTGCGCAGGACTGCCCGAAGCGCCGGGCCTTATGGCCTGCATCCGCCGCGGACAGCATCGGGAGCCTTAGTTCTTCAGCGAGTTGAGCGGCGCGGGGAAGCGGCCGCCGCGATGGGCGAACACGGTGCCGGCGTGTGCGTTCACCGGCATAATGGGGGCGCGCCCGAACAGGCCGCCGTACTCCACGGCGTCGCCCACGCCCTTGCCGATGGCGGGGATGATGCGCACCGCCGTCGTCTTGTTGTTGATGACGCCGATGGCCATCTCGTCGGCGATGATGCCCGCGATGGTCTCAACGTTCGTGTCGCCGGGGATAGCGATCATGTCGAGGCCCACGGAGCACACGCAGGTCATGGCCTCGAGCTTCTCGAGCGACAGCGCGCCCGCCTCGACGGCGGCGATCATGCCGGCGTCCTCGGACACGGGGATGAACGCGCCGGACAGGCCGCCCACGCTGGAGCTCGCCATGACGCCGCCCTTCTTGACGCAGTCGTTGAGCAGGGCGAGCGCCGCGGTGGTGCCGGGGCCGCCGCAGGTGCCCACGCCAATGATCTCCAGGATGCGCGCCACGGAGTCGCCGATGGCGGGCGTCGGGGCGAGCGACAGGTCGACGATGCCCTTCTCCACGCCCAGACGACGCGCCGCCTCTCGGCTCATGAGCTCGCCGGCGCGCGTGATCTTGAACGCGGTCTGCTTGATCTTCTCGGCGACGTCCATCATGGAAGCGCTCTCGGGCAGCTCCTCGAGGGCGGCCGCCATGACGCCGGGGCCGGAGACGCCCACGTTGATGACGGCGTCGGCCTCGCCCGATCCATGTGTGGCGCCCGCCATGAACGGGGAGTCCTCGACCATGTTGGCGAACACGACGAACTTGGATGCGCCCACGGAGTCGCGGTCCGCGGTGAGGCGCGCGGAATCGAGCACGGTCTGGGCCACCATGAGCACGGCGTCCATGTTGATGCCGGCGCGCAAGCTCGCGACGTTGACGCTGGAGCACACGCGGCTCGTCTGGGCAAGCGCCTCGGGGATGCACTCGATCAGACGGCGGTCGGCGTCGCCGATGCCCTTCTGCACCAGCGCGGAGTATCCGCCGAGGTAGTCGATGCCGAGCGTCTCGGCGGCGCGGTCGAGCGCGTGGGCGAGCGGGATGAGGTCCTTGTCGGGGCAGGCGGCGGCGATCTGAGCCACCGGCGTCACGGAAACGCGCTTGTTGACGATGGGGATGCCGTACTCGCGCTCAAGTGTCTCGGCGGTGGGGACGAGGTGCTCCGCCGTGCGCGTGATGCGGTCGTAGACCTTGGTGCACATGCGGTCGAGGCTCTCGTCGGCGCACCCCATGAGCGAGATGCCCATGGTGATGGTGCGGATATCAAGATGCTGTTCGGAGACCATGCCGTGTGTTTCGGCGATTTCTGCAGGCGTGATGGCCATGGGCGCTCCTTGTCCGGTCGGTGGTTCGTGCTCTCTATTCTAGCGTGGAGCGTCCCTGCGCGCTGTGCGCACTTTCGGGACGCGTTTTCGCGGGTGG
Organism: Collinsella ihumii; assembly: GCF_030385545.1. Taxonomy (NCBI): domain Bacteria; kingdom Bacillati; phylum Actinomycetota; class Coriobacteriia; order Coriobacteriales; family Coriobacteriaceae; genus Collinsella; species Collinsella ihumii. The sequence continues at coordinate 65,175 of NZ_JAUEIQ010000002.1, read as the reverse complement.
ACGGCCGTCGGTTTCAGCGGGGAAAACCCGATAGGCGAGTCCTTCAGGTGCAGAATGTATATTCCCATCCAGAAACTGCATAAAAAAGCGGCATTCGGCGCGTTTCACGGGGAGGCGATTCGGGCGGGGTCGCTCGAGCCTTCCGCTCTATACCGTGTCGACAGGTGCGGAAGGCTTCGATCGGCGTTTCACGAGCGCCTGCCGCCAAGGACCTCCTCGGCGATGCGGGCGGTCTCGGCGGCGTCTTTGGCGTAGTAGTCGGCCCCGATGCGCGCGGCGTATTCGGGCGTGAGGACCGCGCCGCCCACGAGCACCTTGATGTCGGGTACCTCGGCGCGCAGCAGCCTGATGGTCTCCTCCATGTTCTTGACCGTGGTGGTCATGAGCGCCGACAGGCCCACCAGGCGGATGCGTCGCTCCTTCACGGTCTTGACGATCTCGTTCGGGTCGACGTCGCGCCCCAGGTCGAACACGGTGAAGCCGTAGTTGTCGAGCAGCATCTTGACGATGTTCTTGCCGATGTCGTGGATGTCGCCCTTGACGGTCGCGAGGCAGATGGCGCCCTTGTCGGCGATCGTGCCGGAGCCCATGTGCGCGCGGATGGTGTCGAAGCCCACGCGCGCGGCCTCGGCGGATGCCATGAGCTGCGGCAGGAAGTAGGTGCCCTGCTCGAACAGGACGCCCACCTCGTCGAGGGCGGGGATGAAGCGCCGGTTGATCAGCTCGAGCGCGTCGGTGGTCTCCAGGAGCTTCTCGGTTGCCGCCGCCATTTCGCCTTTGCGGCCGGTGAGGATGAGCCTGCGGATGGCGTCGCCGCTCTCGGTGTCGACGGTGGGCCTTGGCGCCGCGGCGCCGCCGACAGGGGATGCGCCCGCCTTGTAGGGGTCGGTCCATCCTGCGAAGTGGTCGATATATGCCGTCGAGCCCTCGTCTTCGGCGTTCAGCACGCGGAACGCGCGGACGGCGTCCATGTAACGCTCGGATCCCGGATTCATGATGGGGGCGTCCAGGCCCGCGCCGAACGCGGCGGACAGAAACGTCGCGTTCAGCACCTCGCGGGCGGGCAGCCCGAAGCTGATGTTCGAGACGCCGAGCGTGCACGCGACGCCCAAGCGCTCGCGGACGAGCGTGACGGCACGCAGGATCTCGAGCGCCTGCGCCTGGTTGGTCGAGGCGGTCATCACCAGGCAGTCGATGAGGATGCGCTCGCGTCCGATGCCGTAGCGCGCCGCCTCGTCGACGATGCGCTCGGCGATGGCCGCGCGCTGCTCGGCGGTGGCGGGGATCCCCGCCTCGTCGAGGGTGAGGCCGATGATGTTCGCGCCGTAGTGGGCGGCGATGGGCAGCACGGCGTCGAGGCTTTCGCGCGTGCCGTTCACCGAGTTGATGATCGGCTTGCCGGCATAGCGGCGCACGGCGGCCTCGATGGCGCGCGGGTCGGTCGAGTCGATCTGCAGCGGTAGGAGCGTCGACGCGGAGAGCTGCTCGCAGATGCGGGGGAGCGTCTCGACCTCGTCGATGTCGGGCAGGCCGACGTTGACGTCGAGGATGTCGGCGCCCTGCTCCTGCTGGCTGATGCCCTGTCCCACGACATAGTCCACGTTGCCGTCGCGCAGCGCCTGCTGGAGGCGCTTTTTGCCCGTGGGGTTGATGCGCTCGCCGATGACCGCGATGCGCCGGCTGCTGCGCGGCAGGGTCACGACGGACTGCGCGCTGGTGACCGTGAGGGCGCGCTCGACGGCGCGCGGCGCGGGCACGCGGTCCGCGATCAGGTCGGCGAGCAGCCCGATGTAGTCGGGGGTGGTGCCGCAGCAGCCGCCGATGACGGCGACGCCGTCGTCCACCATGTCCGCCACCGCGGCGGCGTAGGCCTCAGGATCGATGTCGTAGACGGTCCTGCCGCCCTCCGTGCGCGGAAGGCCCGCGTTGGCCTGCACCATGACGGGCTTCTCCGTGACGGCGAGCATGCGGCGCGCGAGCGGGCGCAGCTCGGCGGGGCCGAGCGAGCAGTTGATGCCGACGACGTCGGCGCCCAGGGCGTCGAGCGTGATGGCGGCCGCCTCGGGGGAGGTGCCCAGGAAGGTGCGCCCATCCTCCTCGAAGGTCATGGTGGCGAAGATGGGGAGCTCGGAGTTCTCGCGCGCGGCGAGCACAGCGGCTCGGATCTCGGCGAGATCGGTCATCGTCTCGATGATGAACAGGTCGGCGCCCGCATCCACGGCGGCGCGCACCTGCTGGGTGAACAGGCGGTACGCCTCGTCGAACGAGAGCGTGCCCATGGGGCGCATGAGCGTGCCGAGTGGTCCGATATCGGCCGCAACGTAGCGCGCGCCGGATGCGCGGGCGCAGCGGACGCCCGCCGAGAAGATCTCCTCAACGCTCGCGGCATCCTTGAGCTTGAGGGCGTTGGCGCCGAACGTGTTGGTGGTCACGACCTCGCTGCCGGCGGCGACGTAGGCCGCGTGGATTGCCGTGATGGCGTCAGGGTCCGAAAGGTTCAGCAGCTCGGGCAGCTCCCCGGCCGCAAGGCCCGCCGCCTGCAGCATGGTGCCCATGCCGCCGTCGAACAGCAGGTGCCTCGATCCCGCGAGCACGCGGGCGAGCGCATCGTCTGCGTAGGCTGCGGCATGCGGTCTAAAGGCCTGGCCTGCCTGAAGCGCTGCGGTGACGGGTGCGGTGGTGTCGAGCGAATAGTTCATGTGGGACTCCGGGTCGGGTGTGTGTCATGCGTAGCAGGTTGTTCCGTGGGCGCGAAACGCGCAGTTGCCGCGCAGGCGGCAGATGGCGCACGAGGGGCGCTCGCCGCTTCGTTCGGCCGCGTCCTTCCCGTCGATGATGCCGATGAGCGCCGTCACGCTCTTCGAGGGGAGCAGCAGGTGGGTCGGCGTGGTCGTGAGGCCGATCAGGCGGCCGGCGTTGAGGCTGGCCACGATGGCGTCTTGGGCGGCGAGCGGGCAGTCGCCGTAGCCGCACGAGAAGCGCCAGGTGCAGGCGCGTCCCGCTGCTGCGGCCTCGCGGCGCACGATATGCTCCATGGCGTCGACGGCCGACTCCACGTATGCTGAGGCGGCGGCATCGTAGAGGGCGGCATCGAGCGGGCGCTGGCCGCTCAGCAGGCGCAGACGCCGCTCGGTGCCCATGCCGAGCGTGCATGCGACCACCGCGCAGGCGGATGCGTCTTTCAGGTGCCGGAAGATATCTCGGCCGCGCAGCTCGATCGTGGTTCCCGTCAGGCGGATGCACGGCATCCCCGCCTCGTCGACGCCGGTCGCATCGACGGGAAACGCCTGGATGACGCCATGGGGGTCGACCGTCTGCTCGACCTCGCGCGCGATGCCCTCGATGCGCTCCGAGAGCTCGCCATCGACCTTTTGCCCCGCATGGCCCAGGTACCGCAGCATCTCGGCGCGGTCGATGCGAAGCTCCCCTGCGGCATCCGGTCGGTACAGGACGGGACCCGCCAGCAGGGAGAGGCCGGCTGCCTTCTGGGCGCTCGCGGCGTCCGTGCGGTCCGTGCCCGCCATCAGATGCGCAGCGCGCTCATGCACGCGCGGGCGACGTCGGGTCGGTTCATCGTGTAGACGTGCAGGCCCTCGGCGCCGTGCGCCTTCAGGTCCTCCAGCTGGCGGCATGCGTATTCGATGCCCGCCTGGCGCAGGCTCTCGGGGTCGTCCTCGTAGCGCGCGAGGATCTTGATGACGGGGGAGGGCAGCGAGGCGGCGCAGGTGAAGACCATGCGGGTGATCTGTTGCTTGCTCATGAACGGCATGATGCCCGCCGTGATGGGGACGGTGATGCCCGCCGCGTCGGCGAGTTCGAGGAAGCGGTAGAAGTAGTCGTTGTCGAAAAACAGCTGCGTGACGAAAAAGCCCGCGCCCGCATCCTGCTTCTGCTTGAGGTGCTTGACCGAAGTCGGCAGGTCGTCGCAGGTCAGATGCCCTTCGGGATAGGCTGCTCCGCCCACGCAGAAGCCGGCGTCCACCAGCGCCGGGATGAGGTCCTTCGCGTAGGGGAAGGCGATGTCGCCCGCCTCCGCCTCGGACATCCCCGCCGGCAGGTCGCCGCGCAGCGCCAGCACGTTCTCCACGCCCGCGGCGCGGAACTCGGAGATCTTTTCGGCGAGCGTGTCGTGCGTGAGCGAGATGCAGGTGAGGTGCGCGACGGTCGGGATGCCGAACTCCGTGGAGATCATCGAGGCGATGCGCGCGGTGGCGGCGGAGTTGCCCGAGCCGCCGGCGGAGTAGGTCACGCTGATGAAATCGGGTTCATCCGTGGCGAACTGCGCGGCGACCTCGCGGGCGCGCTCGAGCGTGAGCTCGCCTTTGGGGGGAAACATCTCGAACGAGACGGGCTGGGCGCCGGCCGTGCGCGCATCGGCGAATATCTGGTCGATTTTCATGGTGCTCCCCCTTGTGCAGCTTGATGCATTGAAGAGGCATCATACACCGCGCGCACGTGTTGCGGCAGCACCGTTCGCGCCGAAACGCGTTGTTCACGGTGGTGCAAATCGGGGGACGTACCTGCCGCGTGCATTTTTGCAAATCGGGGACGTACCTGTTGCGTGCACTAGCGCATATCAAGGATGTATCTGTTGTATTTATTAGTGTATATAGGACGTACCTGTGGGTGCAGAAATGCATATGGGACGTACCTGTTGGGGGGGTACAGAAATGCATGAAGAAGGTACGTCCCCCGATTTGCACGAGCGCACGCGGCAGATACTTCCTTCGATTTGCATGCTGTATGCAGAAAAGCATATGAGACGTACCTGCGGATTCGAAAATGCACCCCCAAGGTACGTCCCCGATTTGCAAAAATGCACGTAACAGGTACGTCCCCGACATGCATGAGTGCACGCAACAGGTACGTCCCCCGATTTGCACCCCCAAGCCGGGCCGCGGACGCGGGCTTGGGGGTGCGTTCACATGGCGCTAGCGGGCGCCCAGGGCGTCGGTGACCTCGCGGGCGCAGGCGACGCCGTCGGCGATGGCGTTGACCACGAGCGATGCGCCGGACCGGGCATCGCCGCAGGCCCATACGCCGTGCGCGGGCTCGACGGTCCCCGCCGCGCACACGCAGCGATGGCTTCCGGCCTCGGCCATGACGGGCAGCTGCCTGCCGGCGCCGGGTTCGGGCACGGTCGCGCCCAGCGCCTCCACCACGCTGCGCTGGGGGCCGGTGAACCCGCAGGCGATGAGGACGAGCTGAGCGGGCAGCTCGCGCTCGGTCGCCGCGACGGGCGCCGGCGAGCCTTCCGACCAGTCGACATCGACGATCCTAAGCGCGCGGACCCGCCCGTCGTCGTCGGCGAGCACGGCGCGCGTGTCCACGGACCATGAGCGCATCTCGCCGCCCATGAGCTCGATCGCCTCCTGTTGGCCGTAGTCGGTCTTCTTGACGTTGGGCCATTCGGGCCAGGGGTTGCCCGGGTCGCGCTGCTCGGGCGGCTCGGGCATGACCTCGAGCTGACGGACGCTGCGCGCGCCCTGGCGGACGGCGGTGCCCACGCAGTCGTTGCCCGTGTCGCCGCCTCCGATGACCACGACGTCGAGGCCGCGGGCGTCGATGGCGGGCGCGGCCTTGTCGAGGACGGCGCGGGTGGAGGAGGTGAGGTAGTCGACGGCCATCGTCACGCCCGCCGCGTCGATGCCGGGGACGTCGAGCGTGCGCGCGGCGCCCGCGCCGCAGGCGATGACGACGGCGTCGAACGCGGAGGCGAGCTCGGCGGCGACGGCGGGATCCGCCGCGTCGGTGTTCAGCATGAAGGAGATGCCGCGCTCCTCCATGAGCGCGCATCGGCGCTCCACGATGTCCTTCGGGAGCTTCATGTTGGGGATGCCGTACATGAGCAGGCCGCCCGGACGGTCGGAGCGCTCGACGACCGTCGCGCGGACGCCGAGGCGCGCGAGCTCCCAGGCGCAGGCGAGACCTGCAGGGCCAGATCCCACGACGGCGACGTACGGCGCGTCCGGGCCCGCCGCGTCAAAGGCGGCGGGCCCGCCGTGCTCCCACTCCCAATCGGAGATGGCGCGCTCGGTGTCGTGGATCGCCGTGGGTTCGCCCTCGACAGATCCCAGGTTGCAGGCCGCCTCGCAGGGGGCTGGGCAGACCCGGCTCGTGAACTCGGGCAGCGGGCTCGTGAGCGCCAGGCGCTCGGCCGCCTCGCGCCAGCGCCCGCGCCACACGAGGTCGTTCCACTCGGGGATGAGGTTGTGCAGCGGGCAGCCGCTCGAGCGCGCCCGTCCAAAGGGATGGCCCGCCTGGCAGAAGGCGACGCCGCACATCATGCAGCGGCTTGCCTGCACGCGGCGCTCGCCGCAGTCGAGCTCCCGGTAGAGCTCGTCGTAGTCGTGCACGCGCTCTGCGGCCGGGCGCAGCTCGTGCACCTTGCGTCCGTGTGCGAGAAACGCTCCCGGCTTACCCATGGCGCTTCACCTCCTTGGCCCCCGTCACGACCTCGAAGGCCGTCTCGAGCGCCTCCTCATGCGTCGCGCCGTCGCGCTCCGCGTCTTTCACGATCTCCATCACGCGCTCGTACTCCACGGGCACCACCTTCACGAAGTGCGCCGCGATCGCGTCGAAGCGGTAGAGCATCTTGATGCCCAGCGGGCTTTGCGTGGCGCGCACGTGGGCCACGATCAGCTCGCGGATGGCGGCGAGCTCCTGCTCGCTCGGCGTGCGCAGCGCCACCGTGTCCTGGTTGCAGTGGGAAGCGAGCGTGCGGTACTCGTCGTAGACGAAGGCCACGCCGCCCGTCATGCCGGCGGCGAAGTTCGCCCCCACCTCGCCCAGGATGAGCACGGTGCCGCCCGTCATGTACTCGCAGCCGTGGGCGCCTACGCCCTCGACCACCACGGTCGCGCCGGAGTTGCGCACGCAGAAGCGCTGGCCAGCGCGTCCGTTCACAAAGCCGCGCCCGCCGGTCGCCCCCATGAAGGCAACGTTTCCCACGATGATGTTCTCGTCGAACTTGTAGCTCGCCGTCTCGGCCGGGCGGACCGACACGGTGCCTCCCGAGAGCCCCTTGCCGAAGTAGTCGTTCGCGTCGCCCTCGACGTTGAGCTCGACGCCCTTCGGGAGGAACGCCGCGAAGCTCTGGCCCGCGGAACCCGTGCAGTCGATGGTGATGAGCCCGTCGGGGAGTCCGTCGGGATGGGCGGCGGTGACGGCGTGCCCGAGCATGGTGCCCACGCACCGGTTGACGTTGGCGATGTCGGCATGGAAGCGCAAGGGGCGCAGATGGCGGCGCGCGCCGGCGGTGTAGGGGACGAACAGCGTGGCGTCGAGCGTGCGCTCGAGCTGCACGTCGGCGGCCATCGAGGGCATGAAGTGCACCCCGTCCGCACCCGGGATCGTCGAGCCGAACTCGCAGACGGCGGGCGCGAGCACGCAGGACAGATCGACCAGCTCGCTTTTCCAGTTGCCCGGGGCCGCGACCTGGCGCAGGCACTCGGGGTGGCCCACCATCTCATCGACGGTGCGGAAGCCCAGGCGCGCCATGACCTCGCGCAGCTGCTCGGCCACGAACAGCATGAAGCTCTCCACGTGCTCGGGCTTTCCGGCGAAGCGGTGGCGCAGGCGGCAGTTCTGCGTGGCGATGCCCGCCGGGCAGGTGTCCTGGTGGCAGTCGCGCTGCATGAGGCAGCCCATGGCGATCAGCGGCATGGTCGCGAAGCCGAACTCCTCGGCGCCCAGAAGGCAGGCGACCGCCACGTCGGTGCCGTCCATGAGCTTGCCGTCCGCCTCGAGCACCACGCGGGAGCGCAGGCCGTTGCGCACGAGCGTCTGCTGCGTCTCGGCGAGTCCCAGCTCGAGCGGCAGGCCCGCATGCCAGATGGAATCGCGCGGGGCGGCGCCCGAGCCGCCGTTGTGCCCGGAGATGAGGATCTTGTCGGCGGCGCCCTTGGCGACGCCGGTGGCGATGGTGCCCACGCCCGCCTCGGAGACGAGCTTGACGCTCACGCGGGCATCGGGGTTTGCGCACTTGAGGTCGAAGATGAGCTCGGCGAGGTCCTCGATGGAGTAGATGTCATGATGCGGCGGGGGCGAGATGAGCCCGATGCCCGGGGTGGACTGGCGCACCCGCGCGATCCAGGGGTACACCTTTTTGCCCGGCAGGTGTCCGCCCTCGCCGGGCTTGGCGCCCTGGGCCATCTTGATCTGCAGCTCGCGCGCCGAGGAGAGGTAGCGGCTCGTCACGCCGAACCGGCCGCTTGCCACCTGCTTGATGGCGGAGCAGGCCGAGTCGCCGTTCGGGAGCAGGTCCTCGCGCCGCGGATCCTCTCCGCCCTCGCCGGAGTTCGAGCGGCCGTGCAGCCGGTTCATGGCGATGGCCATGCACTCGTGCGCCTCCTGGCTGATGGACCCGTAGCTCATGGCGCCGGTGTTGAAGCGCGTGACGATGCTGCGCGCGTCCTCCACCTCGTCGAGGGGCACCGGCGTGCGTGCGGAGAAGTCGAAGTCCATGAGGTCGCGCAGACGTACCGCGCGCCCTGGACGCCTGAGGTGCTCGCTGTAGGCGAGAAACGTGTCGTAGGAATCCGAGCGCACGGCCTGCTGCAGCAGGTAGATGGTATCGGGGTCGATGAGGTGGTCCTCGCCGCCGACCGGGCGCCACATGGTGAGGCCGAGGCTCGGCAGCGCGCCGGGCGCCGGCGAGGTGCGCAGGGCGCGCGCGGCGTCGAAGCGCTCATCGAGCTCGCGCTCGACATCGCGGATACCCAGGCCGCCGACGCGCGAGACGGTGCCGGCGAAATAGCGCTCCACCAGGCCCTCGTCCAGGCCGACGGCCTCGAAGATCTGCGCGGAATGGTAGCTTTGCACCGTTGAGATGCCCATCTTGGACATGATGGACACGATGCCCGCGACGGCGGCGCGGTTGTAGTTGGCGATCGCCTCGTCCGCGTCGAGCGCATGCCCGTCCGCTGCCGCAAGGTCGCCCTCCTGCGCCATGCGGGCCACGAGGCCGTGCGCCATGTAGGGGTAGATGCCGCTGGCCGAATAGGAGATGAGCGCCGAGAAGTCGTGCGCGGACAGCGCGTCGCCGCATTCGACGACGATGTCGGCGAACGTGCGCAGGCCGGCGCGCATGAGGGCGTTGTGCACGGCGCCCACCGCGAGGAGCGACGGGACGGGCACCTCGTCGCGCTCGGTGCGGTCGGACAGGACGACGATGTTCACGCCTCCGCGCACCGCGTCGATCACGCTCGCGCTCAGGCTCTCCAGGGTGCGCTCGAGCGCGCCGGGCGCGTCGTCGCGCCGGTACTTGGCGACGAACGTGCGCGCCTCGAAGCCGGCGCGGTCGACGTCGCAGATGCGGCGGAACCCCTCGCGCGTGAGCAGGGGCGCGTCGAGCCGGATGAGGCGGCAGGAGGCGCGGCAGTCCTCGAGCAGGTTGCCGTGATTGCCCAGATACAGCACGGTCGAGGTCACGAGACGCTCGCGCAGCGCGTCGATGGGAGGGTTCGTGACCTGCGCGAACAGCTGGAAGAAGTAATCGAAAAACGATCGCGTCTTGAGCGAGAGGCAGGCGAGCGGCGCGTCGATGCCCATCGATGCGAGCGGGGTGGAGCCGGTGGATGCCATGGGGCGCAGCACCTCGTTGATGTCGTCCCAGTGGTGGCCGTAGCGCGCGGCGTCCTCGGCGCGGGGCACGAGGTCGCTTCCCGCCGCGTCGATGTCGGCTCCCGCCGCGCCGCGGGCGTCGCGGATGTCGAGGTCGCCAAGCGAGAGCGTCTCGTCCGAGATCCAGTCCGAGAAGGGCTTGAGCTTGGCGTATCCGTTGCGGATCTCGTCGTTGTAGCGGATGCGCCCCCGCTCGAGGTCGACCTCGAGCATCTCGCCCGGGCCCAAGCATCCGCTCGTGAGCACGTTGGCGGGATCGATCTCGAGCGCGCCGACCTCGGAGCACAGCAGGAACCTGTCGTCGCGCGTGACGATGTAGCGCGCGGGGCGCAGGCCGTTGCGGTCGAGCGCGGCGCCCAGCGTGCGCCCGTCGGTGAATGCGATGGCCGCCGGGCCGTCCCAGGGCTCCATGAGCATCGACTGGTAGGCGTCGTAGGCGCGACGCGCCGGCGAGAGCTCGTCGTTGCGGTCCCATGGCTCGGGCATGAGCAGCGAGACGGCGCGCGTGAGCGGTCGGCCGTTCATCACCAAAAACTCGAGGACGTTGTCCAGGATGGCGGAATCGGAGCCCTCGCGGTTGATGATGGGCAGCACGCGCTCGAGCTCGTCTTGGAAGATGGGGGAGTACAGGTTCGGTTCGCGCGCGCGGATCCAGTTGACGTTGCCTTTCAGGGTGTTGATCTCGCCGTTATGGATGATGAGGCGGTTGGGGTGCGCGCGCTCCCAGCTGGGCGTGGTGTTGGTGGAGTAGCGCGAGTGGACGAGCGCCACGGAGGTCTTCACGGCGGCGTCGTTCAGGTCGGTGAAGAAGCGGCGCATCTGCGTGGCCACGAGCATGCCCTTGTACACGATGGTGCGTGCGCTCATGGAGCAGATATAGAAGATCTTGCCCTCGAGCGCGTGCTCGGCGTCGGCGCGCTTCTCGATCACGCGGCGGCACACGTACAGGCGGCGCTCGAACGCGTCGCCGCGCTCGACGTCGTCGGGACGGCCGAGGAACGCCTGCTTGATGGTGGGCATGCACGCACGCGCCGTCTCGCCCAGGTCGTGCGCGTCGACCGGCACGTCGCGCCAGAACAGCACGGGGATCCCCTCCTGCGCGCAGCCCTCCTCGAAGGCCCGCTCGGCCGCCCTCACGCCATGATCGTCCTGCGGCAGGAAGAGCATGGCCACGCCGTAGTCGCCCTCGGCGGGCAGCAGCTGGCCGCAGCGCTGGGCCTCCTTGCGGAAGAATCGGTGGGGGATCTGGAACAGGATGCCCGCTCCGTCTCCCGTGTTGCGCTCGAGGCCCGTGCCGCCTCGGTGCTCGAGGTTGACGAGCACCGAGAGCGCGTCGTCGAGTATCTGGTGGCTTCTCGTGCCGTCGATGGCCGCGAGCGCGCCGATGCCGCAGGCGTCGTGCTCGAACTGCGGCCGGTAGAGGGTCTGATGGTTCATATATCCTCCCATGCGATGTCCAAGACAGGGGGCGATTGCACACCGGGCGCGCGTGCGCGGCGCGGGTGCGGCGATTTATGGTAGGCGGGTGCGGTTGCAGCCGGTTTTCCCGGAGGTTTCCGTGCGGTTTCGATTTGGCTACAAAATGGGGTCGTATCGCGCGGCTCACGCCGACGTTTTCTTTCTACACACCATATGAGCTGGGAAAACGACGCACAGAGAGCGAATCGTCCGGCGTCGGGGGCGTCGCGTTTCGGCCCGCGCGGCCGTCTTCAAACGGTCATAGGACTGTATCAATGCGGCAACCCGTATGAAATTGCCTCGAAATCCGCTGCCTGTAATCTACAATTCGTTCGTTGGGACAAAACGCCGGTAGCACGAACCCGGCGTCATACGAAGGGAGCCCCTATGGCCGATACCGAGCTTACCAGTCGATTCGGTACCATGGTCTTTTCGGAGGACGTGATGCGCAAGCGTCTGCCGAAGGACATCTACAAACGCCTTGCCGCCACGATGGATCAGGGCGCGCCGCTCGACCTTGACGTGGCCAACGCCGTCGCGCACGCCATGAAGGAGTGGGCGATCGAGAACGGCGCCACCCATTTCGCGCATTGGTTCCAACCTCTTTCGGGAATCACGTCCGAGAAGCACGACAGCTTCCTCGAACCCAACCACGACGGCACCGCCATCACCAAGTTCACCGGCAAGAACCTTATCCAGGGTGAGCCCGACGCCTCGAGTTTCCCCAACGGCGGCCTGCGTGCCACCTTCGAGGCCCGCGGCTACACCGCGTGGGACCCCACGAGCCCCGCGTTCATCAAGGACGAGGTGCTGTGCATCCCCACGGCGTTTTGCGGTTACAACGGCGAGGCCCTCGACAAGAAGACCCCGCTTCTGCGCTCCATGAAGGTGCTCGACACGCAGGCCAAGCGCGTGCTCGCGCTGTTCGGCAAGCACCCCAAGCACGTCGTGCCCAACGTCGGCCTTGAGCAGGAGTACTTCCTGATCAAGAAGGACGCCTACCGCAGGCGCCGCGACCTGGTCATCTGCGGCCGCACCCTCTTCGGCGCCCCGCCCTGCAAGGGCCAGGAGCTCGAGGAACACTACTTCGGCGCCATCCGCCCGAGCGTGTCCAAGTACATGAAGGCGCTCGACGACGAGCTGTGGGCGCTCGGCATTCCCGCCAAGACCAAGCACAACGAGGTCGCTCCCTGCCAGCACGAGCTCGCGCCCGTGTACACCGAGCTCAACGAGGGCATCGACAACAACATGCTCGTCATGGAGAAGATGAAGCTCGTGGCGTCGAGCTTCGACCTCACCTGCCTTCTGCACGAGAAGCCGTTCGAGGGCATCAACGGCTCGGGCAAGCACAACAACTGGTCCATCGGTACCGAGGACGAGAACCTCATGGATCCCGGTGACACCCCGCTCGAGAACCTGCAGTTCGTGGTCTTCCTCACCGCGGTGATCGAGGCGGTCGACAAGTATCAGGACCTGCTGCGCATGTCCGTGGCGAGCTGCGGCAACGACCACCGTCTGGGCGCCAACGAGGCGCCTCCGGCGATCGTGTCCATCTTCTTGGGCGACCAGCTCACCGAGGTCGTCCAGAAGATCATGGACGGCAAGGCGTCCGTCCACGCCACGCACGGCGTGCTCGACCTGGGCGCCGACGTGCTGCCCAACCTCGAGCAGGACAACACCGACCGCAACCGCACCTCGCCGTTCGCCTTCACGGGCAACAAGTTCGAGTTCCGCGCGGTCGGCTCCGAGGCCAATCCGAGCGACGCCAACCTGGTGCTCGACACCGCGGTCGCCGAGTCGTTGAAGGAGTTCGCCGACGCGCTCGAGGGCACGCCTGAGGACGAGTTCGCCGCCGCCGCGCTCGAGTACTGCAAGAAGACGCTCAACGAGCACCGACGCATCCTGTTCTCCGGCGACGGCTACTCCGACGAGTGGCAGAAGGAGGCGGAGCGCCGCGGTCTGGCCAACCTGCGCACCACGGCCGACGCGCTGCCGATGATGGTGTCCGAGAAGAATCTCGCGCTGTGGGTCGGCATGGGCGTGCTGTCCGAGACGGAGGCCTTCAGCCGCTACGAGGTCAAGGTCGAGAAGTACAACAAGCTCATGAACATCGAGGCCACGACGATGATCCGCGAGGCACGCCGCACCTACCGTCCCGCCATCTCCGCCTACGCGACCAAGGTCGCCAAGGGTCTCGAGATCATCCGTTCCGCCGGCGCGGAGGCGGCGATGACCTGTGAGCAGAACACGCTCAACAAGCTGTGCGCCGGCATCACCGAGATCAACGAGTCCATCAAGGCGCTCGACGCGCTGCACCAGAAGGCCGAGGGGCTCGTCGACGCGCAGGAGCAGGCCAACTGCTACGCGCACGAGGTCATTCCCGCCATGAACCGCCTGCGCGCCGCCGTCGACGCCATGGAGGAGATCGTGGCCGCCGACTACTGGCCCGTTCCGACCTACGACGAGATCCTGTTCTACGTGTAGGCTGTCGACTGTAGCCGAGTTGGCGTAAACCGCGCTGCGAAACCCTCCCCGGTAATTCATGAATTACCGGGGAGGGTTTTCACGTTTGCGCAGGATCGCTGCGTTTAGGGCGGCGCTTTTTCATGAATCTCTGCTGGACCACCGTAGATACGGCGTGCTGAGAGGGCCCTATCGCGATGCCGAATGATTCCAAGACGAAGACCTCCGACATCCCGCCGTATCCACGATGGTCTACCAGAGGTCTTCATGAACGGAGCGCGCGGTTGACGTTCGTTTTGCGCCGGATGGCATGCGCGGCGCGGCCGTGTGCGCTGGGGTGCGCCGCTATACTGGGGGGGGTGCGGTGCGTGCGCTGATGCATGCGCCGGGAGAGCGAGGGAGGCTCCTATGAGGTTCGTATTATCCGGTGACTCCGATTGCCCTATCGCCCGTATCGCGCTCGGATACGGGGGGTCGGTCAAGATGGAGTCGGGCAGCATGGTCTACTCGCGCGACGTTGAGATCAGCGGCGGGCTCAATTCGAAGAAGAAAGGGCTCGGCGGGGTTTTGGGCGCGATCGGGCGCAGCATCACGAGCGGCGAATCGATGTTCATCACCACCGCCACCGGCACGGGTGACAAGGGCGAGATCGCGATTGCTCCGCCCATTCCGGGAAAGATCGTCGAGCTGGTCGTCGATGCCGACCGCCAGTACTGCCTGAACACCGGAGCGTTTCTTGCGTGCGACAACAGCGTCGAGAGCACCATGGTGAACCAGGGCATCTCGAAGGCGTTTTTCGGTAACACGGGCGGCCTGTTCGTCATGGAGATGAGCGGCTCCGGCTCCGTGCTGGTCTCCGCGTTCGGCGACATCCTCGCGCTTGACGTGGTGCCCGGCACGCCGCTGACCGTGGACAACGAGCACGTGGTGGCATGGGACGCCGGTCTCGACTACCGCATCGAGGTCGCGAGCGGCATGTTCGGCTTCACGACGGGCGAGGGCCTGGTCAACACCTTCACGGGCTCCGGCCGCGTCTACATCCAGACGCGCAACCTGGGAAACCTGGCGCAGGCGCTGCATCCCTACCTGCCCTCGCCTTCCAACTAGGCGCACCTGGCACTTTTGGAACGGGGGCCCGAGGCGGCAAAAAGCCCGGCTTCCGAGACGGAGACCGGGCTTCATTCGTCAATGGTGCCCCCAACGGGATTCGCGGTCGCCTGCGGCGTCCGCGGCTTCGGGGCCCTGCGGGCCCCTCGCACGCTCGCTGGGAAACGCTCGCGCGTTTCCGCAGCCTCGCGACCCCAGCGGGTTCGAATCCCGGCGCCGGGGCAGCAAAAAGCCCGGCTTCCGAGACGAAGACCGGGCTTCATTCGTCAATGGTGCCCCCAACGGGATTCGAACCCGTGATCTTCGCCTTGAAAGGGCGACGTCCTAGGCCGCTAGACGATGGGGACAGCGGAAAGAAGTATAGCAGAAATAGAGCTGTTGAGCATAGCGGGGGATAGAACACGGCGAACACACGAATGCGCCGCTTCCGCGCGTCGGCCCCGGTATACTGGCAGTGTTGAACAGCTTGTTTTCGATAGGAGAGTTCATATGGATGCTCGTCAGATTGCGCGCGTCGGCGTTGCGGTCGCGCTGCTTTCGGTGTCTGCGTGGATTACGGTGAGCTTCGGTCCGGTTCCGTTCACGTTGCAGACGATGGCCCTGGCCATGCTTCCGGCCATCCTGGATCGCAAGGGGGCCTGTGCAGCGGTTGCGGTGTACCTGCTTCTCGGTGCGGTCGGCCTGCCCGTCTTCTCCGGTTTCGGGAGCGGCATCGGGCAGATCGCCGGCATGACGGGCGGATTCCTGTGGGGCTTTCTGATCGGAACCATTGCGGGCACCTCGGTCAAATCCGTGCTTCCCGATCGCGTTCCCCAGTTCGCTCAGGTCGTCATCGCCGATATCGTGATGCTGCTCATCTCGTATGCCTGCGGCACCGCTCAGCTCATGATCGTCGGGTCCATGGGGCTCGTGCCCGCGCTTGTCGCGGCGGTTCTGCCGTTCGTGGTGTTCGACCTCATGAAACTGGCGGTCGGTACGAGCATCGGACGCACGGTCGCTAGGGCTCTGGGCGTCATCCGCTCGCATGCATAGCGGCGGGTCTTCCGCCAATCGGTCGCAAAAGCGCGGCGGGCACTCTGCTCGCCGCGCTTTTTCGTTTTGCGGATGCGGTTGCAGGAAGGATGCCTGCGGTCATCGCCCTTCTGCTGCCGGCGTCCTTCGGGCGCGCCCTTGATGCTGCAGGGGCAGATCAGTCTCTCGCCTGGCGCGCGGCTTCATAGCGCGCGGCGGCGCGCTCCTCGATAGACAGGCGAGCGCGCGGCGTGTAGATCACCTGGTTGGGGCAGAAGCCGCAACACAGGTCGCAGCCGGCGCATGCGTCCGCATCGACCTCATACGCGGGGGGCTTGAACGCGAGCGCGGGGCACGCGGTAATCTGGAAGCAGCGATGGCAGCCGACGCACATGTAGCGGTCGACTTCGACGGGCTCGAGGGCGGCCGGGCGCTGCAGCTGCGCGCAGGGGGAGGCGAAGATCGCGGCATGGACGCCGGGTGTTGCGGCCTGTTCGCGCAGCACCTCGACCGTGCGCTCGATGTCGAACGGATCGAGGACCGCCGCATCTTCCGCACCGACCTCGAGCGTCTTGGCGCCCAGCCTCTCGATGGCCGCGCGCTCGAGATGGTCCCAGCTCGACGCCATGACAGCGAGGATGGTCGACGTGCCTTCCCCGGCAAGGCCGGTAAGGTTTGCTGCGGCATCGTCGGCAGCAAAATCCGTGTCGAGCACGATGTGCACGCACAGGGGCGCCGCCGGCTCCTCAGGTGCGCCCGAGGGCACGTCCTGGATATAGCGGGGGAGGAGCTTCTCCATGCCGCCCGGGCAGGTCGCGGCGGCGGGGTGCACGTGCCCCACGGCCGCGCATCCGATGTTTCCGCAGATCACACGGCCGCGGATGCGACGCGTGGCCTCCTTGATGGCCACATAGGCCGCGCGGTGGGGGCATCCTGCGCACAGGACGCCTTGTTGGGGATTACGCATCGGCGCGATCCTCCTTCTTTTCCGTATCGGGAAGGTACGGCTCGCGGCTGAGCAGCTCGAGCTCGAAGTTGAGCGCGCAGCCTGCCATGGGATGGTTGAAATCGAACACGGTGTCTCCGTCGTCTTCAACCTTCACGACGCGCGCGAGCTGCTGGTAGCCGTCGGAGTTCATGAGGTAGATCATCTCGCCGGGCACCAGGTCCTCGTAATTGGGGATTTGGATGGTCGGCATGTAGTACACGAGGGCGGCGCTGCGCTCGCCGTAGGCGTCTTTGGGCTCGAGATGAACCTTTTTGGTCTGGCCCGGCTGCATGGAGAGCACCGCGGCCTCAAACCCGGGGACGACCTCGTGGTTGCCCTCGACATAGGTGAGCGGCGTGCGCCCGCGCGTGGTGTCGAACACCTCGCCGTCATCGAAGCTGCCTGTATAGTGAACGGTCACCACGTGCTTGAGCGAATAATCGGCCACAGATACCGCCTTGACTCGGTGTGGATGTGCAAACATACCAACTCTATCACGTGCGGTGGCACTTTTTGGGATGGGGTATTTTTGCTCAGATGTGGATACATGCAGAAGATTGCATATTCCTACCATGAATATGCAAAATAATGCGGAAGTTAGCGCAACTGGCAAGCTCGCGATTTGGGCGAGGCCGAGTTTGTCACTGTTTTTGAGGCAGCTTTGCCCAGTAACCGCATAGCCTCTAGCATTTCCGCAGGATTCAACTGGGCAAATGCTGAGGGGTGCGGCGCCTGTGAAGAAATGTCACTCAAAAACAATGACAAACTCGTATTCACTGTTTTTCATGGAGTCTCGTGGGCGCAAAAGCCTCTGGCCATTCACTTCTGCACGCGGCGGCACCCGCGCGCGAGCGCGCTGTCGTGCTTCTCGAGAAGGACGAGCGAAGCCGATGACACAAAGCGGACCGTTTGGCACGCTCTGTGCCATCGGCCCTCCCGTCTCTCCTTTTCCAGAGGAGGGGGGAGACCCGATCGGCGCTTCCCTAGAACCCGTAGCGCTGGGCGAACTGCTCCGAAGCCTCTTCGATGCCGTCGACCGAAGCCGCCCAGGTCACGAAGTCGGGCGTGTCCACGATGATGCCGTCGGCCTCCCATACGGCCTGGTGCGAGAGGTCCCACGGGTCGCGCGGCGCGGGCCGCACGGGCAGATAGGGCGTGAGGTACGTGGGATTGAGCAGGAAAAACGCACCGCCTTCGCAACGCGTCGCGAAGTCGCGCAGCGCGCGGCGCGCGTTCTTGCGCCGTCCGAGCTTGTAGAACAGCAGCGTTCGGCCCAGCAGGTACCACGGCGAGTCCTCGATGGCGTGCTCGGGACCCGCCTCGTGGGAGAGCTCGAAGAAATGCTCCTCGTCCTCAAGGCGCGCGAGCGCGAGCAGGACCGTGCCGACCGCGCGGTTGTCGTAGCCTTGCGAGCGCATGACGCGCCGCGCGTAGTCGGCGGCGGCGCGGTAGCGCGCGCTCGCCAAGCTGAGCTGCGCGATCGCCTCGAGCGTGTGCAGCCAGCCGATCATGATCGGATCGATGCGCGTGCGCTCGGCGGCATCCATGCCGTCCAGTTCGCTCTCACGCCAGTAGTGCTCGGCTTCCAGATCGAACCCCGGCACGTTGCACAGGTGGGTGCGGACGGCGTCTTCGAGCTTCATCAAATCGTTCAGGCAGGAGTCGATGGGGACGTCGGCAAGCAGGATGTCGACCAGCTGGGCGTCCACGCACAGCTGGTCGGTCCGCGCGATCTCGTGCATCGCTTGGCGCGTCTCGTTGAACAGGCGCTCGCGCTGGCGGTCGAAATCATCGTCGGGAAGGTCCTCCATGCGGTCGAGCTCGCGCATCAGGTGCTCATGGGTGCGCGCGTAGGATACCAGCGCCCGAGCATGGTCGTCGGCTGCGAACTGGGCGGGGTTGCGCGCGATCTCCTCGTGGACGAGCTCGAGGGCCGCGGGCGTGAGCCCGTCATGGGTCTTGAGGTACTTGTGCTCCAGGAAAACGGGGATGTACTCGCGCGGTTCCATCAGTTGTCGCCTCCCGATCCGGTGCGTCCCGGCTGTCCCGCCGCCGAAGAGGTCCTGTCCGCTAGGGCGCGCCGCACCATCTCGTGGTTGGCGACCCACGAGGCGAAGCAGGCGTTGTCGGGCGTGCCGATGCCTTCCTGCAGCAGCGGCGTCGCCTCGCTGATGGCGAGGATGAGCTCGTCTTGGCTGCCCGGCACCACGTTGACGCGCGAGAAGATGCCGTCGGGGAACTCCGCCTGGTAGTAGAGCGGCTCGGCGGCGTCCGGGTACGTGCGCATCAGCTGATGCAGATAGCGGTCGGCCGAGGTGTAGTCGAACGAGCGGTACGCGGCGCTCAGCTCGGCAAGGAGCGTCCACGCGTCGAGCGACTTCTCGGCCGCGTGATGGCGACGGCGCAGCGGGCCCACGATGCCGTAGGCGATAGCGTGCCGTGCGCGGTAGGACTTGATGTCCTGATGGTTCGCCTCGAGCTTTGCCATGGCGAGCATGCCGGTGTGGCGGATGCTCGCCGGGTCGGTCGGCGCAAACGTCAGGCTCTGCTCGGCGACGCTCAGCGCCAGCCGGTACTGTCCCGAGATCACGGCGCGCGAGGCGAGCGCGGCAAGCCAGCGCTCGAGCGGGCGGCGTGCGAGGTCGCTCGCATATTCGCGCGCGTACACGTCACGCGCCTCGTCGACCGTGCTCTCCAGGTCGCGCTCGACCGCCGAGCGGTTGTCGAGCAGGTAGCTCACGTATTCGTCGTTGGACGCGGCGTCGAGGGCGGCAAGCATGCGCTTGGCGTCCCAGTTGCTCGCGTCGAGCTCGATGGCCTCGTGCAGGTAATGCTCCGCGCGCTGCTCCTGGCGGTTGATCTCCGCCTCGTCGGTGAGGAAGGGGATGTGGTAGTCGAGGATCTCGGTCGCCTTCGCCATCAGGTGGAACGACCGGTCGCGGTCGCAGGCGATGAGTTTTGACGGGTCCTCCCGGAACTGCTCCATCCCGCGCTCGATGAAGATGTTGTCGTTGAGCGGGTAGACCCGCTCGCGGCGCATGGCCTCCAGGATGAGGCGCAGGCAGTCTTCTTGAATGGGGTCGAACGCCACGGCGCCTCCTCTCATTTGCGGTGCATGTCGTAATACGTCAGTGTACCGCGAGCGCACTGCTTGCGTCTATGGAGGGAGCATGCAGGTTATGCGAGGCGCGTCGCGTCCTGCTCGCGTTCGACGATCTCGACGACCACGCCGTGCGGCAGGCATACGATCTGTTCCCCCACCTCGTCAATGGGGTCGTGGTCCGCGCAGACCTGGTTGCTGCAGTTCGCGTATGTCACGCCGACGCATCCGCCGGCGATGCGCACCGTGTTCGCCCCCTCGTCCGCATCCGCGCCGCTGCCGGTCCCCGGCGTGGTCACGGTGTAGGAGACATCGGAGTCCAGGGGGTCGGCGCGGTAGAAGCCGTCTTGCGACTGGCAGACGACGACGGCCGTGTCCGCGGGGCCCGCGACGAGGCGGGAGCAGGCGAACCATCCGAGCGCCACGGCGAGCACCGCGCCGATGAGAACGAGGTCGGCGCGCCGGCGGCGCTCTGTGGGGCGGATGTCTGACACGGGGCTCCTTGCATGGCGGTCAAAAGGAAGCATCCATGGTAGCACGGAGGCGAGGGCAGCTGGCGCGCGGGCTGGCGGGGCGTCGCGCCCTTGTCGTCCTACTGCGAAGAAGCGCCAGCATGCGGGTCCATCCGTCCCTCGACAAGGCCGCGGGATGGATAAAGCCGCGCTGCAAGAATGGACAAAATGGCTATATCCGCTTTGTTTCCAAAGCGTTACAATTACTTCGGGCTCACGGGTCCGAAGCGGCCGATCCGACCGCGCCTACATGGTCCTTACGGGGACATTGGGTCCCCGTCAGATGTGCAAGCCGGCAGGGCTTGCTGATTTGGAGGCAAAGAATGGGACGTTTTACCAATCCTCGCGACCTGTATTACGGCGAGGGCGCTCGTCATGAGGTGAAGAACCTCAAGGGCTCCCGTGCTATGATCGTCACCGGCGGCGGCTCCATGCGTCGCGGCGGCTTCCTGCAGGACGTCGAGGCGGACCTCAAGGAGGCCGGCTTCGAGGTTGAGATCTTCGAGGGCGTCGAGTCCGATCCTTCCGTCGAGACCGTCAAGCGCGGCGCTGAGGCCATGGAGAAGTTCCAGCCTGACTGGATCATCGGCATCGGCGGCGGCTCGCCCATCGACGCTGCCAAGGCCATGTGGCTGTTCTACGAGTATCCGAACGAGACCTTCGAGGAGGCCATCGTTCCGTTCAGCTTCCCCGAGCTCCGCACCAAGGCTAAGTTCTGCGCCATCGCTTCCACTTCCGGCACCGCTACCGAGGTCACCGCGTTCTCCGTCATCACGGACTACGAGAAGGGCATCAAGTACCCGCTGGCCGACTTCAACATCACCCCTGACGTCGCCATCGTCGACCCCGAGCTCACCTACACCATGCCGCAGAAGCTGTGCGCTCACACCGGTATGGACGCCCTGACCCACGCCATCGAGGCCTACGTCTCCACCGCCAGCTCCATGTTCACCGACGCCAACGCGCTGCACGCCATCCGCGAGATCGTCGAGTGGCTGCCCAGGTCCTACCAGGGCGACCATGAGGCCCGTCAGCACATGCACGAGGCTCAGTGCATCGCCGGCATCGCCTTCTCCTCCGGCCTACTCGGCATCGTGCACTCCATGGCCCACAAGACCGGTGCCGCCTTCACCGGCGACCACATCATCCACGGTTGCGCCAACGCCATGTACCTCGGCAAGGTCATCCAGTTCAACGCCAAGGACGCCCGCGCCAAGAGCCGCTATGCCTACATCGCCAAGGAGATCCTGCACCTCGCCGGCGAGACCGAGGACGAGCTCGTCGCCTCTCTGGTCCAGTGCATCCGCGACCTCAACGACAAGCTGGACATCCCGCAGGGCATCAAGAACTACGGCAAGGGCGGCGTGAAGGCCGAGGAGTCCATCATCGACTACGCCGAGTTCGAGGCCAAGAAGTCCGACGTTGCCGCTAACGCCATCCTCGACGCCTGCACCGGCTCCAACCCGCGCCAGCCGTCCCAGGAGGAGATGGAGAAGCTGCTCGAGTGCGTCTACAACGATCAGGACGTCGACTTCTAATCAGCTCATCCGGGCGATTAGCTTCTTGACGGAAGGCCCTCGGGGGACGTCCCCGGGGGCCTTCTTGCGTCCGTTTTTGGTTCAGAGGGTATTGCTCGTCCCCGTTGCGCCCCGTGCACGGAATCTCACGAGCCGCAGCGTGGACAGGAAGCCTTCGATGATGTCAACCGCTTCCCGCGGCGCCTCGTCATTGATGTCCTTTCCGGTTGATTAAACGGTGGTATATCTAGACTCGTTGATTCCTTTGACTTCCGTTGGCTTCTTTAACTTCAGTTAATCTGATTTCTCGACTGGCGGATAGAAAGGGGTCAATCCGAACGCGTTCGAAGCGGCCCCCTGTATCTCATGTGAGGGATTGTGTCACATGCAAACAACTCGTTTGGACGCTTCCCCGTCTAAACGTTCCTGCAGCCATGCCTTGATGAGCGCCTGAAGGTTGATGCCGATGCGCGGGGCTTCTCGATTGAGGGCGTCTAGGTTGGAAAGCGGCTCGTCCATGCGAGCCTCCAGTTCGCGGGCGCTTCCGTGCGGTCTTCCAGTGCATGCCGCCAAGCGGGGCGATCTCGATACCGCTGGGAAACCGCTCTGTCTGGATGTTCGCAAGCAGGGCATCAGGCCAACTGCGGAGAAAGCCGAACAATTGTTATTGACGCATCGCCGGGCTGCCTGCTAGACTTCACTAGTCTAAAATCGCGTGGACTTTTCTGGGCGAACTTGTCACCTTTTTGCCACGCAACCGAGGGAATCGGTTGCGTGGCTTTTTCATGTCGTGGCAACACGCCGGCATGCGCTTCCGACCGATCTCTTGGATGTCAGCGGGAATCGGCCCCATCGGATGATGGGCAGAAAGGGGAGCGTTATGGAACAGATAGCGTGCAAACAGGGCGTGCAGGCGAAGGGGAGCCATCGGCAGCTTGCAGCGGCGCTACAGGTGTTTGCCGGCGGCGCGTGCTACGGAGCAATGGCCACCACCTACAAGCTCGCCTATGCGTCCGGATTCACCTCGAGCCAGGTCGTCGCAAGCCAGGCGTGGTTCGGCTGCCTCTTTTTTGCCCTCGCGTTTGGAATCCATTGCGCGCGCGGTGGCCAGTGGGAGCGCATCGGCATCAAGCGGGGGCTGAAGCTGATGGGACTCGGCGCGCTTACCTGTCTTACCTCCATTTTGTACTGCTACGCCATGAGTGTGCTGCCCGCGCCAGTTGCCCTTACCTTGCTGTTCCAGTTCACCTGGATGGGCCTCATCTGGCAGACCATCATGACGCGCCGTGCGCCCAAAGCCCTAGAAGTTGTTTCCGCTCTGGTCATCTTGTGCGGGACGGTGTTCGCGAGCGGCGTCTACAAGACCGGCCTTGCGGGCTATGACCCGATCGCGCTGCTCTGTGCGCTCGGCGCCGCGGTGAGCTGCTCGCTGTTCGTCACGCTGTCCGGCCGCGTGAAGGTCGAGTGCTCCAACGAACAGCGCGGCATGATCGTCTGTGCCGGCTCGATCGCGATGCCGCTTACCGTTTGCCCCGACTACATCATCTCCGGCGTGCTCGCCCAAGGCATCCTGCCCTTTGCGGTGATTGCTGGCTTTTTCGGCCTGCTCTGCCCGGTGTTGCTCTTCGGCCTGGGGACGCCTTATCTGCCCGCGGGCCTCTCCACCGTCATGGCGGCCGCCGAGCTTCCGGCGGGCCTTCTGATCGCCATGATCGTGCTCGGCGAGCCCTTGGGCGTCATCGAGTGGCTGGGCGTGGCGGTCATCCTGTTCGGCGTGTGCCTGGCGCAGGTGCCCGGCTTGCTCCAGGGCCGTATGGTCGCGGTCGAACAGTAGCGGACGTCGCATATTCGGTCAGATAGGCGAGAGGCGGCCCTGGTGTGCTGTTGTGCGGGCGCCTTCGAGATTGCTTCGTTTACGTATGAAGGCAGCGTGCGCCCGCAACGAGGGCGTGCGACCGATAGATAGGAGGAACCATGCCGTTTCCCGAAGGCTTCCTGTGGGGAGGCGCCACTGCTGCGAACCAGTGCGAGGGGGCGTATGACGAAGGCGGGCGCGGGCTTGCCAACGTCGACGTCATCCCTCACGGTTCAGAGCGAAACGATGTGAGTCGCGGTTTGCGCCGCATGCTCGATTTTGAGCCCGGGTACTACTATCCGGCTCAGACGGGCATCGATTTCTACCATCATTATCGCGAGGATATCGAGCTGTTCGCCGAGATGGGCTTCAAGGTCTTCCGCCTCTCGATCGCGTGGACCCGCATCTTCCCGCACGGCGATGAGGAGACGCCCAATGAGGAGGGTCTCGCTTTCTATGAGGATGTGTTTCGCTGTTGCCGCGCACACGGGATCGAGCCGCTCGTTACCATCACGCATTTCGATTGTCCCATCCATCTCGTGAAGGAGTACGGCGCTTGGCGCAACCGCAAGCTGATCGACTTCTACAAGAAGCTCGTGCGCGTGCTCTTCACCCGCTACAAGGGCTT
Organism: Collinsella ihumii; assembly: GCF_030385545.1. Classification (NCBI taxonomy): domain Bacteria; kingdom Bacillati; phylum Actinomycetota; class Coriobacteriia; order Coriobacteriales; family Coriobacteriaceae; genus Collinsella; species Collinsella ihumii. The sequence continues at coordinate 40,912 of NZ_JAUEIQ010000002.1, read as the reverse complement.
GGTGCGTTGGTGGATCACGTTCAACGAGATGAACATGATCTTGCATCGTCCGTTTATGGGTGCGGGTATCGTGCTCGAGCCGGGCGAGAATCCGCTTGCGGCGGAGTATCGCGCTGCGCACAACGAGCTTGTGGCAAGTGCGTGGGCGGTGAAGATCGCGCACGAGATCGACCCGGAAAACAAGGTGGGCTGCATGCTCGCCGCGGGTAGCTACTATCCCTACTCCTGCAGGCCTGAGGACGTGCGTGCCGCCCAGCTCAAAAATCAAGAGAACTATTTCTTTGTCGATGTTCAGAGCCGCGGGTACTACCCGGGCTACGCGGCCAAGTTCCTCGAGCACGAGGGCATCGACGTCGGAATGACGGACGAGGACGAGAAGATCCTGGCGGAAAACACCGTCGACTTCATCTCGTTTTCCTATTACTCGTCGCGCTGCATTGCGGGCGACCCTTCTATCGCCGGCGGCGTGGCGGAGGGCAACGCCTTTGCGGGCGTGGAGAACCCGTTCGTCCGCACGAGCGACTGGGGCTGGATCATCGACCCCCTGGGCTTCCGCATCACCATCAACGATTTGTGGGACCGCTACCAAAAGCCGCTGTTCGTGGTGGAAAACGGCCTGGGCGCCTACGACGAGGTGAAGCCGGACGGCTCCATCGACGACGACTATCGCATCGAGTACCTGCGCGAGCACATCGAGGCTATGCGCGACGCCATCGAGGAGGACGGCGTCGAGATGCTCGGCTACACCACATGGGGCCCGATCGATCTGGTGAGCGCGGGCTCGGGCGAGATGGAGAAGCGCTACGGATTTATCTACGTCGACCGCGACAACCAGGGCAGCGGCACCCTCGCGCGCAGCAAGAAGAAGAGTTTTAGCTGGTACAAGCAGGTCATCGCAACCAATGGCAAGGATTTGGGCTAGGGGTTCATGCGGGCCGCAGATATCCTGCGGCCCGCAACATCGATTCCTTGAGGAGGAACCATGGCGGGTAAGTACGACGATCTGGCGCGCGCCATAGTCGACAACGTCGGCGGTCGCGAAAACATCACGAGCGTGGCGCACTGCATCACGCGCGTGCGCTTCAAGCTGAAAGACGAGAGTAAGGCCAACAAGGATGCCATCGAGGCGCTCCCGAGTGTCATCCAGGTGATTCAGGCAAACGGTCAGTACCAGGTGGTCGTGGGCAACATCGTGGAGGACGTCCACGCCGCGGTGCTCGAGGCGAGCGGTCTTGCCGACGGCGGTGCCGTCGAGACCGACGAGGGTCAGCCGGGCGAGAAAAAGACGGCGGCATCGGTGATCATCGACCTCATCTCCGGCATCTTCCAGCCGATCTTGGGGCCGCTTGCAGCTGCGGGCATCATGAAGGGCCTGCTCGCGCTTATCACCTTCTTCATCCCCGAGTTTGCAAACGACGGCCTCTACACCCTTCTGTACACGGTGGCGGACGGCTTTTTCTACTTCCTGCCCGTGGCACTCGCCTACAGCGCGGCGCGCAAGTTCCGCATGAATGAGTTCACCGGCGTCGCCATCGGCGTGGCGTTGCTGTACCCCACCATGGTGGCGCTGACCTCGGGCGAGGTCCTCGGAAGCATCGATCTGGGCGTCGCCGGCACGTTTTCGTGGTATGCCACGGCGCTCGGCATCCCCATCATCATGCCGGCCTCGGGCTATGCGAGTTCGGTCATCCCGGTGCTGCTCATGGTATGGTTCGGCTCTCTGGTCGAGCGTTGGCTCAAGAGCTGGATGTCCGCAGCAATCAAGATGTTCCTCGTGCCGCTTTGCACCATGACGCTGGCAATCGTGCTCGGTTATCTCGTCATCGGTCCTGTGGCAACGCTTATCACCAATCTGCTGAGCACAGCGTTCTCCTTCATCTTCGAGTTGCCGATTGTCGGCTCCGTGTTCGGTAGCGCGCTGGTGGGCGGCCTGTGGATGTGCCTTGTCATCTTCGGTTTCCACTGGAGTCTCATCCCGATCTCCATCATGAACCTCAACACCATCGGGCACGACTACGTGCTGGCGGCCACCATCGCTCATGGTTTTGCTCTTGGTGCAGTGGTTTTTGCGATGTATCTCAAGAATAGGGATGAGAAGTTCCGCGGCATTGCCCTGCCCGCCATGGTGTCGGCCTTCTTCTTTGGCGTGACGGAGCCGGCGATCTACGGTGTGGCGCTGCCCAACAAGCGGGCGCTCGTGGTGGCATGCCTGAGCTCAGCGGTAGGCGGTGCCATCGTGGGCGCTACCGGCGCGCTCATGTTCATCTCGGGCGGTCTGGGCGTCTTCAACTGGTTGAACTTCATCGACGAGACGCCCGGTGGATACGGCATCTCGATGATGCTCTGTGCGATTATCGCCTCGCTCGTGGCGGCCGTGCTGGCCTTCGTCGTCGAATTCGTCACGTACAAGCCCGAGGAAAAGTAAGGCAGTTTCGTCCAATCGAGTGTGGGGGTCCGACGCGCGATAGGCCGCTTCTGCCAAGTGCGTCTTCCCATACCGAGCGGTGCCCTTTCGAGCAGGGGAGGAGGGGCGCCGCTCGGCTTTTTCGACTTCAAGAACCTTCTGTTCCGTTTGAGTTGCGTTTATGTGGAGGTGTCGAAGGTGGGTCTTCCCACATGGAGACGCGCCTACCCGCCATTATCTCCACCTCCGGCACCGCGACCGAGGTCACCGGTTCTCCGTCATCACCGACTACGAGAAGGGCATCAAGCACCCGCCAGCCGACCCAGGAGGAGATGGAGAAGCTGCTCGAGTGCGTCTACAACGATCAGGACGTCGACTTCTAATCCATCTGACCGAGAGATCTCGTCCCACCACCCCCCCGGCAAGGCAGCGCCCTTGTCGGGGGCTTTTGTGTCGATGTGCGCCTGACCCAAATCAACCGGCTCTAACATGCGCGACGTGCTACGATGGAGCTGCTGTTTCAGGGCGGGGTGGAATTCCCCACTGGCGGTATATCGGCGCGCGGCATGAGGACCGCGTGGATCCGATGAGCCCGCGAACCTGCGAGGCGTTGGGTCGCCTGCAGGCCGAACCGGTGAGAGCCCGGTGCCAACGGTTAAAGGCCGGATGGAAGAGGCAGGTGATTCTTGTGACTGAACAGTCTACGCACATCCATGTACAGAACACGAATCGGTGGAGCACGAAGCAGCTCGTGACCATGGCGCTCATGTGCGCCGTCAGCGCGCTCTTCATGTTCGTGCAGATCCCCATCATTCCGGTGGCGCCGTTTTTGACGTACGATCCGTCGCTGGTGCCCGCCATGGTCTCCGGCTTCGCCTACGGGCCGGGGTCGGGCGTCGCGGTGGGGCTCGTCGCCATCGTCATCCACGCGCTCATGACCGGCGATTGGGTCGGCGCGCTCATGAACGTCGTCGCCACGGTGCTGTTCATCTTGCCGGCGGCGCTCGTCTACCGCAAGAACCATACGTTCGCCGGGGCCGTCATCGGGCTGGTGCTCGGTGTTGTTTTGGCAACGGCAGGTTCGGTGGTGTCGAATCTCACCATCGGCGTGTGGTTCTGGTACGGTTCCGCCGACGTGATCATGCCGCTGCTCGTCCCGGCGGTCATTCCGTTCAACCTCATCAAGACGCTGTTGAACTCGGTGCTCACCCTTGCGGTCTACAAGGCGGTCTCGAATCTCATCACGCCCAAGAAGGACCAGGTCAAGGGGCGCGCATGATCTGCTGCGACAACGTCTGCTACTCCTATGACGGACGGACGCGCGCGCTCGACGGCGTGTCGCTTTCCATCGAAGACGGCGAGTTCGTCTGCATTCTGGGCGGCAACGGCTCGGGCAAGTCGACGCTCGCCAAGCACCTGAACGCGCTGCTCGTCCCCGACGAGGGGCGCGTGACGGTGATGGGGCTCGACACGGCGGATCCCGAGTACGTATACGACATCCGTTCGGCTGTGGGCCTCGTGTTCCAGAATCCCGATGATCAGCTGGTCGCCACGCTGGTGGAAGACGACGTGGCGTTCGGGCCGGAGAACCTCGGCATCGAGCCCGCCCAGATATCCGAGCGCGTGCGTGACGCCCTGCGCGAAGTGGGCCTCATGAGCTTCGAGCGGCATGAGACGCACGCGCTGTCGGGCGGCCAGAAGCAGCGCGTGGCGATCGCGGGCGTGCTCGCCATGCATCCGAAGGTGCTCGTGCTTGACGAGGCGTCGGCGATGCTCGATCCGCGCGGTCGCGCGGGGCTCATGCGCGTATGCCGCGAGCTGCACGCGCAGGGCATGACGATCGTCATGGTCACGCACTTTATGGAGGAGGCGGCGCTGTCCGACCGCGTGATCGTGCTCGATCGGGGACGCATCGCGCTCGAGGGCGCTCCGGCCGATGTCCTGGCGCGCGCCGAAGTGCTCGAACGGCTCGACCTCGAGGTGCCGCCGTCGTGCCGGCTGGGGCTGGCGCTGCGCAGCCGGGGCGTGGACGTCACGCCTCACGTGGACGAGGGGACCATGATCGCCGAGATCGCCGGCATGCTGGACGGCGTGTCCTGCGGGCCCGGCGATGCCTCGGATGCGGCTTCCGCCTCGGATGCGGACGCCGTCTCGCAAGACCGGGCCGAGGCGTGTCTTTCCTTTGAGCACGTGAGCTACAGCTACGAGGCGAGCGTGCGCGAGCGCGCGGCCAAGCGCCGCCGCCCGCGCGCGAAGAAGCAGGCCGTCTGGGGCAACGACCCCGACGCGGTCTGGGCGCTCCACAACGTCGACGTGACGATTCGGCGCGGCGAGTTCGTCGGGCTTGCCGGGCACACGGGCTCGGGCAAGTCGACGCTCATCCAGCACATGAACGGCCTGGTGCACCCGACGATGGGGCGCGTCGTCGCCTACGGCGAGAATCTTGCCGACAGGCGCGCATCGGCGCGCATCAAGACGAAGGTCGGGCTCGTGTTCCAATATCCCGAGCACCAGCTGTTCGCGACGACGGTCTACGATGACGTGGCGTTCGGTCCGCGCAACCTCGGGTTTTCCGCCGATGAGGTCGATGTGCGGGTGCGCCGCTCGCTTGAGCAGGTCGGCCTGTCGTTCGACGAGCTGGCCGGCAAAAGCCCCTTCGAGCTGTCTGGCGGCCAGCAGCGGCGCTGCGCGTTCGCCGGCGTTCTTGCGATGGAGCCCGAGGTGCTGGTTCTCGATGAGCCGGCGGCCGGTCTCGACCCAGCGGCTCGCCACGAGTTCTTGCAGCTCATAGCCGGGCTTCATGAGCAGGGGCTCACGGTGGTCATGTCGTCGCACAGCATGGACGACCTCGCGGCGTACTGCGATAGGGTCGTCGTGCTGAACGAGGGCTCGGTCTTCATGTCCGGCACCCCGCGCGACGTGTTCACGCAGGCGGACAGGTTACGCGGGGTCGGACTCGGCGTGCCCGCGGCCCAGCGCATGGCATGCGCGCTGGCCGCCCGCGGCGTGCCGCTCACGACCAGCCGGCTCTACGACGTCGACGGATTGGCCGACGACATCGCGCTGCTCATCAAGGGGGCGGCTCGATGAACGAGGTCTTCTCCTTCGGCAGCTACTATCCGGGCGACAGCGCGCTGCATCGTCTCGACCCGCGCACCAAACTGCTCGGCGGCATCGTGTTTCTGCTGATCGCCCTGCTTGCGCGCAGTTTCGTCGCGCTCGGGGCCATCGCGGTGTTCATCGCGGCGCTCTACGGCGCGGCGCGCATTCCCGCCGGCCGCGCCCTGCGCTCACTGGCACCCTTGCTCGCCATCGTCTTGGTGGTCGCCGCGCTCAACCTCCTCACCAATCACAGCGGTCGCGTCCTGGCCGCGCTGGGCCCGTTCCAGATCAGCGAGGGGAGCCTGCGCTCGTGCGCGTTCACGGCGGCGCGCATGCTGCTCATGATGTGCGGCATGAGCCTGGTGACCATGACGACGATGACGCTCGACCTCACCTGCGCCGTCGAGCGCCTGCTCGCCCCGTTCGCGCGCATCGGCCTGCCGGCGCATGAGCTCGGCATGATGCTCGGCATCGCGCTGCGCTTCATGCCCCAGTTCGCCACGGAGCTCATGTGCACCTATCGTGCCCAGATCAGCCGCGGCGCGCACGTGACGGCCGGTCCGCTCGGCAGTGTCCGCATGCTCTCGAGCATATCGATCCCGCTGTTCGCGAGCATCTTCAGGCATGCCGAGACGCTGTCGGCCGCCATGGAGGCGCGCTGCTATCACGGCGAGGCCGGGCGCACGCGCCTGCATCCGCTGCGGTATCGGGCGTGCGACGGCGTCGCCGCGGCGATATTGGCGGCCCTGGGCGCCTGCGTGGTTGCGATCGGCGTTATTGCAGGATAGGAAAGGTGTGATCGAATATGTCTGACGGATTGCATACGGCGCTCCAGTACCTGACGTCCATTCCCGCGTGGTACCTGGCGACCAGCGTGGACGATCAGCCGCATGTGCGCCCGTTCTCGTTCGCGGCGATTCAGGACGGAAAGCTCTGGTTCTGCACCGCGACGACCAAGGACGTGTGGGAGGAGCTGCTGCAGAACCAGCGCTTCGAGGCGACGGCGTGGTGGCCGGGTCACGGCTGGCTCATCCTCCGCGGGCGCGCCGGGCTGGAAGACCGGGCGGCAGCGGACGTACGCGATGCGGGCTGGAGGCATCTCGAGGGCCTCGGCGAGCACTATGACGGTCCGGACGACCCGAAGCTCGTGTTTTTCAGCGTGGAGGATCCGCAGGCGTGGATCTGCAACCATGACGAGTGGAAGCCGCTCGAGCTATAGGGAAGTGCAGGAGGTCTACCATGGACGAGATCGTTGGCTATCTGACGGGGATCCCCGCGTGGTTCTTGGCGACTATCGACGAGCACGATGCCGAGCAGCCGCGCGTGCGCCCGTTTTCGTTTGCATGCGCGGACGCGGGCAAGCTGTGGTTCGTCACGTCGCGCGACAAGGACGTATGGCGCGAGCTGTCCGCGCATCCCAAGTTCGAGCTTTCCGGATGGAAGCCCGGTGCATATTGGATCGTGGTGTCGGGCAAGGCGAACCTCGCGGACGACGCCCAGGTGAGTGAGGAGGTGCGCCAGGCGGGCTTTGCGCACATGGTCGGCATCGGCGAGGCGCATGATTCCGCGCATGACGGCAGGCTCGCGTTCTTCAGCGTTTCGGACGGCATCGCGCGCTTCTGCGACATCGACGGCAGCGAGCGCCGCATCTCTTTCTAGGAAAACGCTGACCAATTCCGATCAGGAGCGCCCTGCGCCTCCCCGGCCGCACCCTCTTCCGGCGAAAGTGGCTAGAAATTTCTGTTTTGCTGTAAGCCGGGTGCGGCAGAGATGTCCAGATGAGCCGTTTTGGCTGCATTGACCGGCTGCGAAGCCGGTTTCTGGACCTCAAAATGCGCAGATCGGGCGCTTCCGGGGAGAAACCGGTGCCGGCGGCGGGCTTCCGAACCCTCCATCCTGGCTTGGCTACAGCAAAACAGAAATTTCTAGCCACTTTCCCCACGGAGTGCGGCCTCTCTGGCAGGTCATGGGGGGACGGGTTCGTTCCAACCCATAGATGGTGCTTTTAGGGACAGGTGATTTTTGTTCATGCCGGCGCGACGGCGCCGGCATGAACAAAAATCACCTGTCCCTAAAAGCACCATGCTGTGTTGCGAGAATGTATCCTGTGAAAAACTGCCGCCCTTCTCATAATCAGAGTGCTATTGTCTCAACTTGCTCAATGAATAGGGATTGAAGATGCGGATATATGCATTTTCAGACCAAGAATATACATTTGGGAGATGACGTCGTATGGCCTATCGGGTTGGAGTCGTGGGAGCAGCGGGATATGCGGGAATCGAGCTTGTCCGCCTGCTGCTGGGGCATCCGCAGTTCAAGCTCGTCGCTATCACGTCCAACGCCGACGCCGGCCAGAAGCTCGCCGACGTGTATCCTGCGTTCGCCGGCGTGAGCGACCTGGAGTTCACGACGCATGACAACCCGTTGCTCACGGCGTGCGACGCGGTCTTCCTGGCCGTTCCGCACACAGCCGCCCTCGCCGCGGCGCCCGGTCTGCTCAAGGCCGGCGTGAGCGTGTTCGACCTCTCCGCTGACTTCCGCCTGTCCGACCCTGCGGTCTACGAGGCGTGGTACAACACGCAGCACACCTCGCCCGAGCTGCTGAAGACGCGCGCGTTCGGCCTGCCCGAGCTGTTCGCGGCCGACCTTGCGCGGGCCGCTGCGAGCCGTGCCGCGGGCGAAGCGGTGCTCGTGGCCTGCGCGGGCTGCTACCCCACGGCGACGTCGCTCGGCGCGTATCCGGCAATCCAGGCCGGATGGATGGCGGAGGGCTCCTCGGTCGTCGTCGACGCCATCTCGGGCGTGACCGGTGCGGGCAAGTCCGCCAACGCGCGCACGCACTACTGCAGCGCCGACGAGAACGTCGAGGCCTACGGCGTGTGCAAGCATCGCCACACGCCCGAGATCGAGCAGATCCTCGGCCTTGAAGACCGCGTGGTGTTCACGCCGCATCTCGCCCCGCTCAAGCGCGGGCTGCTGTCCACGGTGAACATCCCGCTTGCTCCCGAGGTCGCCGACACGCTCACCACCGAGGACGCCGTCGCGCGCTATCGCGCCTTCTACGAGGGCAGCCCGTTCGTGCGCGTGCTCGACGCGGGCCAGTTCCCCAAGACGAGCTCCGTCGCGGGATCCAACGCCTGCCAGATCGGTCTTGCGGTGAACGGCCGCGCCCGCATGCTCGTGATCACCTCGGCTATCGACAACCTGTGCAAGGGCGCTGCCGGCCAGGCAATCCAGTGCGCCAACATCGTGCTCGGCCTGGACGAGACCTGCGGTCTGCCTCTGTGCGCCCTGCCGGTGTAGTCGAGCGGGCCATCCGCCGCGATCGTCGATTCGGTCGCGGCGTCGCAGGGCGCTGCGCTACACTGATGCCAGTATCAGGACGGACGAGGAGAACTGTCTTCATGAATGTCGATGCCTTTGACACACGACTGCGCGCTATCCCCGGGGGAGGCGTGACGAGCGCTCGGGGCTTCAAGGCCGCGGGCATCCACGCGGGGTTCCGCAAGAACCCGGAGCGTGCCGACTTTGCTCTCATCGTGGCCGACAAGCCGGCAAGCGCTGCGGGCGTGTTCACCACGAACCGGTTCTGCGCGGCGCCGGTGACCGTCAGCCGCGAGCATCTGGGCGGTCCCGATAAGGGCTTTGGCCGCGTGCAGGCCGTGGCGATCAACTCCGGCAACGCCAACGCGGCGACCGGCGAACCCGGTCTCGCCGTAGCGCGCGAGACCTGCGACATCGTGTCGCAGGTGGTCGGGTGCACCTCTGACCAGGTGCTCGTCGCCTCGACGGGCGTCATCGGCCAGCAGCTCGACATCGCGCCGTTCGAGACGGGCATCCCCGCGGCATACGACCAGCTCTCCGTGGCCGGCGGAGCCGACATGGCGCGCGCCATCATGACCACCGACACACATCCCAAAGAGCTCGCGGTGACCTACGAGAGCGGCGTGCTCGAGTACGTCGACTGCACGTTCACGGTGGGCGGCTGCGTCAAGGGGTCCGGCATGATCATGCCGAACATGGCGACCATGATCGCCTGCATCACCACCGATGCGCCGGTGGAGCCGCAGACGCTGCACACGATCCTGACGTCGTGCGTCAAGCAGACCTTCAACAAGGTGACCGTCGACTCCGACACGTCGACCAACGACACCTGCATCATGCTCGCCTCGGGCGCCGCGGCGAGCGACGAGCAGCCCATCCGCGAGGGCACCGAGGCCTATGAGGAGCTCGTCTACGCCGTGCACGTCGTGTGCGAGAGCCTGGCGCGCGCCATCGCGGCGGACGGCGAGGGCGCCACGCGCCTGGTGACCGTCAACGTGACCGGCGCGGCAACTAACGAGGATGCGGACACCGCCGCCCGCGCGGTGGCGAATTCGCCGCTCGTGAAGACCGCCATCGCGGGCCGCGACTGCAACTGGGGCCGCATCGCCGCGGCGCTCGGCAAGTGCGGCGTGGCGTTCGACCAGACCCGCACTTCCATCGACATCATGGGCCTGCCGGTGTGCCGCGAGGGACTGACGGTGCCGTTCGACGAGGAAGAGGCCCTGCGACGATTCGAGGCACCCGAGATCGTGATCTCGGCAGACCTCGGCGCCGGAGAGGGCACGGCGACGGTCTGGACGTGCGACTTGACCCACGAGTACATCACCATCAACGGCGACTACCGCACATAGGCTGTACTCGGCCCTCGCCGAACCATCCATGGCCCCGCATCGGGGCCGGCCGTCCGCCCGTCATGCGGGCGGCCATCTATTGAAAGAGACCGCACATGAAGTACGCACGCGATTCACGTTCCGCATCCCGTTCCGACGAGGAAACCGCCCAGCTTCTGTTCGAGGCGCTTCCGTGGATCAAGAACCTGACCGGTAAGACCGTCGTCATCAAGTACGGCGGCGCGGCCATGGTCGATTCCGAGCTGCGCGCCGACGTCATGAGCGACATCGTGCTGCTCAAGATCATCGGTATGAAGCCGGTGATCGTCCACGGCGGCGGCAAGGACATCAACGAGGCGCTGTCGCACTACGATATCCCCGTCGAGTTCAAGCACGGCCAGCGTGTGACCGATGACGCCACGATGGAGATCGTGCGCGAGGTGCTGGGCGGCAAGGTCAACCAGGAGCTCGTGGCGGCCATCAACGTGCACGGCAACCTTGCCGTGGGCGTATCGGGCGCGGACGCCGGGACCATCGTCGCCCGCGAGCTCGACCCCGAGCTCGGCCGTGTGGGCAAGATCGTTCGCGTCAACGCCGACTACCTCGAAAGCATCATGGACAACGAGTACATCCCCGTGGTGGCCACGGTCGCCCAGGGCGAGGACGGCGGGTTCTTCAACATCAACGCCGACGTCGCGGCCGGTCACATCGCCGCGGCGGTCCATGCGCACAAGGTGATCTTCCTGACCGACGTCGACGGCCTGTACGAGGATTTCTCGGACAAGGACTCGCTCATCTCCAACCTGACGCTCGAGGAGACCGAGCAGATGCTCGCGCGCGGCGAGGTCGACAAGGGCATGATCCCCAAGCTCGAGAGCTGCATCCATGCGCTCAAGGCGGGCGTCTTCCGCTCGCACATCATCAACGGCACGACGCCGCATTCGCTGCTGCTCGAGCTGCTGACCGACGCCGGTGTCGGAACCGTCATCCATTCGACGCACGCCGCCTATGAGCAGGACACGCATCCGCATCCGTTGACGCAGTTCGCCGCGCGGCTGTCCGAAAACATCTAGGGAAACGTGAGGGGTAACCACCATGTCTCTTTCTACGCAGAAGGCGCTTGAGTCTTCGTTCGTGATGCATACGTTCGGCCGCTCGGAGGTCGATTTCGTATCGGGCCACGGTATGACGCTGGTCGACGACGCCGGCCGCGAGTACCTGGACTTTCTGGCGGGCATCGGCGTGTGCTGCCTGGGCCACGCCCATCCCGTGCTCACGGATGCGCTGCGCGCGCAGGCGGAGCAGCTGCTGCACGTGTCCAATTATTTCTATATCGAGCACCGCGGCGAGGTTGCGGCGCTTTTGTCCAAGCTTGCGAACGGCGATATGGACGGCGCCCGTGCCGTGGCGGACGCTGCCGTGGCGGACGCTGCCGTTGCGGGCGATGCCGATGCGTTGCTGGCCGCTGCGGCTCCTGCAGAGGGTGAGCAGGTCTGGGAGACGTTTTTCGCCAATTCCGGCGCCGAGGCCAACGAGGGCTCGATGAAGCTTGCGCGCCTGTACGCCAAGCGCGCCGGCAACGGCGGCAACACCATCGTGGCGCTGCGCGGCAGCTTCCACGGGCGCACGCTCGAGACCATCGCCGCAACCATGCAGGATCGCCTGCAGGACAGCTTCAAACCGCTGCCCGGCGGATTTGTCGCCTGCACGCCGAATGACGTGGACGAGCTCCGCGGGATCTTCGAGCGCTACGGCAGCGAGATCTGCGCGATCCTGCTCGAGCCCATCCAGGGCGAGTCCGGCGTGCATCCGCTCACGCAGGAGTTCATGGAGGCCGCGGCCGAGCTCGTGCACGGTGTGGGCGGCGTGCTCATCGCCGATGAGGTGCAGACGGGCATCTTCCGTTCGGGCAAGCCCTTTGCGTTCCAGACCTACGGGGTCGAGCCGGATATCATGAGCTTGGCCAAGGGCATCGCGGGCGGCGTGCCCGCGGGAGCCTGCGTGGCCAAGAAGGAGATCGCGGACGTGTTTCGCCCGGGCGACCACGGCACGACCTTCGGCGGTAGCTGCCTGGCCGCGGTCGCGGCGTGCGCCGTGCTGTGCGAGCTCACGCGCGGCAGGTACGACGAGCATGCCGAGCAGGTGGGCGGCTATCTGCGCGAGAAGCTCGCAGGCGTGCCGCATGTGGTTGAGGTGCGCGGCAGCGGCCTGATGATCGGCTGCGACCTGGACGAGGCGGTGGGCGATGCCCACGACGTCGTGGCCAAGATGCTCGACGCCGGCTTCGTGATCAACGCGACCGGAGCCCACACGCTGCGCTTCCTGCCGCCGCTTATCTGCGGCGAGGCGGAAGCCGATGCCCTGGTGGAGGGCTTGACGAAGGTGCTGGCGTAGCGCGTACATTTGGAACTGGCTTTTTGGGGTCGTTATTACCCAAGGCGGCACAGCGCACTGCCTTGGGTAATAACGACTCAGCCCCAAAATACCCGTCCCGGACCCTGCTGCGAGCCGTGCACTCAGGTCGCGGATCCACTGGGCGTGCTCGGGCACGGCGGAAGCGCTCGCGGTCGACGTCTTGTGGATGTCGGCCGCGCTTCGCCGGCAAATGCGCAGCGCGTTTCCTCAGCTCCGCGCCCCCAACGGGGTTCGAATCCCCCTGAAAGGAGCTCAGAAAAGAAACGGTCCCATCGCTGGGACCGTAACAACCAAGTGGTGGGCGATGAGGGATGTCGGTCGCTCGCTCCGCGAGCGACCTCCCGCTGCGGCGGGCGTGCGCCCGCCTTGCGACTCATGGTGGCAAAGACGCTTACGCGCTTTGCTCACCATGAGGCCCTTCGGGTTCGAATCCCTCTGTAAGGGGCCCGATAAAGAAACGGTCCCTTTGCTGGGACCGTAACAACCAAGTGGTGGGCGATGAGGGATTCGAACCCCCAGCCTTGTGCGTGTAAAGCACCTGCGCTAACCGTTGCGCCAATCGCCCGTGGGGGTAAGTATAGCGCAAAGGGATGGGGCCGATGACACAAAACGGGCAGTTTGGCACGCTAAGAGCTTCTATTGACCCCTTTTAGCGTGCCAAACTGCCCGTTTTGTGTCATCGGCGCCTCTCGCAAGACGCGGGGGCGCCTTTCGTGCGCCCCCACCGTGCGACGAGTGGATTCCGGGGCCCCGTATGCTTACGGTGGGGAAGCCGTACCGCAAAACCCCAGGAAAGAGGGTGTCAATATACACTGAAAACGAATTTGGTATCAAATCGGGAAGTATGCAAGGAAAACGGCCATATCTGACAAGCCTGTGACCTGCGGTTTCTCCGTCCGGTTGATCCCGGAGGCCCCGGGAGGGGCCTCCGATTCGGCCCCAAGCCGTCTTTATTGTCCAAGAGTTGATACCAAATTCAAAACGGGTCTCTCACGCACCTTGATAAAACCTTTTATCAAGGTGCGGTTTCGCACGCGGGCGGATACGCGCGCCCGCCATGGAACCGACCGCCACGAACGCAACCGATCAACGTCTCCTTAGGGATATGCGCGAAATGTCGACGTCCCCACTTCGTCGGGATCGTCGGGCTACAATGGAGCGCGACGAATCCGCGTCTGCGAGGAGGCCCCATGCCCCATACCGTGCTGCCCGATATCCCCACCGGCGAGCTCAAAGAGCGCCTGTCGCGCGTGCGCTACGTGTTCACTGACCTTGACGGCACCATGCTCGCGCCCGGTTCCTGCGCGCTGGCAGATGCCGAGGGGAACCCGTGCATCGACTTCGTCGCCACGTTGCTGGAGCTCAAACGCGCCGGTATCGAGGTCATCCCGTGCTCGGGCCGCAATCGTTCCATGCTGCACGAGGACACGCGTCTGCTCGGTCTGAACTCCTACATCGGCGAGATGGGCGGCCTGCTCATGCTCGACCGCAGCGATAACCGCTGGGAGTATTTCACCGCCGACATGCCCTTCAATCCTATCTGGGGCTACTCGCCGCATGAGTGCATCGAGGCGACGGGCATTCTCGACGAGTTCCAGAACCGCTGGCCAGGCCTGCTGGAATACCACAACGACATGTCGACCGGCTACAAGCACCGCGAGGTGACGGTGGGCATGCGCGGCGAGATTCCCGACGAGGACGCCCGCGACATCATTCGCCGCTCGGGCGCAGAGCTCGACTGGGGCGACAACGGCTACCTCAACTACATTTCCGCGCCCACCACGCTCAAGCTTCCCGAGGGCGTGAAGGGCCGCGCGTTCAACCTTATGCCGCAGGGCTTGAACAAGGGCCGCGGCATCGAGCGCTTCTGCGAGCTGCGCGGCATCGATCTGTCCGAGACCATGGCTATCGGCGACGCGACCTCGGACTTCCTCATGGCAGACTACTGCGATACGTTCTTTCTCGTCGAGAACGGCCTCAAGAACCCGACGGCCGAAGAGTTCCTGGCGACGCACGACAACGCGTTCGTGACGCGCGGCCGCATCGTCGACGGCTGGGTCCAGAGTATGCGCTGCCTGCTCGCGGCGCTCGCATAGGAGGGGATGCTCAGATGGCGGCTCAAGGAGACAACAGGCCTATCGGCGTTTTCGATTCCGGTATCGGCGGCCTGACGGTGGCGCGCTCGATCGCGACCTCGCTGCCGCACGAGTCCATCTACTATGTGGGCGACACCAAGCGCTGCCCCTATGGCGTGCGCTCGGAGAGCGAGGTGCGCTCATTCGTGCTGCAGGCCGGTCGCTGGCTTGCAGCCCACGACATCAAGATCATGATTATCGCGTGCAACACCGCCACAGCTGCCGGTCTCAAGATCGCGCAGCAGATGCTCCCGGTGCCGGTCATCGGCGTGATCGCCCCGGGCGCCCGCGCGGCGATCAACAGCACGCGGACGCGCAAGGTTGGCGTGCTGGCGACGCCGCTCACGGTGCGCACGGGCGCCTACACGCGCGCCATCCGCGACCTGGATGCCGGCGTGTCCGTGTACGGGTGCCCCGCGCCGAGCTTCGTCGAGATCGTCGAGAACGAGCTGGCGACCGGCGCGCACCTGCAGGAGCGCTGGCTGCAAGACGGCGACGTGTTCGACACGCCGGAGAACCGCGAGGAGGTCGCGCGCACGCTCGGCCCCATCTTGGAGCCGGGCATCGGCATCGACACGGTCGTGTTGGGCTGCACGCATTTCCCGCTGCTCGTGAACCCGATTCGCCATGCGCTGGGCGAAGGCGTCCGCGTGGTGTCGTCGGCCGAGGAGACCACGCGCGAGCTGACCGATATCCTGGTCCGTCGCGAGCAGCTGGCGGAAGACGACGTGGTGCCCGAGCACCGCTTCGCGACCACGTCGGACAACATCGCCGAGTTCGCGGCGGCGGGCAGCTTCATCTTCGGCCAGCCGCTCAAGAGCATCGAGCACATCAGCCTGGATGAGCTCGACCGCTACTAACAGCAAGATAGTGAGGAGTGCGAGAAATATGGACCACATGGAGATCAACCGCGTCGATGGGCGCGCTGCGGATAAGCTGCGTCCGGTCAAGCTGACGCGCGAGGTCATGAAGCATGCGCAGGGGTCGTGCCTGGTGGAGTTCGGCGACACGCGCGTGCTGTGCGCCGCCACCATCGAGGAGGGGCTGCCTGCATGGCGCCGTGCGAGCCGACAGGGCTGGGTGACGGCCGAGTACGCCATGCTGCCCGCGGCCACCGGTCGCCGCAGCCCGCGCGAGCGCGCCAACCGCAAGGGCCGCTCCATGGAGATCGAGCGCCTGATCGGCCGCAGTCTGCGCACGGTCACGAACCTGCGCGCGCTCGGTGAGTACACCGTGACCGTGGACTGCGACGTTCTCCAGGCCGACGGCGGCACGCGTACGGCGAGCGTCACCGGCGCCTGGGTCGCGCTGCACGACGCCCTCATGGCATGGGTCGAGGCGGGCAAGATCTCGCGCCTGCCGCTCACCGGCCAGGTGGCCGCCGTGTCCATGGGCGTGGTCGACGGGGCCGAGCTGCTCGACCTCAACTACATCGAGGATTCGCACGCCGAGGTGGACATGAACCTCGTGGCGACCGACACCGGCGAGATCGTCGAGATCCAGGGGACGGGCGAGCAGACGCCGTTCGACCGGGCGCGACTGGGCCGCCTGCTCGATCTGGGCGAGGCCGGCATCAAGCAGCTGGTCGACCTGCAGAACCGGGTCACCGCGTTTCGCGACGAGGATTAACGGTTCGCTCACGGCATACCGAGGAGGATGACAGCAACATGGCGCTCGAGAAGATCGACATAGATGAACTGGATCCGGCGCGCACCATCGTGGTGGCGACCGGCAACATGCACAAGCTGACCGAGATCGAGGACATCCTGTCCCGCGTGCTGCCCGACGTGCGCTTCGTGGCGCTCGGCCAGCTGGGCGAGTTCGATGATCCGGAGGAGACCGGCACGACGTTTTTGGAGAACGCCCTCATCAAGGCGGAGGCGGCGGTGGAGCAGACCGGCTTTCCCGCCATTGCGGACGATTCGGGCCTCGTGGTCGACGCGCTGGACGGCGAGCCGGGCGTGTACTCGGCGCGCTACGCGGGCGTGCACGGCGACGACGCGGCAAACAACGCGAAGCTGCTCGAGAACCTGGCCGACGTCGCTGACGGCGAGCGCACGGCGCGCTTCGTGAGCGTCGTCGCCCTGATCGATACGGACGGCCTGGTCACCTACGGCGAGGGGACCTGCGAGGGTGTCGTGGGTCGCGAGGGTCGCGGCACGAACGGCTTCGGGTACGACCCGCTGTTTTTGCCGGACGACACGCCGGGCAAGACGATGGCCGAGCTCACGCCGGCCGAGAAGAACGCCATCAGCCACCGGTTCCATGCGCTCGAGGCCCTGTCCGCCAAGATCTCCGGCGAGGACGAATGAGGGCGGTCGTCCAGCGGGTGATGCGCGCGAGCGTGACCATCGAGGGCGAGCGCACCGCGTCAATCGGGCGCGGATACCTCATCCTGCTCGGCGTGGGCGCGTCCGACACGCGCGCCGAGGCGGACAAGCTGTGGGGCAAGCTGCGCGGCCTGCGCATCAACGAGGACGCCGACGGCAAGACCAACCTCTCGCTTGCCGACGTGGACGGAGAGGTACTCGTCGTCTCGCAGTTCACGCTGTACGCCAACTGCCGCCGCGGCCGTCGCCCATCGTTCACGGATGCGGCGGCGCCACAGCTGGCGCGCGAGCTCTACGAGTACTTCGTCGAGCTGGTCCGCGCCGATGTCGGGCATGTGGCGACGGGCACGTTTGCCGCGATGATGCAGGTCGAGCTCGTCAACGACGGTCCTTTCACCATCCTGCTCGATACCGACGATCTGTAGCGCGGTGCTTTATTGGGGGCGCGGCGCGTTCGGGAGGGGTAATGGCCCCGTCCGGACGCGCCGCGCCCCATTTGTCGCTTATTTGTCAAACCCTCCATATCTGCCGCGCTGACGTGCAATGTTGATGCGGGCTTGCTATACTCTGTCCGTTTGTTTGATATCTTGGGACAATTCTGTGCGTAGGCATCGCGCCCGCCTTTTGTCTCTGTAGGAGGCGTTATGGAAGAGCTGGAAGTCAATCACGTCGATGACATCCATGAGAAGTTGACCCAGATGATCGGCCAGCGCGTGAAGGTCAAGGCCAACATGGGCCGCACCCGCGTCGTCGAGCGCATGGGCACCATCAAGACGGTGCACCCTTCCGTCTTTATCGTCGAGGTCGATGAGCGCCGCGGCCGCAAGTCTCGTCAGTCCTACCAGTACGTCGACGTGTTGACGGGAACCGTCGAGCTGTTCGACCCCGAGACGAGCGAGCACCTGTTCACGCCGCTGGGAAATCAGCTCGAGGAGCATTAGACCATGGACGCCCCCTCCTTCATCATGGTGACGGCGCCCGCCAAGATCAACCTGTATCTGGGCGTCCATCCGCACAAGGACGAGCGCGGCTACCATCGCGTGGACACGGTGATGACCGCGATCGATCTGGCCGACACGCTGGCGATCGCGCCGGCAGACGAGCTCATGGTCCGCACGGTCCCCGAAGCGGGCTTTCCTATGGAGGAGAACACGGCCTATAGGGCCGCCGTCGCGATGGGGGAGGCGTTCGGCCGCGAGCCGCGCTTCACGATCCTCATCGACAAGCACATCCCGATCAAAAGCGGGCTGGGCGGCCCGTCCACCGACGCGGCTGCGACCATCAAGGGGATCTGCCATCTGTGGAAGATCGACCCGGCTGACGAGCGGATCGACCGCGTCGCCCGCTCCATCGGCGCCGACGTGCCGTTTTTCCTCTATGGGCCGCCGGCGTACTTCACCGGGGCGGGCGATGTCATGCGCGAGGTCTTCCGGCCGCTGACCGGCACGCCCGTAGCGCTGGTCAAGCCGCTCGACGGCGGCGTGTCGACGGGGGAGGCCTACGCGCATTTCGATGCGGACCCCCAGGATCTGCCCGAACTCGACCCGATGCTCGCGGCCATGCGCGAGCACGATGAGGCGTCGATCTTCGCGCATATCGGCAACAACCTCGCGTCGGCGGCGTGCGCCCTCATGCCCGAGATCGGAACCATCGTGGCGTGGATGCGCGAGCAGCCCGGCGTGCGCGCGGTCGAGGTCTCGGGTTCCGGCGCCTCGGTGTTCGCGGTGTGCGATACCCAGATGGCGGCCGAGGCCATCGCGCTTTCCGCGCTCAATGAGCACGGATGGTGGGCCCAGGCGGCAAAAATGGAGAAGTCGGGGCCAAATATCGTTGTCGGGTAGATTTTCCCTAGCATTCGTTTTCGGAGTGTGGTAGGATAATCGAGCTTTCGGGTTGTGGCTCAGTTTGGTAGAGCACCGCGTTCGGGACGCGGGGGTCGCTGGTTCAAATCCAGTCAACCCGACCATTGCATGTGAGGACCGGGGCGAGAGATCGCTCCGGTCTTTTTTGTCGATGGGAGAGGCCCGTGGCCGCCTGCGCGCGGTTTCTCAGTTGCGCGATAAGGGCATGTCATATCCTTGTCAGACGTGTTTCGCGCTCGCGTGTAAAATATGGCGGTGTTGTTTGCGCCACATAGGCGCGGTATACTCTTTCGAGCTGGAAACGCCTTGTCTTGCGAGATGCGGCTTCCATCTCGACTGTACCTGAGTACCGTGGAAGGAAAAGTATGTTCCCTAAGGGTTTTGAGTGGGTTGTCATTCTGATCGTTGCCCTGTTGATCTTCGGCCCCAAGAATCTTCCGAAGCTCGGCGCCTCCCTGGGCAAGACGGTGAAGAACATCCGCGAGGGTATGTCCACCGAGGATGAGGCCACCGAGGAGGAGCCCGAGAGCGAGGAGGACAAGGAGATCCGCGAGCTCGAGGCCAAGCTTGCCGAGGCCAAGGAGGCTAAGGCCAAGAAGGATGAAAGCCCCATCGAGGAGGACTAGCTCAAACCCTGACAATCGGGGTGAGCGATGGCCGGCTGCCCCAGGGCATGCCGGTCATTTCCATGTTATGTGAGGATATCGGCAGCACCGGTGCTGCCGAGCAGACATAGACGAGGAGTTTGTGCGCATGGATGCAAGCGAGATCGTACTGACAGCCGATGGCCGCCAGAAGCTCATCGAGGAGCTTGAGTGGCGCGAGGGCGAGAAGAACAAGGAGATCATCGAGCACATCAAGGAAGCCCGCGCGTTCGGTGACCTTTCCGAGAATGCCGAGTACGATGCCGCCAAGGAGGAGCAGGCCAAAAACGCGGCCCGCATCGCCGAGATCCAGGCCATCCTCGCCAACGCGCGCGACGTCGCCGACGGCGATCACAACCTGATCGTCTCCATCGGCTGCACCGTCTCGCTGGTCGACGGCGACGGCGTCGCCACCGACGTCACGCTCGTGGGTACGACCGAGACCAACTCCCTGGAGCACAAGATCTCCAACGAGAGCCCCGTCGGCCGCGCCATCATCGGCCACGGCGCCGGCGAGACGGTGGAGGTCGTCCTTCCTTCCGGTAAGACCCGCATCTACACCATCACGAACATCACGCGCTAGGAATCACTGATCAATTGCTTTCGCGCTCGGGCCTACGCGCCGGGTGCGCGAGATGGATTGAGCAGCGTTCTTTGGGCTCACGCGGACCCGCGCGCACCTGCCTGCTCGCTCCCTGGGACCGTGCGCCTCAGGGAGCGTTTCACGTTATATAAGAGGAGACACCATGGACCAAACCCAGGTTGATGCGGCTTCCACGCTCAACGACGAGCGTGCGCGCCGTCTGGCCGATCGCGCGGCGCTGTACACTGCCGGCAAGAACCCGTATCCCGAGCACTCGGATGTCACCGATTACGTGGCTGACATCGAGAAGAACTACGCCGATCTGGCCGACGGCGAGGATACCGCCGATGTCGTGAAGATCGGCGGCCGCGTGGTCGCCAAGCGCGGCCAGGGCAAGATCATGTTCATCGTGCTGCGTGACCCCACCGGCGACATGCAGCTGTTCTGCCGCATCAACGACATGCCTGAAGACGCCTGGGAGCTGCTCGGCGAGCTCGACTTGGGCGACATCGTGGGCGCCGAGGGCGTCGTGGTCCGCACCAAGCGCGGCCAGCTCTCCGTGGCTCCGCGCAAGCTCGCGCTGCTGTCCAAGGCTGTCCGCCCGCTGCCCGAGAAGTTCCATGGCCTGTCCGACAAGGAGACGCGCTATCGCCAGCGCTACGTCGACCTCATCGTGAACGCCGACGTCCGCGAGACTTTCGCCAAGCGCTCGCGCATCGTGTCGGCCTTCCGCCGCTACATGGAGGACAACGGCTACATGGAGGTCGAGACCCCCATCCTCCAGACCATCCAGGGCGGCGCGACGGCCAAGCCGTTCATCACGCACTTCAACGCGCTGAACCAGGAGAACTACCTGCGCATCGCCACCGAGCTGCATCTCAAGCGCCTGCTCGTGGGCGGCTACGAGCGCGTTTTCGAGCTCGGGCGCATCTTCCGCAACGAGGGCATGGACCTCACGCACAACCCCGAGTTCACCACCATGGAGGCCTATCGCGCCTACTCCGACCTCGAGGGCATGAAGGAGCTCGCCGAGGGCGTTATCAAAGCCGCGAACGCCGCCGTGAACGAGTCCGAGCAGATCGAGTACCAGGGCACGACCATCGACCTGTCCGGCACGTGGCCGAGCCGCCCCATGACCGAGATCGTCTCCGAGGTCATGGGCCGCGAGCTCACCCTCGACACGCCGATCGAGGAGCTGCGCGCCGCGGCGTCCGAGTGCGGCATCGAGGTCAACTCCGCGTGGGGCCCGGGCAAGCTCATCGCCGAGATCTACGACGAGAAGGGCGAGCCCTCCATCGTGAACCCCACGTTCGTGTGCGATTACCCGGTCGAGGTCAGCCCGCTCGCCAAGCGCCACGAGGACGATCCACGCCTCACGCACCGCTTCGAGCTCGTCATCGCCGGTCACGAGTACGCCAACGCGTTCTCCGAGCTGAACGACCCTGTCGACCAGGCGGAGCGCTTCCGCAAGCAGGTCGAGGAGAAGTTCGCCGGCGACGAGGAGGCCATGGAGTACGACGAGGACTATGTGCGCGCCCTCGAGTACGGCATGCCCCCGGCGGGCGGCATCGGCATCGGTATCGATCGCGTTGTCATGCTGCTCACCAACCAGGCATCCATCCGCGACGTGCTGCTGTTCCCGCACATGAAGCCCGAGCGCGGTAGCGCAAACGGCGCGGCAGCCGCTCGCGCCAAGGAGGACGAGGAGGCTGCCCAGGCCGCCTCTGGCGTGTCCATCGCGCCGAACAAGATGCCGACCGTCGACTACAGCAAGGTCGCCATCGAGCCGCTGTTCGAGGACATGGTCGATTTCGATACGTTCTGCAAGTCCGATTTCCGCGTCGTGAAGGTCAAGGCCTGCGAGGCGGTGCCCAAGAGCAAGAAGCTTCTGCGGTTCACGCTTGACGACGGGTCGGGCACGGACCGCACGATCCTTTCGGGCATCCACGCGTTCTACGAGCCGGAGGACCTGGTCGGTCGCACGCTGGTTG
Source organism: Collinsella ihumii (assembly GCF_030385545.1). Classification (NCBI taxonomy): domain Bacteria; kingdom Bacillati; phylum Actinomycetota; class Coriobacteriia; order Coriobacteriales; family Coriobacteriaceae; genus Collinsella; species Collinsella ihumii. Next base: position 18,791 of record NZ_JAUEIQ010000002.1, on the reverse strand, counting down.
CCATCACCAACCTGCCTCCGCGCAAGATGATGGGTATCGATTCGTGCGGCATGATTATCAGCGCCGTGCACAAGGAGGGCGACGAGGAGCGCCTGAACGTGCTGATGCTCGATGACGCCATACCGGCAGGCGCCAAGCTGTGCTAAGCACCTGCGCGCCGAGCGATCTGATTGCTGCATAAGCAGGCCCGGGGCCGTTTCGCAGAGCGAGGCGGCCCCGGGCCTTATCTTTCGTCCGGGGTCTCTGCGAGAGCGCGACAGTGGAGGCTCGCGAGCTGGAAACTGCTGAAAAATCGACGTTGTGGACGGCTCAAATCCGAACCTGCCCGAAACGGCACCTGCAGAGCCGACGTTTCCGCAGGTAACGACGCTGCGGCACGTGCGGTTTTCGGAGCGTTGAGAAACGAGGCGTCTACAACGTCGATTTTTCAGCAAAAAAGCTCGCCGCAGCCTCCTCTGGAGCCGGCGCGGAGGCGAAGGGGCGGTATGGCGGACGTGCGCTCTGGCTTCCCGCGGGGCTTACCCCGCAGATAAGAAATGCGGGCTGTCCCTCAGAACGGGGCAGCCCGCGGCGTTACATGCGAGAAGCGTTTCCCTTACGGCAAAACACCCAGGTTGTAGGAGTTCATGAGGATGGCTGCGGCCTGCTCGCGGGTCACGACGTCACCGGGGGCCAGCACGCGCGTGCCGCCGTTGTCCTTACCGTTGATGATGCCCTCATCGACCGCCCACGTCACCGCCGGGGTGGCCCAGCTGCTTGTGGCACTATGGTCGGGCAGCGCGTTGAAGGCGCTGTCATCGGCTGCGGCGGTGTCTGCTTGGGTGAAGTTGGCGAGGATGGTCACGAGCTGCTCGCGGGTGATGGGGTCGTCGGGCTTGAACAGCGCGGATCCGTCTGCCTGGGTAAAGCCGTTGACCACGCCGTTCTCGACGGCCCAGTTAGCGGCGGAGGTGTACCACTCGCCGTTCTTGACATCGGACATGCCGGTCGTGTTGACGGCGTTTGGATCGGCGCCGTCGGGCTCGGCGATGCGGAAGAGCACCGTCACGAGCTGTGCACGTGTCATATCGTCGCCGATACCGAAGCGGTCGGAGCCGCTGTAGCCGGTAATGAGCCCGTTGCTCGAGGCGAAGTTGACGGCTTCGGCATACCACTGCGTCTCGTCCACATCGGAGAAGGGGCTCTCGTCGGTCACGGTCAGGAAGATGTCGATCTGCAGTCCACCGGAGACGCCGGTGATGGTGACGTCGCCCGGAGCAAGCGCAATGAGCGTGCCGTCAGGTTCGACCGTCATGATGCTCTCGTCGGATGACGTCCACGTAAAGCTGTCGGCGTTGATGAAGTAGCTCGTGTTCCATCCCTGCTCACCGGCGTTGATGCCCTGCAGGATGATGGGATTGCGAGAACCGCGCGGCATGAACGCGGTGTCGTCGGTCTGCTCGACACCGGGGATACCGACGGCGATCTGAGGGTTGATGTGGCCCGTGTACACTTCGACCGGGTGCGCAACATCGATGTTGGCAGGTTGGGTGGCGGCGGTGCCGGCGCTGGGGCTGAAGCACTGGACCCAGTACAAGGCGCCATCCTGAGCCTGGAAGCAACCGACGCCGATGCTCGCATAGCTCGAGTTCATGATGTTCTCGCGGTGGCCCGTAGAGTGCATCCAGTCGTCCATGACCTCAGCGGCGGTCCACTGGCCCGTCGCGATGTTCTCGCCGAACATCTTGCTGGAGGCGGTGAAGCACACCGTGCCGTTCGGACGCGTGTGGCTGTAGGACACGACGGTCTCGGCGGCGCGCTGCATGGCGACCGCGAGCAGCTCGGCATCCATGGTAAGCGGCCTGAGTCCCTCTGCCGTGCGATGCTGGTTCACGATGTCCAGCACCTCGAACGCCTCGTCGTAGAGGTCGGTGCCGGGGATATTGAGCGTGGTGTAGGTTGCCTGCAGGTCGATGTTAGATGCTATCTGATCGTCAGCGGTGCGGACGATCGGCTCGGCAATGGAGGTGCTTTGCGGCTGAGCGCTCGCCAAAGCTGGCGTGAGGGCCAGCACGGCGGCAAGCGCGATCGCCAAGATGCGCGGTCGTTTCATGGGGATGCTCCTTCCTGTTGTCCATGCCCCCTGAGAAGCGTAAGGGGGTTATTTCATGATGCGCGCGAAACCAGGTGCGCTGTTGCGCAACATGGGCGAAAGGGCGATTTTTAGGCGGAAGCGGAAGGGAGGGCGGTGGCGCGTAGGGGTGTGGCGCGACAGGTTGCCAGGGAGCATCGACGCGGCGATCGCGAAGCTGTTTTGCCACGGGTGCTCCAACGCTCCATGCGGCGGGCGATCGACTTGCTACCATGGCACGCGAGGGAAGGGAGCGAGCCCATGGAATCCGTCCAGCTGCGCTATACGTACGAGAACCCGCATGCCAACCTCAAGCTTGAGCACTACGTGTACTGTATCGGGTCGTACCACTACAACTGGCATACGGATTTCGAGCTGCTCGTGGTCCTCAAGGGATCCGTGGAGCTGTGCGTCAGCGGCGCGCGCCATATCCTGAAAGAAGACGACATGGTCCTCATCAATCCCAACGAGGGGCATGCGACGCTGGGGCTCGGGCGGGGCAATATCGCCATGGTGCTCCATATCGACCCCGTGTTCTTCAAGGGCTATTTCGGCGAGGACGACTTCATCCGCCTGGAGCTCGTGTCGGACGAGTCGACGAGAAACGAGGCGCGCTTCGCCGTCATCCGCCAGTGTCTGGCCCAGATGATGGTGCTGAACGTCCGGCGCGAGCCGGCGAGCCGGCTGCGCTACGATGCGTTGCTCTACCGCCTGATGTCGGCGGTCGTTCCCATCGACCAGGTGCCTGACGAGCGGGGCCGCGCCTATCGCATCGACCGGCGCGGCAAAGATGCGGTGAGCAGGCTCGTGGCCTACATCGATGACAACTACCGCGAGCGCATCACGCTGGCGGATCTTGCCGCAAAGACCGGATACAACACGAGCTACATTTCGCAGCTGTTCAAGGGCAAGCTCGGGATCAATTTCTCGGAGTACCTGCTGCGCGTGCGTCTGTCGGCGGCAACGGCCGAGCTGTCGGCAAGTGACGCCCGCATCAGCGATATCGCGGCGGCTCATGGTTTTGCGGACCTCAAGTCGTTCAACGCGGCGTTTCGCAAGACGTTCGGCAAGACGCCCGCCGAGTACCGCGGGCTGCTATCTGATGATAACCGCGCGGGCGATGCCGCGTTCAAGCAGGTATTCGTATCGGCAGACGACGAGTATGTGGGCGCGAAGCTCGCGGACTACATGGCTGCGGGGGCAGGGCAAGACGCGTACGACAGCGCGCCCCGTGCCGATCGGGATCAGATCCGCGCGCTGCACGAGGTGGCGCAGGCGGCTCGGGAAGCCCGCGCGCTTCTGGACGAGGCACTCGCTCGAATGGGGACCGAGGCGTAAAACCGCAATCGCGCCGCCTTTTCCCACGATCATGCCGTTCACCGGGCACAATTAACCGTTCGCGGCGTGCTATCGGAATGCGCCAGATTTCGATTTCTAAAACATCGCCGTAGGGGAAATCTTTAGGTCCCTGCACGGCGCATCCCATGGGAAAAAACGAGGGGTGCGCAGCGAACGCGCAGGTAAAGAGGTGCAGCCCTACGGTCTGCCGACTTTATGCTCCCCGTGGCTCCGAATGCGCCGCAACAGTGCTCCCGGTCTGTTCGTCCGTGCCTGCCGACCCTTGATAATCGGAAGGCGCCGCGTGCGCCGAAACCGTACCCTTCATGGTGTCGAGAGGCGGGAAACACCTCAGGTGACCTGCTGAAACAGCACAGATAAAGGGAGGTTGAGTCAAGGTGGAGAGAAGTGAGAACTTGGAGCGGTTGACCAACATCGTCTCCGACTTCACGAGCCTGGTGGGCAAGCGCCTGCCGGACGACGTCACGGCCAAGCTCAAGGAGCTGGCGGCGACGGAAACGAATCCCATGGCGCAGATGATCTATCACACCATGGCGGCGAATCAGGAGAAAGCCTGGGAGCTCAACAGGCCGTCGTGCCAGGACACGGGCCTCATCCAGATGCTCGTGAGCGTGGGCAGCAAATTCCCCTACATCGACGAGCTCGCCGATGTGCTCAAGGAGGCCGTCTTCCGCGCGACGAAAAAGGCGCCGCTGCGCCACAACACCGTCGAGACGTTCGACGAGAAGAACACCTACACCAACGTCGGCACCAAGTCTCCGTGGCTGTACTGGGACATCGTTCCGGGCGACGACAAGGTCAAGATCCACGTCTACATGGCCGGCGGCGGCTGCTCGCTGCCCGGCTCGGGCAAGACCTTCATGCCCGGTGAGGGATACGAGGCGGTCGTGAAGTTCGTGCTCGACCTCATGACCTCCTACGGCCTGAACGCCTGCCCGCCGCTCATGGTCGGTATCGGCATCGGCACCTCGATCGACTCGGCGGCCTACATGTCCAAGCTCGCGCTCATGCGCCCGGTGGGCAGCCGCAACGAGAATGCGCTCGCGGCCCAGCTCGAGGAGGAGCTGGTCGAGGGCATCGACAAGATCGGCCTCGGCCCGCAGGGTCTCGGCGGCACGAAGTCCGTCATGGACGTCCACATCGAGAACTCCGCGCGCCATCCGTCCGTCCTGTCCTGCGCGGTCAACGTGGGCTGCTGGTCGCATCGCCGCGGCACCATCGTGATCGATTCCGACCTGAACTACGAATTGCTTACGCACAAGGGGGTTGAGCTGTGAAAAAGGTACTCCATACGCCGATTTCCGCAGAGGATCTGAAAGACATCCACGTCGGCGACGTCATCTATCTGACCGGACACATCACCACCTGCCGTGACGTTGCGCACCGTCGCCTGATCGAGCTCGGCCGCGAGCTTCCCATCGATCTTGACGGAGGCGCCATCTTCCACGCCGGCCCCATCGTGCGCAGCACGAAAAACGAGGACGGCACCGAGACCCATGAGATGATCTCGCTCGGCCCCACCACCTCCATGCGCATGGAGAAGTTCGAGAAGGAGTTCATCGAGCAGACCGGCGTCAAGGTCATCGTGGGCAAGGGCGGCATGGGTCCCAACACCGAGGCGGGATGCAAGATCGGCCCCGCCATCCACTGCGTGTTCCCTGCTGGCTGCGCGGTGCTCGCCGCCACCGAGGTGGAGGAGATCGAGGACGCCAACTGGCGTGAGCTCGGCATGCCCGAAACCCTGTGGACCTGCCGCGTGAACGAGCTCGGTCCCCTGATCGTCTCCATCGACGCCGAGGGCAACAACCTGTTCGAGCAGAACAAGGTGACCTACAACGAGCGCAAGGAGGCCGTGCTCACCGACCTGTACGACAAGGTCCACTTCATCAAGTAGTCTCTCCTTTTTGATGCGGAAGGGGCTTTGCGCCCCTTCCGGAAACCCCGCTGCGCGTCAACGCTTTCAAGGGTGCCCCGATCGGCCGCCCTCGCGCCGGATGCGCCCCGCGATGGGGCACCGGGCGCCGAATGAACCGATCGCCGGCCCCGCTCTTTTCCTTTCCACAACGAAATAACGTGCATGACGTAGGAGGTGTATACCCCTTGCTGACCTTTTTGGCTTTTGCCATGATCGTGAGCTTCATCGTCCTGCTTTCGATGAAGAAGCTCTCGGTATTCAACGCGCTCACCCTGGTGCCGCTCGTGTTTGGCGTCATCGCCGTGTTCGCAACCGGCGCCACCATGTCCGACCTGTTCTCCTGGATCAAAGATGGCATTTTCTACACGGTCGACTACGAGGGCCAGAGCACATCGATGGGCGTCATTTCGCCCGGTCTGACCATCCTGTTCTCGATCCTGTACTTTGACCTCATGCTCGGCGTCGGCCTGTTCGACCCCGTCGCGGCCTTCTTCATCAAGATGGCCAAGGGCGATCCGCTGAAGGTGCTCATGTTCTCCGTGATGGCCGCCTCGGTCGTATCGTTTAACGGCGATACGACAACCACGATCATCATCTGCACCTCGGCGTTCATCAACCTGTACCGGCAGATGGGCCTGAAGCTCATCTACCTGGCGATCGTCATCGTGGCGCCCATCGGCATCTGGAACCAGCTCCCGTGGGGCGGTCCCACCATCGCGTCGGCGACCGCGCAGGGCATCGAGGTCAACGAGCTGTTCGCCACCTTGCTGCCGAGCCTGCTGACCGCGCAGGTCGCCGTGATCGCCATCACGTACCTGCTCGGTAAAAAGGAGCGCAAGCGCTTGGGCTGGTCCGCTGAGGATGCCAAGGCCGTGTCGCCCGAGCAGCTCGACCAGATGATCGCCGCCGTGCGCGATAAGGACGTCGAGCTCAAGCGCCCCAAGCTGTTCGCGTTCAACCTTGTCCTGACCCTTGTCGCCGTCGTCCTGCTCATCCAGGGCGAGATCCACGGCTCGATCATTTTCATGCTGGCTTCGGCCATCGCGCTGGTGGTGAACTATCCCAAGGTGGAGGAGAGCTCGCAGCGCCTGGAGGATCTAGCTGCCGACGTGCTGCCCACGGCCGTGATCACCTTGGGCGCGGGCGTGTTCTCCGGCGTGCTGACGGGTTCGGGCATGGCCACGGCGCTGGCGAACTTCATCGCCGGCATCATCCCGACGCAGCTGTCGAGCCATATGGCGCCCATCTACGCGGTCATCGCCACGCCCGCCGTGTGCTTCCTGCCGCAAGATGCGTTCTACTTCGGTATCGCGAGCGTGATGAAAGACGTCATGGCGCAGTTCGGCATCAGCGCCACGCAGGCGGCGGTCGCCTCCATGGTCGGTCAGTCGTTCCGCCTGGTGAGCCCGGTCATCCCCGCCCTGTACATGCTGTGCGGCGAGTGCAAGCTCAACTTCACGGACTTCATGAAGGAGTACGGCAAGTACTACGGCATCGCGCTGCTCGTTTTGTACCTGGTGGTGTACGGCGTCGTCGGTGCGCTGCCGTTTTAGGGAAACTCCGACCGCTTCATTCGACGCCGTGGGGCGCCTGCCGCGAAAGCGATGGACCGGTGGTCCCCCGGGGTATCTTTACAATGCTCTCCCTTTTCCGTGGCGGGGTGCGCAAGCACCCCGCTTGCTTGCGTTGACGGCGGGTACCGCTACTTCGCTCGTTCCGTCTGCGGGGCGCGGTTCACGATGACGATGCCCGCCGTGATGAGGACGAGCGCGACGGCGGTCTGCTGCCAGGGCAGGGTCCCCGCCTCGCCGAGCAGGATGCTTGAGAGGATGACGCCGAAGATGGGGTTCATGAACCCAAAGATCGCGACGCGCGACGTGGGGTTGTATTTGAGCAGGACCGACCACAGCGAATAGGCGATTCCTGATACGAACGCCAGGTAAATCAACATGCCGACGCCGGCCGGATCGATATGGGGGATGCGCCCGCCCATGCACGCGCCCGCCCCGGCGAGAACCAGGCCGCCGAGCACGAACTGGTATCCGGACAGCGCCACGGGGTTTTCGCGCTGCGAGTAGATGCGGATAAGCGAGGAGGACACGGCATAGGACAGCGACGCGACGAGGATGAACCCCTCGCCCGTGAGCGTCATGGCGCCGCCGAGATCGCCGGTGAGGTTCACGAGCACGACGCCGGCGAACCCGATCAGGCAGCCTGCGAGCTTGCGGGTCGTCATGCGCTCCTGGCGGAACACGAGCGTGGCCACAAGGATGGTGAGAAAGGTGCTCGATGCGTTGACGATGGTGCCCTTGACGCCCGACGCATGGGAGACGCCGATATAGAAGAACGCGTACTGGACGATGGTTTGCGCGAGGGAGAGGCGCACGACCATGCCGAGCGAGCTGCGTTTGATGCGGACGGGCCTGCGCTCGGCGATCGATGCCGCCGTGAGTGCGATGACGCCGGCGAGAGCGAAGCGCAGCCCGGCGAACAGGAGCTCGGAGGGCACGTCGGCCGAGGAGATGCCGAGCATCCGGCAGCCGATCTTTATGCAGGGGATGGCGCTGCCCCACAGCGCGCAGCAGACCATGGCAAGCAGGCACACGCACCAGGTGCGGGTAAGAAGGGGGCGTTTCTGCACGTTCATGGGCTATCTCCTCGCGGTACGGTCAAACGTGCCCATGGTAGCACGCGGCATGCGGGCGCGTCGGACAGGCGCGACTGCGAAACCATACCAGACGATAACCGGGCTATGATTTATACCGTAAGGACAATGGAGTATTCTGAGGGAAGCTCTGGCCAATTCATTCCGCGCCGGACGTCCCCGTGCCGGACGCCTGCGGGCTCAGGCTGCGTCGGCGCAGCTCAACTGCGCCTTCCCCGCCTTCGTGCTCATCTGCCTCATCGCGGCGGCACGGCGCGTGAAGGTGATCGGTCGGCGGTGCTCTCATCGAGGGCCCTTTATCTCTGTAGGCTATAGGTTGCGGGCGGTTGGCGTTATGGAACAGGGAAGCATGCTGGAACAGGAAGACGGGGAGTCCGGCTCGGGTCGTTTGAGCGCGCGGCAGCTGCGCATCGTGGCCACGCTCGGGTTCTGCGGGCTCGTGTCGGCGGCGGATAACTGGTTCGTCTCGCCTGCCCTCCCGGCGATCGCGCAGACGCTCGCCGTGGCGCCGGCCGCCGCTGCGGTCGTGCTGACCGCGTATCTTGTTCCCTACGGCGCCCTGCAGCCGGTCTGCGGCGCGCTGGGCGACACCGTGGGGCGCCTGAAGCTGCTGCGCATCATCGTGCTCGGCCTTTGCGTGGGGACGCTGCTGTGCGCGGCGGTCCCGAGTCTGCCGGCACTGGTGCTTGCGCGCATCCTGACCGGCTGTTTCGCTGCCGGCATCATATCGGTGTCTCAGGCGTTCGTGGGGGATGTGGTAGGTCAGCGCAACCGTGCGGGGGCGGTCAGCATCCTCATGGGGATCACGTTTACCGGGCAGGGGCTGTCTGCCGGTCTCGGCGGCATCCTGACGGATGCGGTGGGCTGGCGCGCCGCGTTCGTCTCGTTCGGCCTGCTCGCCGCCCTCGCCTGGCTGCTGTTGTTCACGCTGCGCGAGCCTGCGCCGCGTCATCGCGATGGCATCGAGACCGCCGCTCATGTGGGCGTGCGAAAGCGCCCCGTGCTCGGATTCATGCGGGCGGCGCTTCGCCTGTTTTTCGGCCCGCACTGCGCGGTCTTTTTCCTCGCCTGCACGACGGGCGTTCTGTTTTTGGGCGTGTACGGCCTGATGGGGACGTTTCTGAACGAGGCGTGCGGCCTTTCCTCCACGCAATCCGGCCTGGTCATGATGATGTACGGCGTGTTCTGCCTCGTGGGAGGCTCCTGCTCGGGTGCGCTGGGTGCGCGCAAGGGGCTGCCGGGTGTGATTGCGGTGGGGGAGGCCTCCGGTATCGCGGCGGCCGTGCTGCTTGCGGCATCCGCCGTCACGGCGTCGTGGGTGCCGGCGCTGGGTGCTGCCGGCTGCCTGGGTCTGGGCTACATCCTCGTGCAGCCGACGCTCGTGACCCTATCCATGGACGCCGACCCCGATCAAGCGGGGTTGTGTACGGGGTTGATTGGATTCGGCGTGTTCGTGGGAGGCGGCATCGGGTCCGCGGTCGGCAGCATGGTGCTTGCAGCGGGCGGGTATCCCGTGCTGTGGGGTGTCGCGGCCCTCGCCCTGCTCGCCCAGCGCTTGGTGAGCTCGCGCGTGCTCTCCTGAAGCGCCGACCAGCGGTACCGCCCTCCTCTCAATTGCGTCGGAGAGCCCCGTATGTCGCACTCCGTGGGGAAAGTGGCTAGAAATTTCTGTTTTGCTGTCGCCGAGCCGGGATGGAGGGGTCGGGAGCCCGTCGCCGGCATCGATTTCTCCCCGGCAACGTCCGATTCGGGGGTCTGGTGGATCGGAAACCGACTTCCAAATGGTCAATACAGCCAAGACGGCTCCTCCGGACATCTCCGCCGCGCCCGGCTGACAGCAAAACAGAAATTTCTAGCCACTTTCGCTCGGAGAGGGGCGCGGCCGGGGCGGCACCCGCTGCGGGGAGCTGCGGCCGGCGTCGCTCATGTAGGTTTTTCGACTCTCAGCGAGACTATTTCTTGCCGAACAGGCTGCCCAGCCCCTCGGCGATTCCCGACAGCGGGGAGTTCTCGAGCATGCCGCCCAGATTGCCGGCGATGCCGCTCAGATCGAGATTGCCCAGATCGAGTCCCTCGGGGAGCTGGAAGTCCCCGCCCATGACGGTTTCCTTGATCTGGTCGACGACGCCTGCGAGGTCGGCGCCTTCGAGCTTGTTGCCCGTAATGCCCTCGATGGCCGCCGCAGGGTCGGCGATGAAATCCTTGATGGCTTCGGGGCTGTTGCCCAAAGCTCCCATAACCTGATCGGCGATAGCCTTGATATCCATGATGTTCCTTTCGGTTGGCAACAGGGGCGCTGGCACGCCCACTATATCGGGTTTGAGCTGCCGTGCGTACCCTCCCAACCACATATTGAACATCGGAAGTCCATAACGAACTTCGGCGGTGCGAAAGGCAACGTTGGAGCGATACGAATATATAAATAACGAAAAGAAGAACTATGACAATATGAAATAGTGTACTAATAGTCTATACTAGCAAAACAAAATATGAACTGAATAGCAGTTCATAGTGTTATTGCGGAGGTGGACGATGCAGTACGAGATTGTGAGCAAGGCATATCCGGTGGTCGTGTGCCATCTGGGGCCGGGAGAGCAGATGAAGACGGAGCGCGGGTCCATGGTGTGGATGGATTCGTGGATCGATATGGCCACCAAGACCGGAGATATCGGCGGCGTGTTCGAGCGCGTGCTGACCGGTGAGAGCATCTTCCAAAACGTGTATACCGCCACACGGCCGGGCAAGGTGGCCTTTGGATCCAGTTTTCCCGGTCGCATCGTCCCCATCGCCATCGCGCCCGGACGCGAGTTCATCGTGCAGAAGATGGGCTTTCTCGCATCGGAGATGGGCGTCGAGCTGTCCATGCATGTGAACCAGCGCATCGGCGGAGGCTTCTTTGGCGGCGAGGGGTTCATCATGCAGCGCCTATCGGGGTGCGGCACGGCGTTCATCGAGGTCGACGGCGATCTTGTGAGCTATGAGCTTGCTGCCGGCGAGCAGCTTGTCGTCAACACGGGCAACGTGCTGGGGTTCACGGCGGGCGTGACGCTCGACATCCAGGCGGTCAGGGGCGGAATGAATCTAGTGTTCGGAGGCGAGGGCGTGTTCAACACGGTGCTTACGGGTCCGGGGACCGTGTGGCTGCAGACCATGCCCATGGCGAGCCTGGTCGATGCGATCCTGCCGAGCCTAAAGGCCAACAAGCGCTAGATCAATGCAAATTGGGGGATGTACCTTCAGCGTGCACTCTGCGCATGGGGGATGTATTCTCTACATGTAGAAATACATGTAGAAGATATATTTCCCACACGCAACAGTGCACGCCGAAGGTACGTCCCCCAATTTGCACAATCAAAACACTTACGAGATCGGTAAAAACTTGGTAGGGTGGGTACCACAGCTGCCCCATAGAACATACGTAAAGCTGGCGTGCCCGCGCGAATCGGTACGCCGGCTTTTTTCATGCCGGTCAGCTGCGGTATATCCGTCGAGAAAGGAAACGCCTACACATGCCAACCAACAAACGAGAAAGCCTGATCTTCACCATCATCATGTGCTTCTGCATGGTGCTCTGGATGTCGGTCTACAACGTCGCCCGCGTCCACGGCTGGGACTTTGGGCCCAGCACGGTGGCGAGCGCCTGGCTGGGCTTCCCGCTTGCGTATCTGGTCGCGATGCTGCTCGATGTCCTCATCGCCAGCCGCTTTGCCAAGTGGTTCGCCTTCAGGTTCCTGGTGACGCCGGGCGTGAGCTCGCCTCGCGCGATCACGCTGGCCATCAGCGGCATGATGGTGGCTCCCATGGTCCTGCTCATGTCGCTCTACGGTGCCCTCGAGGCGTTTTCCCACGTGGGCAACCCCGCGATGATCCTGCCCGCATGGATCTCGAACATCCCGTGGAACTTCATCGCCGCGCTGCCGTGGAACCTGCTTGTTGCGGGTCCCATCGCGCGCTGGCTGTTTCGCTGCGCGTTTCCCGAGGGTACAGTGCTGGCGGAGCCTCAGGTGTCCTAAGGGAAACGCCGATCGATTCACGCGGCGCCCGCCCGCTTCTCGTCCAAGACCCCCGTCGCGCACAGCGCGGGGGCATCGAGGGAGGAGCGGGCGGGCTTTTGCCGTAAGGGGCAGACGGGGCTACCCTTGTGCGCGGGCCTCCATGATGAGCATCTGGAGGCGGTTCTCGATGTTCGCCTGGCTCGTGTCGGGATCGTAGTCGAGCGGCAGGATCGAGACGTCGGGATAACGCTCCTTCAGGCTCTTGACGATGCCGCGCCCCACGATGTGGTTGGGCAGGCACCCGAACGGCTGCAGGATGATGAACGCGCGGCATCCCCGCTCGGCATGGTGCAGGATCTCCGCGGGGATGAGCACGCCCTCGCCCGCGTCGAACGTGTGATGGACGATGTCGTCGCTCGCGCGGACCAGCTCCGGCATGCGCTCGGGCGGCTCGTAGAGCGGGTGCTTGCAGGCAATGCGGTCGGCCGCGCTCTGGGCGAACTCGAACACGTCGTCGGACAGCGCCCATTCCGCCTTCTGCGCGAACGGCTTGTGGATGCCGTATTCGCGCACCTGAGCGTGCTTGTAGAAATACGTCTTGCGGATGACATCGGTCATGCGCGCCTCGATGACCTCGAAGCCGTTGCGCTCCAGGTACAGCTCGATGTCGCGGTTGGCGCCCGGATGGAAGTTGAGCAGGTATTCGCCGACGATCAGCACGGTCGGACGCGGGTGGGAGCGGTCGATCTCCACCTCCGACATCACCTGGATGCCGCGACGGAAGCCGGCGAGCCCTCCGCGTACGCCGCGCCGTTTGATGCCCTCCATCACGTGGTCGAGCGCGATCTCGAAGGCACGATCGGACGCGCCGGGCTCCTTCTCATAGGGGCGCATCTTGCGCAGCAGCTCTTCGAGCGCGTCGATCATCGGCAGGCCGTGCGCGATGCGAAGCGCAGTGGCGGGGCTCATCTTGATGCCCGGGTGCAGGTTGTGGTCGTCGGCGGTATCGTTGGTGACGATGGGGATCTGCGCGAAGCCGGCGTCGTCGAGCGCCTTGCGCAGCAGGGCCGAATAGTGCGTAAGGCGGCAGTCGCCCACGTACTTGGCCATCATGACCGCGGTATGGTCCAGGTCGTAGCGCCCGCTCATGAGCGCGTCGAGCACCTCGCCGATCACGATCTGCGCGGGGAAGCAGATGTCGTTGTGCACGTAGCGCTTGCCCAGGCGGATGGCGTTCTCGCGGCCGAGGTCCAGCGACGCCGTCTTCAGGCCCTGCTTGGCGAATGCGGCGGCCATGAGGCGCGAGAACGCATGCGAGGTGTTGGGCACGAGCACGGTATAGGTGTCGCGCTCCTCGCGGGTGAACTTGACAGGATACGGATCGGGAAGCTCGCGCACCTCATCCATATCGGCATCGCCGCGGGCGCGGCGGATACGCGTCGTCTCCAGGAAGGAGCGGACGCGGATGCGCAGGGCGCCCTCGGCCGCGCTCTCATCGACTTTGAGCAGCAGGGGCCGTTTGGCCGAGACCTCGTGCATGAGGCGCGCCGCCTCGTCTGCCAGGTAGGCGTCATGGCCGCAGCCGAAGCTCGCGATCTGCGCGAACTCGAGGCAGTCGGTGCGCGCGGCGATGAGCGCGCACGACAGGATGCGCGCATGGTAGTTGTTGGCGATGTCCAGACGGCTTTGCGTGAGGTCGACCTCGCGCATGCCGGGAACGGAATCCGCGGTGAGCACGGGGACGCCCTGCTCGATGAACATGCCCGGCAGGTTGTGGTTGACCAGCGGGTCGGTTTGGTAGGGGCGCGCCGCCAGGACCACGCAGGTGCCGCCGCGCTCCTGAACCTGCTCGAGCACCTCCGCGCCGCGCGCCTCGAGCTCATCGGAGAACGCCGCCTGCGCGCGGTCGGCTTCCGCCAGGGCCTCGTGCGTCGCCTCGGCGGGGATATTGAAGGTCGAGGTGAGGTACTGCACGAGCTGGTGCTCGCGGTCCTCGGCGGTGTACCAGTGGAACAGCGGGGAGTCGAAGGGGATGTCGAAGCGCTTGGCGGGGTTATCCGAGGAACGGATGACCATGGGGTAGCCCTTGACCACCGCGCACATGGACTCGGCGGTCTCGGCGGTGCCCTCGGGCGTCACCGTGGTGATGATGGGCATGAAGATGCGGTCGACGTGCTTGTCCGCAAGGTCGCGGATATGCCCGTGCACGAGCTTCGCCGGGAAGCAGATGGTGTCGGAGCTCACGGCGGAAAGGCCGCGCTCGTACATCTTGTGCGAGCTCATGGCGGAGAGCACGACGGTGAAGCCGAGCGATTCGAGAAGCGCGGTCCAGAAGGGCGCCGAATCCCAGATGGCGAGCACGCGCGGGATGCCGATGCGGATGCCGTTGTCGGGAAGGATCTGCTTGTGGTCGCGCTTGGCGAACAGCAGCCGCGTGCGTTCCTCGAACAGGTTGGGGACGTTCGAGATGGCCGCCGCGGCCTGCTTGGCGCGCTCGCGCACGGCGTGGTCGTGGGGGTCGCCGATGACCTCGCCGCGCGAGCAGCGGTTTCCGGTCACGTAGCGGTCTCCCGTCGAGAAGCTGATGATGGTGCGGTTGCAGTGGTTTCCGCAGAACGGGCAGGTCACGTTGCCCTCGCGCGTGAAGGTGAGGTCGCGGACGGCATCGAACCCGATGAAGGACGAGACCGGCTCCTCGGCCGCATCGCCCCGGGCGTCCTCGAGCTGCTCCTTGGCGAGCAGCGCGGCGCCGATCGCGCCCATCAGGCCGGGATAGGGGCTGCGCGTGACCTCGCGGCCGACGTACTGCTCGAAAGCGCGCAGCACGGCGTCGTTCGCGAACGTGCCGCCCTGAACCACGATGTGCTCGCCCAGCGCATCCATGTTCGGCACGCGGACGACCTTGGTGAAGACGTTCTCGATGATGGAGCGGCACAGGCCGGCCATGATATCGGCGGGCGTCTTGCCGTCGCGCTGCTCGGAGATCACGCTGCTCGTCATGAACACCGTGCAGCGGCTTCCGAGCGCCGCGGGACTGCTGGACGAGAAGGCCGTCGACGCGATGTCCTTGACCGGGATCTTGAGCGAGCGCGCGAAGTTCTCGAGGAACGAGCCGCAGCCCGACGAGCACGCCTCGTTGACGATGACGTCGGTGATGACGCCGCGGTCGACCCACATCGCCTTCATGTCCTGGCCGCCGATGTCCAGGATGAACGTCGCGTCGGGGCAGTAGGCGAGGGCCGCGCGGGCGTGCGCGACCGTCTCGACGGTGTGGTAGTCCGCGCCGAATGCGCGCGCGAACATCTGCTCGCCGTAACCGGTGGTGCCCAGCGCGCGCACCTCGAGCGTCACGCCGCGTTCGGCGTAGCGATCGCGAAGCTCGTTGATGGCCTCGCGGGCGACATCGATGGGCTCTCCCTGGTTCGAGGCGTAGAACGAGTCGATGGGCGTGCCGGATTCGTCGAGCAGCACGAGCTTGGTGGTCGTGCTGCCGGCGTCGATGCCCATATAGACCGGCAGCACGTCGCCGCCGATGAGTCGGGGCGGCTCGATGGGCTTGAGAGCGCAGCGCTCCTCGAACGCACGGCGCTCCTCGTCGGATGAGAAGAACGGCGGAACCGCGGCATGGTGGCGCAGGGGGTGCTCGGCCATCCCGTCAAGGGAGGCCGCGACCTCCTTGAGATCGCGCGGCAGCCCCGCATCCTTCTCGTTTCCGCTGCGCGCGAGCCAAAGCGCCGCGCCGCGCGCCACGATCGTCTCGGAATGCTCGGGGATGATGACCTGGTCGGGATCGAGCCCCAGGCGCTCGGCGAACACGCGCACGAGGGTGCGGTTGAACGTGAGCGGGCCGCCCTGGAACACCACGGGCGGATCGATATCCAGGCCCTGGGCGAGTCCGCCGACCGTCTGCTTGACCAGGGCGTGGAACGTCGACAGGGCGATGTCCTCCTTGGCGACGCCCTGGTTGAGCAGCGGCTGGATGTCGGTCTTTGCGAAGACGCCGCATCGGCCCGAGATCTCGTAGACCGTGGTGCCGCGGGAGGCGAGGGACTCGAACTGCTCGGTGGCGACGCCCAGCACCGAGGCGATCTCATCGATGAACGCGCCCGTGCCGCCCGCGCACGTCCCGTTCATGCGCATGTCGTCCACGCGCGACGTGCCGTGGTAGGGGTCGGTCTTGAAGAAGATCATCTTGGCGTCCTGGCCGCCGAGCTCGATGACGGTGCGCGCCTGCGGGTACAGGGTCTGCACGGCGTTGGCGCCGGCGACGACCTCTTGGACGAAGGGGGCGCCGCACGCCTCGGCGATGGGGGCCGAGCCCGATCCCGTGACCGCCAGCAGAAACCTCCTGCCCGGAATCTCGCGTGCGACCGCGCGCAACGCAGATGCGGCGCACGCGGCTTGATGGGCGTGATGGCGCTCGTAGCTCGTGTAGAGCACTTCGTGCGTGGTCGGATCGACGACGACCGCTTTGACCGTGGTCGATCCGATATCCAGGCCGAGCAGTAGGGCCTCGGACGCGCAGGCGTTCTTGTGAGAAGAGCAGATAGGGGACTGGGGCATACGGACGAAACCTTCAATAATCTGTTGAGAATCGATGGGACAGAAAAATGCTACCCAATTGCGCTCGAAATGAAAGGGGGTCCAGCAAAACTACTTAGGTACAGTACAATCTCGTGGGGAAACCGTCGGACGCCTGTCTTGCGCCCAGCGGAGGGCGGCCGGCATCTGCCATCGGGGACGGGTGCGTTCGGCAGATGCATCCGCGCCTGACCCGGCGATTCGGGTACCAGTACTCTATATATGTCTTTGAGAGGGGAATACGATGGCCGGTGCCAAGGACATCATCATCGACTGCGACCCGGGCCAGGACGACGCGGTGGCGCTCCTGCTCGCGGTGGGCGACTCGCGTGTCAACCTGCTCGGCGTGACCACCGTGGGCGGCAACCAGAGCCTGCCCAAGGTGACACACAACGCGCGCGCGGTGCTGGAGGCCGCCCATGCCCGGGATGTCTGCGTGCACGCCGGAAGCGCCCGTCCCCTGGTGCGCCGGCTGCGCGTCGCGGCGGAGGTCCACGGGGAGACGGGCCTTGACGGCGTCCGCCTGCCCGAGCCGGTGCGCCCGCTCGACGAGGGCCATGCCGTCGTGTGGATCATCGAGACCGTCATGGCGCGCGAGCCGGGCACGGTAACGCTGGTCGCCCTGGGCCCGCTCACCAACATCGCGCTCGCGGCGCGCATGGAGCCGCGCATCGTCGAGCGGGTGCGCGAGGTCGTGCTCATGGGAGGCGCCGTTCACGAGGGGAACGCCTCGCCGGTCGCCGAGTTCAACATCGCGACCGATCCCGAGGCGGCGCATATCGTGTTCCACGAGGCGTGGCCGCTCACCATGGTCGGTCTCGACGTGACGCATCAGGCGCTGTGCACGCCGGAGGTGCAGCGGCGCATCGCCGGGCTGGGCAGCGATATCGCGTCCCATGTGTGCGGCATGATGGATTTCTTCCGACGCGCATACCGCGCCAACAGGGCCTTTCCGGATCCTCCCGTGCACGATCCGTGCGCTGTGGCCTATGTCATCGACCCCGGCGTCATGGAGGTTCGGCGCTGCCCGGTCGATATCGAGCTCGCCGGCATCGTGACGGCGGGCATGACCGTGGCGGATCTGCGCGGGCCCGAGCCCGACGCGCGCGCGTGCCATACGCAGGTCGGTCTGCGGCTCGACATCGAACGGTTTTGGAATCTGGTCGTCTCTGCCATCGAGGCAATCGGTTAGGAGCAGCTCATGGGACGAGTCATCGTGTTCGGCAGCCTCAACATGGACCTCAGCATCGCATGCGAGCGGATGCCGCGGGCGGGCGAGACCATCACGGGCGGCGATTTCCTCATCGGCGCGGGCGGCAAGGGCGCCAACCAGGCGTCGGCCGCCGCGCGCATGGGCGCCGAGGTACACATGATCGGGGCGGTTGGCGCCGACGTGTTCGGCGAGCGGCTCGTCGAGGGCCTGCGGGCGGACGGGGTCGGGTGCTCGCATGTAACCGAAGCGAAAGGGGCCACCACGGGCGTGGCGGTCATCACGCGCTGCGAGGGCGACAACCGCATCGTGCTCGACCCGGGGGCAAACCACCTGCTCGATGCCGATGCGGTCGCCCGGGCGCTCGACGGCCTGGTCGGCGGCGACGGAGCGGGGTCGGTGTTCCTCGTCCAGCTGGAGTGCGACGTGGCGGCCACGCTGGCGGCCCTGGTGTGCGCCCATCGGCTCGGCATGTGCACGGTGTTCAACCCGGCCCCGGCGTGCGAGCTGCCCGTCGAGGTGTGGCGGCACGTCGACGTCGCGTGCCTGAACGAGACCGAGTGCGAGGTCATCACGGGCACGGCTCCCGTGGACGACGAGAGCGCGCTTCACGCGATGGAGCTCATGAGGGCGTGGGGCGTGCGCACCGTTGCGCTGACGCTCGGCGCCAAGGGGTCGTTGGTGCTCGGCGATGGCGGCCTGATTCGATCCGTGCCGCCGAAGGTCGAGGTGGTCGACACCACGGGTGCCGGAGACACCTACATCGGCGCACTGGTCACCGGCCTTGCCGCCGGTCTTCCGCTGGAGCAGATCATATCCCGCGCAACCGAGGCGTCGGCTCTCGCCACGACCTATCTGGGCGCCCGCCCGCCCGCATAACGGGTTGGCTGGGGACGGGTTCGTTTCAACCCATGCCGACGCGACCGGTACCGATCGCCCCTTTCGTTATGTCGTCG
>NZ_JAUEIQ010000019.1:0-5408 GCF_030385545.1 Collinsella ihumii | reverse complement strand
ACGGGGGTCCCGACCGGTCCCTCCGCCTCTAGAGCCCCGCCCGGTACCAGGAGACGGCAACCTGGGTCCGGTCGCGCATGCCCAGCTTGGAAAGGATGCGCGAGACGGCGCGCTTGGCGCTGGCGGGCTGGATGACCAGGCGCTCGGCGATCTCGCCGTTGGAGAGGCCGTCGGCGATGAGCGAGCAGATCTCGCGCTCGTGGTCCGTGAGCCGGCGGAAGGCTCGACGCAGGCGCTCACGTTCAGATCCTGGAACGACCTTGGGGACGTTGACCTCGAGAACCGCCCGGGTGATTCGAGGGGTGAGGACGGCATCCCCTTCCGCAACGGCATGGACCGCGTCGATGAGCTCGCGGGAGCGGACGTCCTTGAGCAGGAACCCGGAGGCGCCCGCCTCGAGCCCGCCGAAGGCGTAGTCGTCCTCGTCGTAGGTGGTGAGAATGAGCACGCGCACCTCGGGATGCCGGTCGCAGATGAGCGCGCAGGCGTCGATGCCGTCCATAGCGGGCATCCGCACGTCCATCAGCACGACGTCCGGAATCGTCCTCCCCGCCTCAGCCGCCCGATCGACGGCATCCACCGCCTGCCTCCCATCTCCCGCCTGCCCCCAAAGGCGCAGGGAGGGATCGCGGCGAAGCACCAGGGCGAACCCGAGTCGCGTCTCCGCCTGATCGTCGACGATCAGCACGTCGATGGGATCGCTCATAAGCTCTCGGCCTCCTTGGTATCAGCTGCCGGATCGAGACACGGGATGACCGCTCGGACCTCCCAGCCCCCGTCGGGGGACGGCCCCGCATCAAGCGCGCCGCCCGCCCCCTCGACGCGCCTGCCCAAGCGCGCGAGCCCCGTCCCCGCATCACCGGCCCCCTCGACCGGAAAACCGTCGTTGCGGACGGTGACCGTGCAGGAGCCGTCCTTCGCATGGTCCCACGCGACCGTGATGCGGCGCGCGTCGCGCGCGTGACGCAAGACATTCGTCGTCGCCTCGCGCGTCACGGAGAAGGCCAGGTCGGCCTGCCTGCGATCGGGCGACCGAGAACCGGTCTCCGTGAACGCGACCGCAAGACCGGCGGAGCGGGCGTGCTCGAGCACGGGCCGCACATCGTCCCACATATGCGAATCGGAGCGGCCCGCGCCGACGGCGTCTCCGTGCAGGGCCGAGAGCTGCCGGACCGCACGTCGGGTGTCAGAGAGCCCCGCACGCGCGAGATCGTTGATGCTCGCCACGGCGGCCTCGAACGTCTCGTCCCCCGTCGCCCCCATAAGCCCTTCAGTAAGCGCGATGATGGCCGTGAGGTCATGGCCCACGGAGTCGTGCAGCTCTCCGGCGATGCGGCTGCGCGCCTCGGCCTCGTCGCGCTCGCGGGCAACCTGCCTGCGCGCAGCGCGCTCCTCCTCGAGTTCCCGGGCCGCACGACGCCTTGCCCACAGGGCGCGGGACACAAACGCCGCCACGACCACGGCCAGCACCCATTCGAGGTGCACGAGGGCGAGGCTCTCGCTTCCCGCGAGGTGGACGGGAGCCCAGAACGCGGCGAGGACGGCGAGAACCGCCGCCACCGCCCTGAGGTAGTCTTGTCGCGCGACCACGCCGTACATCAGCACCAGAAGCGGGACTCCCGTGTAGGCGCCCTCATCGACAGGGGCCGATGCCGCTGCGAAGGCGCATGCCACGAGCGTCACGGCGAGGGGGCGGCGCTTCCGGAGGAAGACGCATGCGAGGATCGCGGCGACGCACCACACGAGTAGCCACACGGATGCGGGGTCGTAATCGAAGGGCAGAAGGGAGATGTACCTTGTGAGGAAGACCGCCTCGAGGATCACGCAGGCGATCGGCGCGACGAGCGCCAAACCCCTCGAATCATCCCACCGTCCGATCGCTCGAGCGATCACGGACCGTGCGGGTTCGCCCGCATCCCTCATGGCGGTCACCTCCTCTTTCATTTTCCCACACTCCCCCAAGGATGACGAAGCGGCAGCACCATCCGACGGTCCGGCATGCAAGCGCCATCGGCAGATCGGTCGGCTGCCGACAAGGCTCAATTACCGCTTCTACCACGCTACCCGCTAAAAGGGCCCAGTAACTGTACCCAGAACTGCGGGAGAGGGCCCCTTGAAAGGCCCTCTCCCGCAGTTCTGGGTACAGTTACTGGGCCCTTTTAGCGGGTAATCCCATAGTTTTACCGATCGCCCGGAGCACATCGGGATATACATCAGCGTTCCCTAGAGAAGTGCCGGCAGATTCACTGCGGCGCCGGTCGGCCCCGTGCCGGGCGCCTGCGGAAAACGGCGCCGCCCCCCGCGCAAGAGGCCTCCGCTCTCCGGTCAGGTCACATCGCCGCCACGACGTCGCGGCGCGAGAGCCGTCGGCACGCCCAGGCGATGGCGAGCGATGCGTACACGGCAGACAGGACCACGATCTGGGCGACGCCGAAGGCGGACAGGTCGACGAGCTCGTTCGAGTTCATACCTGTCTGGAGCAGGGAGTAGGGCCAGACGTTCCCGAACCCGACAACGGTGGCGATGACGCCCGACACGCCTCCCGCGAGCGCTATGCCCACCGGCGCGGCGAAGTTGCGCACCACCATGGATATGTCGAGCTGGATCGCCACGACCACGAGCGAGCCCAAGACCCCAAGCGTCACATACTCGGCGATGCGCGCCGCCGGGAACTCACCGGGCACCCCGAGGGCGACGCCGCTCGCGACGTAGAACGTCAGGATCGACGCGAAGGCGAGGGCCGACATCAGCGCGCCCACGCTGAACTTGGCGAGCACGAGATCTCTTACCGCGACCGGCTGCGCCATGAGCTCATTCCAGTTGGAGCCCTGGTGCTCCTGGCGCCAGAGGAGCGAGCACCCCGCGCCGAGGAGCGCCGGGAGGAAGAAGTAGCAGACGAAAAGCGTCTGCTGGGTCCACAGGTTCGACCAGCCGGGCGTGATGGCCCCGAGGTTCCCCTGGTAGTTGGCGCAGCCGATGAGGGCGGAGATGCCGGGCAGCGCCACGAACACCAGCCAGATCGGGGAACGGCGGAGCTTCACCAGCTCCGCGCGGACACATGAGGCGAGCATGCTAGGGCTCCTTTCTCGCGAAGGCGCGCAGGGAGAGCGCGAACGCGGCGACGGTGACGAGGACGATGACGGCGAAGTAGCCCACGGGCCAGGCGACGGTGCTCCAGGTGATGACCTCCGTGGCGTAGTCGTAGCTCATCCCCACCGTGGACAGGAGCCCGAAGTAGGAGCTCGGCACGAAGACGGAGACATACGCCGGCAGGTACATGGAGAAGAGCCCCAGAAACGACAGCGCGACGCCCACGACGAGCGGCACGAACTGGTTGGCGATAAACAGGCAGAGACACTCCACGACCGTCGCCACGAACAGGCACACGGCAAGCGTCGACACCCAAAGCACGAGGCTCTCGGACACAGGCACCGCCTGGAAACCGAGGGTACCGCCGATAACGGAGGCTGCCGCGACCTCGACGGTCACCACCGCCGCGAGCACGAGCACGCAGGTGAGCCACTTCGCGCAGAAGAGGTCCTCCGCCCGTTCCATGGTGAGGAGCTGCTTCCACATGTTCCCGCGGTTCTCAACGTCGCAGACGGTCGAGGCGACGACAGCGGACAGCAGCGGGAGGAAGACCGCGTTGACCGTGGGCAGGCTGTAGAGAAGCACGCGGTAGTCGGCCGTGACCTCCACCTGGCGAGCCGACTGATACCCAAACCACAAGAGGAGCACGCCGAGCATGGCGGCGCAGATGAGCCAGAGGTGCTTGCGCCGGCCCTTCCTGAGCTCGAGGGCGACCTGCCGCGCGATGCCGAGGCGCCGCTTTGAGGTGACCGCTTCCTTCCCGCCGGCTGTCATAGCGTCTCCTCCATCCCCGTGATCGCAAGGAAAATGTCCTCGAGCGAATCCTCGTGTTCCTCCATGCGGACGACACCGATGCCCCGCTCGGCTAGACCCAGGCTGAGTCGCGCCGCCGTGACGTCGTCAACCGCCTTGATGCGCAGGTGGGCGGCATCGTCCGGGTCCGTCTGCGCGCCGGGCAGGAACTCGAGCGCCCGCGCGTTGTCCGTGGTCTTGAGGCCAATCCAGTGCCGGCCGCACGCGTGGAGCGACGCGAGCGGGCCCTGCCACACCATCCGGCCCTTGCAGATGATCCCGACGTGGTCGGCCATCTGGTCGACCTCGGAGAGCAGGTGGCTGGAGACGACGACCGTCATGTCGAACATTCGCGGGAGCCCCTTGATGAGAGCGCGGATCTCATGGATGCCCGAGGGGTCAAGGCCGTTGGTGGGCTCGTCGAGCAGGAGCAGGGGCGGCCTGCCCATAAGGGCGCAGGCGATGCCGAGGCGCTGCTTCATGCCGAGCGAGAAGTTCCCAACCCGCTTGCGGTGCACGGAAGGGTCGTCAAGACGGACGATCTTCAGCACCTCGTCGATCTCGGACTTGGGCAGGCCGCGAAGCTGCCGCGCGATCTCGAGGTTCTCGCGCGCCGTGAGATGCGGGTAGCAGCTCGGACTCTCGATGAGCGAACCCACACGGCGCAGCACCTCAAGGCGGTTCTCCGGCGTAAGGGACGCGCCCAGGATCGTGGCGGAGCCCTGCGTAGGGTGAACGAGGCCGAGAAGCATCTTCATCGTGGTGGATTTACCGGCCCCGTTGGGACCCAGGAAGCCGTAGACCGCGTGCTCCGGCACGGCGAGGTCCACGCCGTCCACCACGCAGGTGTCGCCGTAGCGCTTGGTGAGCCCCGTCGTGGTCACAGCCATGCGACCGGGGCGGCGCCCTATCGAAGCCTGAGCTGCGGGCTTCGCGGATCCGCCCCACTTCTGCCCGATCCCTAGCGCACCGCCGAGCCGTCCGGCAGGATGGATATCGTTGTCTGCCATTCATGCACTCCCTTCGAATCGACTACGGGCATGCCGCAATTCTGCCCGTACCAAGGCTTCCGATCAGGAGGGAGGGAAGGGTTGACATCTCAGGATGACAGGGGCGACGCGGAGTTGTCACCCTTGGATGACAGCACATATACATCCTTGAGCAAGCGCCAGCGAAAATCAGGTGGTGGAAGATGAATGAGAATGAAAGGCATGGAAAGAGGACTGCGTCGGAACCTCCCATTTTGCACAAACCCCTGCAAACACATCCGTGGATGAGTAGGCCCAGCGGAGGTAATTCACGATGAAATGACTAGGGGGCTCAAGGAACCCTGTGAAAGAAAAAGCCGAAACAGCCCCTCCTAGTTCATGAAAACGAGCTACACCGAATCGGACGGCGGCGAGGCTCGAACCGAACGCGTCCCCAAATAACCCATCGGCCTGAAATAAGAAAGAAGTCCGCACCCGCCTGACGGATACGGACTGAAAACGCGTCGCGAAACGACGCCTCTTGCGGAATCGCGGCAT
>NZ_JAUEIQ010000018.1:0-6485 GCF_030385545.1 Collinsella ihumii | reverse complement strand
GGGTTGGAACGAACCCGTCCCCAAACGACCCGTTCAGCGTTCTAGACGTAGGAGCGCTGCGGGCGCTTGGCGCGCAGCGCGTAGACCAGCAGCACGACGCCCGCGACCACCAGCGGCAAACTCAGCAGCTGCCCCATCGTGATCACACCGCCGAAGAGGTAGCCCAGCTGCGCATCGGGCACGCGCACGAACTCGACGAGGATGCGCGCGACGCCGTACCACGTGATGAACACGCCCATAAACGTACCTTGCGGGAGCAGTGGTTTCTTTCGCGAGAGAATCTGCATGAAGATGAAGAGCAACACACCCTCGAGCATCGCCTCGTAGAGTTGCGACGGATGGCGCGCGACGTCTCCCCCGCTCTCGAAGACCACACCCCAGGGCAGGTCGGTCGGCTTGCCCCACAGCTCGCCGTTGACGAAGTTGGCGCAGCGGCCCAAACACAGGGCGATCGGCGCGCCGATGACGGCGAGGTCGGCGATGGTCCATGCGGAGAGCTTGCACAGACGGCAACCGATGATGCCGCCGATGATGCCGCCGACAAGGCCTCCGTGGAAGCTCATGCCGCCATGGTTGGTCGCCAGGATCTCGAGCGGGTGCTCGAAATAATACCCTTCGCCGTAAAACACGATGTAGAACAGGCGGGCGCCGATCAGAAGACCGAACACCACGCCGATGACGACGGTCATCAGGTCGTCGACGGAGATATCGAACCCCCAGCGCTTCTGCGTGCGGTACATGACGACACCCGTCAGAATCGCCCCGAACACATAGGCGAGGCCGTACCAGTAGATGGTGATCGGGCCAGCGGAAAACGCGATGGGGTTGAGGCTGTGGTACAGCTCGTTGAGCACGATACCCCTCCTGAAGGTCGCAAACGGTGGATAGGACTGCCGCCGGGGCGGATGCGCGCCCCAGACAGCAAGAGGGCCGCGCGCGGCGGCCCCGGGATTGCTGCGATGCGCGCTCGATTAGAACGGCGCGTACTCGTCGTAGATGTCGGACATGCCCGGCATCTCGTTGACGGCGACCACGCGCGTCACGCCCGGCACATGCTCCTTCAGGATGCGCTCGATGCCCATGGAGAGCGTGAGCTGGCTCATCGGGCAGCCGGCGCAATGGCCGGTGAGCTCGAGTGAGACCACGCCGTCCTCGTCGACGCCGTGATATTCCATATCGCCGCCGTCAGCCTGAAGGTTGGGGCGGATCTCCTCGAGCACGGCAAGCAGCAGCTTCTCATTAACAGCCACAGGGGGCTCCTTTCATACCAAGTACATGCGAGGTTATGGTACTACAAGCTCGTACCCAACGGCGCCTCTGTACAAACTCAACGCGGAGCACGGCTGCTGCTTTTTAGGGCGGGGCCGTTTCTACTCATGACGGCCCCGCCCCAAAACGTGCCGGCTTTAGCCCATAAGGCCCGTGGCGACTGTGGCGAGGGCGACGATGACGCCCACGATGGACTCGCCTCCCAAGATGCCCGAGGCCACCACGACGCCCGTCTCCTCGGCAGCCTCGTCGTCGGCCCCGCGCGCCGCGCAGACCCGGTCGTAGACCCAGCGCACCACCGCGCCGAGCACCGTGGAGATAGACATGTAGAACGGCAGGTAGACGCCCAGGCCGATCATCATCGACGGAATGCCCGCGACGTAGAGGACGGCGCCCGCCGCAAGCCCGATGACGAACGCCGGCACGCTCGGGATGCCCGAGACCATCGTCGCGACCACGTTGGCCTGCGCGGACACGAACAGCGCGTCGGTTCCGAACGCCTCGGGGCCGTAGGCGGTGACGAGCGCGACCATGACCGCGACCGCCACGAACGTGCCCAGCACGGCGCCGATCGCCTGGCCGAACCACATGGAGCGCGGACTCGTGCCGATGATCTGGCCGGTCTTGAAATCGCTCATGACATCGCCCGCAAGGCCGCACGCGACCGCGATGACGCCGGCGACGAAAAAGAGCTGCACCTCGGTCGCCTCGGAGAAGGCGGCCACGAACAGCAAGACGATGAGGCCGAAGATCTCCATGGGATCGATGCCGGACTGGCCGACCGACTGCGCGCTCATGATGGCGCACACGAAGGAAAGCAGCACGACGACCATGGCGACCAGCGGGCTCAGCCCCAGCACGAAGCATGCGACGAGCGCGGCGGAGGCTGCCATGAGGGCGAGGACGCCCGCGTCGTAGCGCGAGATGAGGCGGGAGATGAAGCCGTCCCCGCGCGCGCTGCGGCCGCTGCCGGACGCGCGGGCGCCGCGCACGAGCGGCAGCGCGATGTCGCGCACGACCACGCCCGCGCCCGATCCCATCATGAGGCCCATGCCTAGGCTGCTCACGATGCCCTGGGCGGTCGGAACGTCCCACACGCCCAGCATGCTGCCGCCCGTCACGATGCCGAACCAGCCCACGACCGCGCCGACGGCCCAATAGATGATCGAGCGCCGTCCGGCCAAAAACCCGACCGCCCAGCGCATGGGCGACATCTGGATGCCGAACGCCACGCCCGGAACCGGCAGCTGCGCCACCAGCGACGGCATGAGGCCAAGCACGTCGCGCACGACGCACCATGCCCCCGCGATCGCCATGGAGCCGAACAGCTTCTTGCCCGTCGAGCCGCCGGCGCGGCTCGCGAGCAGCGTCTCGGCCGCTGCCACGCCGATGGGGTACTCCAGGTCGGACTCCTCGACGAAATGGCGCTGGATAAGAGCCGTGCACACCAGGCCGAGCAAGGTGCCGGCAAGCGCCACGGCGAGCATCTCGACCCAGCCCACCTCGTCGACGAGCCCCAGCATCCAGGCTCCGGGAATGGTGAACGCCAGACCGCCGGCGACCATGGAGCCCGCCGACATGATGACCTGCGTGATATTCGCTTCGTTCAGACTGGTGCGCCCCACCGCGCGCAACAGCACCAGCGCGGTGATGGACGTGAAGATCGTCGGCCACGGAAGCGACCCCATCTTGAGTGCCGTGTAGACCGATGAGGCCGTGATGATGACGCAGCCGATGCAGCCGATCAGGATGCCGGCCAGCGACAATTGCCCGCGCAGACCAGCGCGGTCGCTCGTAGAGCTCATGTTGTTCTCCTTCGTATATCCGCTCCCCCTCGTGCCGGGAAGTCGGGTTACGGCTCGGACGCATGAATTATACAATGGTGCAGCAGAAACGGAAGTCCCGCCCGTGCACTTCGGCGGGCCGCCATACATGAGCAAAGGAGCGCCATGGATACCGTGCTGACCGTCGATGTGGGCAATACGACCACGCGGTTCGGGCTGTTCACCATCGAGGGGGGCGACGAGGCGCCCGAGCTGCTCGGCTCCTGCGAGCTCACCACCCAGCAGCCGCTCACCTTCGACGAGGCGCGCATCCAGATCGCCCATGCGCTGTCGCTGCTGCCGGATCGCGCCCCGACCGGCTCGATTCTCTCCTGCGTGGTCCCCGCGCTGCAGGACACCTGGCGCCGCGCGCTGGGGGCCGACGGACGCGCGCGGCCGCTCGTGGTCGGCCCCGGCCTGAAATCCGGCGTGCGCATGAACTACGACGACCCCTCCGAGATCGGACCCGATCGCGTGGCCGACGTGGTCGCCGCGCGCGCCGCCTACGGCGCGCCCGCTATCGTCATCGACCTGGGAACGACGACGAACTTCGAGGCGATCGACGAGGGCGGCGCGTTCGTCGGCGGCATCATCGCGCCGGGCGTGGCCCTCGGCGCCCGCTCGCTCACGCAGGCCGCCGCGCGCCTGCCCATGATCGAGCTGCGCGCGCCCAAGCGGGTCGTCGGCCGCAACACGCGCTCGGCCATGCAGTCGGGCGTCGTGCTCGGCGAGGTCGCGCGCATCGACGGCCTGCTCGACGCTATGATCGCCGAGCTCGGGCTGTCAGACGAGGCGGCCCTCGTCATCACCGGCGACGGCGCCGAGACGATCGCGGCGCTGCTGCGCCATCGGACGGTCGTGGACGACACGCTCACCCTGCGCGGCCTCGCGCTGCTGTGGGTCGCGAACCGTAAGTAGGACAGGGGCCCAACTGGCCACCTTCGGGAGATGCGAGATGGATTGGCTGCGGCATAGAGGTCCCGGTCAACTGCCCTCACGCCGAACGCCAAGGCTCGGCGTCTGCGAGCTGGTGCCGAAGCCCTCCGTGCGCTCGTGCTACAACTCCGCCATTCCACGATGCTTCTTATGTTTCGAAAAAAGTCGATCTCATCCGACAAATCGACGGACGCAGCTCAAGTAATATCCCCATCCCAGAAAACCGAGTTCCCCCTTTTCGGCGTTCGACCGGTCACCACGCGATTTATTTTGCCCAGTCTCACAATTGGCAACTTAGCCATTGCTCTCGCTACCTTCTGAAATAGTAACCTCCCAATGCCCGCTCTTTCTAGAACCGATGCGGCGCAAACGGCCCTTATCTATGAGCGATGCCACGATCCTCCCTGCAGTGCGATAGGAGACGCTCAGATGCTCCGCCATCCGATCATATGTAGCGCTCGGTTCCGTCTTCAATATATTGAGCAATGCCCTCTCTGTTTCAGTCAGGCATGTAGGAGATGACGTGTGAGAGCTTGGTTTCCTGCCATTTATCCTGCCATCCGTCTCCTTTATCATGCCACTACCAACAACATCATCATTCAGCCCCAGCGCCTCTTGAGAGAACGGAAACGTCACGCAGATAAAGTTATCGTCGATTTCGAATGCATCTCGACCGTACGCATCGAGAATGCGGCGCATGCCGGAACCCAACTGTTCAACCAGCTCCATATCGCGGAACACACGCATGAGCTCGCGCGAATCGAGCGCGCGAATCCCCTGATAGCTCTTACAGATGTGTGTTACCTCAATCATGTACCGTCCTTTCGATAGCGCCGCGCGCGGGCGTCGCAACCTGCGCGCGGCAACCCCGGCCCGCGATGATGGGCAATCCGCCTCCGTATGCAATGTGTGACGAACCCTGTGAGGAAAAATGGAGGGAGCGCCGGGGGGTATGCTCGGCCGGTTTACGTGAGGAAGGAAGTTCGGGGCCTCCGGCCGAGCATGCGGTCAGGATAGACAGCGAACCTTAAACGAACCTCAATTGTTTGGATGCTTAGGTCAATGACACAAACTGGGCAGTTTGGCACGCTAAAGGGGCCTAATAAAGGCCTTTAGCGTGCCAAACTGCCCAGTTTGTGTCATTGACCCCCCTCTCTCATTTATAGAAGCGGGCCGGCTATTATGCCCTTGCGAAGTGCGCGCCTCAGTCTGAACGCAATGTCTTCTGGGGCAACCGCAGGTGCCGCATACGGATTTTCGGTAGGAGGTTTTTTCGCGGTAGCAAGATACGTATCCGCCGCGATCGTATCAGGGCGAACGCCGGCGGCTGCGAGCAGCTGCTTCACCCTCCCCTTCTTCCAAACGTCTTCCATCGTGAAGCGCACGACGGGCATGCCGAGCATCGTCAGATGCGACTCGCGCTTGCGCTCCTCAAGCAAGATGGTGCTCAGTGGTTTGCCGCCGGTCATGTTCTTGTTCACGTACTTCTCTTTACCGTCGAGCTCCCCGAGCACCTGCGTGCCGTCAAGTAGGCGAAAGAGGTAGTCGCCGCGCATCGTCGATTCCCTATCGACCGGATCGGTGAACGAGACCTGCAGGTCCGCCGGCACGATGCCCTCCTCTATCATGACGCCTCGGGCGATCGATTCTCCGCCGCTTTCCGATCGACCATCAGCCCACGACGCGGTATAGAGTGCTCGGGCCACCCCGCGGCGCGCCGCGCCGAGCACGGCGACCAGATCCACGAGCAGTTCGCGCTCGATATCCAGCTGCCGAAGAAATGCGTCGGCGATTGCGAGCCCATCGCCCAGTGACGCGGTTATGAGGCAGTCGATTACGGTATCGACCAGCGGCGTCACACGTACACCGTCGACCTCCACGGAAGGCACGCGCGCCATGCGATGACGCACGATATGGTGCGAGTTATGGGAGGCTTCTTTGGTACCAGCAGCCACATGCACGCGCGAAAGCAATCGATATGAGACCGGCAGGCGATGTATCACCGCGGCGCTATAGGAGCAAAAGACGATATCCGGGCGAGATGCGCCGAGCGTCGACAGTATTCGGCGCATGCGTTGATCGGGCAGAAGCTGCTCCCATGCGTCCGCGCGTTCAAACATGCACGGGAACGGTTCCACCAGCTCACCTGCCTGCACGCGGCGTCGCAAAGCAGCCTTTTCCGCTCGCGTCGTCGGGCGGAAAAGCATGGCGTCTCCACTCGTCTTCAGCATCATTTCATCTACACGTCGGCCAGCTTCTGTATCTCGCTTCATACACCACCACGTTCATCGACTCCATCGTCATTGAATTATGTACCGCATTTATAGGTATCAGTGAAACATATTGTACATATTGCATATAAAGTGGCCGATCATCGAACCATCTGACAGAATTCCGACAGAGCCCGATGACACAAACTGGGCAGTTTGGCACGGTAAAGGCCTTTATTAGGCCCCT
>NZ_JAUEIQ010000017.1:0-7737 GCF_030385545.1 Collinsella ihumii | reverse complement strand
GACCTTCTGCGCGTCGGAAGGATTCAGGACAAGACCGGTGGGAGCTATTGGGATCTCGATACCGGCGATATGCAGCTCGATTTCACGCCTGACGGCATGGCGACCGATAGCGATATCAACCTTCTGAGCACGAGGATAACGGCGGCTCAGAGCACCGCGAACAATGCGAGCAGCGCCGCCAGCTCAGCCCAAAGAACGGCCAATTCCGCACAAACGACCGCAAACACAGCGAACAGCAAGGCCACGAGCGCCAAGACGAAAACCGACAAGATCACCTTCACGTCGAGCGGAATAACCGTAAAGGGCACGGACGGCAGGAACTACAAGGCGATGACTCTAAGCCCTGACGGACTCATCAACGACGGCTCTATCACCGACTTGAAAACCGCTCAGGCGACGCTCGGACTCAAAGACTGGGGTCTTGTCTTTCAGGACAACGCCGAGACAGTCCGTTTCTGGGTTTCGAACAACAGAGATGAGATCTACGGTCAGACAACTTCCTGCTCGTTCCTCATCAACTCTGGGGGTATGTGGGTGAACGGCAAGAAGGTTCAGACGGAATAGAAGGGGGGATGTATGCAACTCAACGAGCTGGAAATCGTCGGCAGATGCGCCGACGAAGACAGAATCTGCTTCGAACTCGATTGCGATTGGGACGATGCGGCAGCGCTAAACGGCCAGAAGCTTACCGTCGCGGATGGCGGTAAGACAGTTGAAGAATTCTATGGTTACAAGCTGCATTCCATAGATGAGAGTTCAGACGGCACGCTCTACTGCTGGTTTGCATTGAAACTTGACGATGCGACTAAGGAGTCAATCGCTCAGATCTCTGAATCTGTCAATTCGATTCAAAAAGACCTGCAATCCGCGTCACTTGCATTTGGTCTGGTTGATACCGTCGCGCGTCTGGTGACGG
Organism: Collinsella ihumii; assembly: GCF_030385545.1. Lineage (NCBI taxonomy): Bacteria > Bacillati > Actinomycetota > Coriobacteriia > Coriobacteriales > Coriobacteriaceae > Collinsella > Collinsella ihumii. Next base: position 6,821 of record NZ_JAUEIQ010000017.1, on the reverse strand, counting down.
CATCAATTGATTTCGAGACGGTAAGCGCGTATGATGTAGTATCAATCGCCGATTATATCCAAGAATGGGTACCCGGAATCCAACTCGGTAGAAATGCCCCTGTCACATACAATGGCAAGCTCTATCGCACGTCTCAGGCTATCGCCGAGACTCAGGAGCAATACCCGCCAGATATCGCAGGCGAAAGTCTTTACTACCCAATCGAAGTCGCCGATGACGGAATCATCGTCTACAGGACGTGTCACGGTGACTATGACGCTGTCAGGAAGGGCGAGAAGCGGCATTATCCGGACGCGCGCGGGCCGGTGTATGTCTCTTTGATCGACTACAACAGCACGATTCCCGGCAGCGACGAACGTTGGTGGGAGCTGGTGAAAGATGAATGACCGGACTATCGAACTAGATATCTCGAAAGAAGGGGCTGGCACCTTTGTTCGTGTCGCGCAGGGCGACGATGGCGGAACGACAATCAAGGCGCTGATCTACGATAACGGCGCTGAGCTGTCGCTTGCTGGGGCTGCGGTATGGCTTGTCGTGCTTCTGCCGAACAAGCGCAATTACTATCGCGGTCAATGCACGGTGAGCGGGAACGCAGCGACGCATGTCGTGGACGAGTCGAAGCTTTGCAGCGTACCTGGCTACACCGATGAAGCCTACTTCACGGTTACGAAGGACGGAAACACCTACTCAACGGAGCGCTTCGCGATTGAGATACTGCGGAGCGCGCTTGACGGCCAGAAGCCAGCTCAGAATTGGGATGCCGCCGTCGATGACCTCATTGCGCGCGGCGACGCTGCGGTATCTGCCGCCAACGCCGCTGCCAGCTCGGCGAACGCGGCCGCTAAGCGGGCGAACGACGGTGCCGACACGGTAAACGCCGCGAAGGAAAACGCCAACAAGGCCGCTACCGCTGCGAACAACGCCGCTTCCGCCGCCAATACGGCGAAGGCGAACGCCGACAAGGCAACCACGGCTGCGAACAACGCCGCTTCCGCCGCCAATACGGCGAAGGCGAACGCCGACAAGGCAACCACGGCTGCGAACAACGCCGCAAGTTCTGCGAACACGGCCGCTTCTAGCGCTCGCGCTGCCGCCGCTACTGCGAACGGCGCAGCGGATGACGCTACCGCCGCCGCTCAGAACGCCTTAAACATCGCCAACGCGATTGCCGCTATCGAGCCGCCTTCTGACGATGAGGTGCAGGAGCTGCGCGATGAGAACGCGACGCTCGCGACAGCCCTTGTCGAGCTGCAAGACGGCTACATAGTACTCGGAGAAATCGCATACATGCCCACCAACAGGCGAAGCGCGCTGTCTGGCGAAACGCTCACCGTAGCGCAAGCGACCATGAGCGGCGAGACGGCGACGCTCAACTAAGGAAGGAAAAACGAAATGGCCGACTTGTCGAAATTCTCTATCGGCGGCACCGCCTACAACCTGAAGGACACTTCGGCGCGCAACACCGCGAACGCCGTAACGACCGCCGAGGAATACGACCGACAGCACAACATCAACTCTTACGCGGGGCGCTCGCTCGCTTCGGTCTTCGCTAACGAGATCGGGAGCACCGACATTTACACGTGGCTGAGAAACCGCGTGCGTGCCGGTAACTTCGCGGGCTTGCGCATCGGCGATTACATCGACGTTCCCATCACGGCAGGCGCTAACGTGCCTTCTCAGACGGTGCGCTACCGCATCGGCGCAATCGACCACTATTACCAGTGTGGCGACACCGCCAAGGGGCACCATATCGTCATGGTGCCGCTCGCGCCCGTGAGCGTCACCGGAGACAAGGCGGTTAACACCAGCTATCTTCAGTGGCGCGACACGAACGACAACAACGGCACCGCCGATGAGAAGCACCCGTATTTGGTTTCGAAGCTCCACGACTGGGAAATCAACGACTTTCTGCCAGCGCTGCCGACCACGCTTCAAAGCGCGATCATGGCTCAGCGCGTGCTTCTCGAAGAGCGCTATTCGTCTAGCGAAAAGCTCACGGAATCGAGCGGTTGGAGCTGGGCGGACTTGGGCAAGGTCTGGTCGCCTTCCGAGATGGAGGTTTACGGCTGTCCGGTCTGGGGCACCAAGGGCTACTCTGTCGGCTTCGATAGCCAGTTCCCCATCTTCAGTGACACGGCAAGCCGCATCGCGGGCGGTCGCGTCTATTGGTGGCTGCGGTCTGTCATGGGCGGGTCTTCGTCCCACGCGTGCGATGTCAGCGGCACTGGCTATGCCAGCTACGACGCGCCGACGCACGACTGGATACGCCCGCTGCCGTGCTTCCTCATAGGCTGATAAGCCGTACACAGTACCGCACTGGCGCATGCATTGCGCATGCGCCTACCGTCGCAGATAAGGAGGTGACGCGAGCGTGAGCGGCGTATACATGCGGAACCGCAATCTGAGCGCTTACGAGTATTTCAACACGGCGGTCATAATCAGAAACGACGTGACGCGCCTAGTGACTTCGCGCGACGTTCCGAAATCCTACCGGTTCATCTTCGCGGTGCCGATGGCCGAGACGGCGCGAAGCGTGGTCTTCAATCTGGTTAAAGCCGATGCCTTCTACCCGAACACGACGCGCGCCGTCGATGAGCGAAAGCGTTACATGACGCTAGCGTTGGCAGATCTAAACCAGCTCTATCAAGACCTGCAAAGCCTTCTGACGATGGGGCTTCCCGTCAAGGCCGCACGTCTCGAAGGGATTCTGGAGCACATCGACAGCGACATTAAGCTTGTAAAGGGCGCACGCGCTGGCGTGAAGCTCATCGGAAAGGGGTAGAATGGTCGCGCGTTGTCCCTTGGAAATCATCGCGTCAATTGGTGGCTGCGGTCTGTCATGGGCGGGTCTTCGTCCAACGCGTGCAATGTCAACAACAATGGCAATGCCAACAACAACGCGCCGACGAACGACTGGATACGCCCGCTGCCGTGATTCCCAAGCTTTGCCAGACCGTGCGGCCAGAAGCGCCGCGCGCCGTGCATTTGAGGAAGGAAGGGGCGACCATCGGGCGAAAGCCCGTAAATATGCACCCCGCGACGGTTGCCGTTCGCTGCTTGCATGGCGCGGTTCTCTGCATCCGACCGCGTTTCATGGTCAACCGTCAAGCGGCTGCTGGATGCCGACTGCGAGCCGCGCGGGGTGCCCTAATGAACTCTGATGAGCGACGGGCTGCGCGCCGTGCAAGGCGCGATGCGAAACGCGCCGCTAACCGAGCAAAACGCATCGAGCGATGCACGCTAGAAGCCGTTGCAGATCTAGACAATCTATATGTCTCCGCAAACGACGCTGCTTCTGGCGTTCGATGGAAAGCCAGCGTTCAGCGTTATATGGGGCGCGTCATGCCAAACATCATGCGGTCACGGCGCGATCTGCTCACGGGCGCTGACTTCCGACGCGGCTTCATCGAGTTTGATTTGTTCGAGCGCGGCAAGCTTCGTCATATCTGCTCTGTCCACTTCTCGGAGCGCGTCATTCAGAAGTCTTTGAGCCGTCACGCGCTCGCGCCAGCGATCTGGCCGACACTCACCGAAGGGTGCGCCGCAAACGTCAAGGGGCGCGGCACCGAGTACGCAATCAAGAGAATGAAGCGCCAACTCGTAGCCCACCGGCGCAAGCACGGAACGGAAGGCTACATCTTGCAGGTAGATTTTTCAGACTACTTCGCGAATATCGACCATGACGTTTGCAAGCGCATCATCGACCGAACGATTGACGATGAGCGCATAAAGAAGATCATGAGCGACCAGATAGACGCTCACGGCGCGCGGGGATTAGGGCTAGGCAGCGAGCCGAACCAGATTCTAGCGGTCGCGCTACCTTCGCCGATAGACCATCTGATGCTGTCGCTTCCGGGCATCATCGCGAGCGGGCGCTACATGGACGATAGCTATTGCATCGCCCTTGACAAGCAGACGCTTTGGGGAGCGCTTTCACGTATCGAAGCGATCTGCGCAGATCTGGGAATCATCATCAATCGCAAGAAGACACGCGTAGTCAAGTTGTCGCGTGGCTTCGTGTTCCTGAAGAAGAGGTTTTCGTATGGCGAAGGCGGCAAGGTGGTTGTTCGCCCTTGCCGCTCTTCCGTGACGCGGCAGCGGCGCAAGCTGAAGAAGCAAGCCGCGCTGGTTTCTCAGAGCGTTATGACCATCGAGCAGGTCAGGCAGTCTTACCAGTCATGGCGCGGTGGCATGAAGCGGATTGACGCTTACGAGACGGTAAGGCGAATGGACGCGCTCTATAAGCAGCTCTTCGGCTAGGAAAAGCGCACATCATCAGGCACCCAAGCCCTCGCAGACGCGGGGGCTTTTCGTTATCGAGAGAGAGGGGAAACAATGGCACTCACCGAGGATGAAGAGAGCATGGTTCGCGCGCTTATCGCGATCTACAAGACGCAAGCGCCGTCGCTCTCAACGGATGTTGCGAGCCGCGCCGCCGCGCTTTTCGCGGCGTGGGACGGCGACGGGCACGCTTATGCAGAGGGCGAGCGCGTGAGCTATGAGGGCGAGCTTTACATCTGTCTGACACCGCACGCGTCGCAGGCTGATTGGGCACCAACGGCAGCGCCAAGCCTTTGGGCAAAGGCTATCGACTACGCGAGCAGCGGCGGTGACCCGTCAAGTATCCCTGAGTGGGCACCGCCGAGCAACGAGAATCCATACCCGAAGGGCGCAATCGTTCGCCACAACGGCAAGGTCTGGGAATCGCTCGTTAACACAAATGTTTGGGAACCCGGCGCACAGGGCACCGAAACGGTCTGGCGCGAGGTGACGGAGGGCTGACGTGGCGGAAAGCGTTCTAGATCATGCAGCCGCCTTCGGTGCCGAATGGTTCTTGGCGTTCACCGTCATAATCGGCTTCGGCATCCTCGCAAAGCAGTTGCTTAACGAATATCAGCGCAACAACGAGCGCAAGGCCGAACTTGAAGAGCGCAACGCGGCGCGACAGGCAGAGCTAGAGCTGAAACGCGAAGAGCGCAAGCGCGACGAACTCAACGAACGTGCGCAGCGCGACCGCGAGCGCTCGGAAATGGAAGGGCGCATCGCGGCGCAGATGGAACGAAGCAACAACATTTCGGAAGGGCTGCAAGCCGCTATGGAATCTCTCAGAGCTGCTACGTCAGCGCTGCATGACGAGATTAGAGAATCGCGTGAGCACTCACACGACATGGCAAACAAGGTCGACCACATTTACGACCGCGTAGACCTCATTTACGAAAAGGAGAGCTGAAATGATTAACTATATCGCACGTGTCAAGAACAAGACTTTTTGGCTGACGCTCATTCCCGCCGTCCTGCTTCTTGTGCAGGTGGTGGCCGCGCCGTTCGGCTATCAGTGGGATTTCGGCGTTCTGAACGACCAGCTGGCAGCAATCATCAACGCGCTATTCGCCGTTCTCGCGATTCTTGGAATAGTAGTCGACCCGACCACTGCTGGCGTTGGCGATTCCGCGCAAGCACTTACGTATACAGAGCCTAAGGAGTAGAGAAATGATTGATTGGGCGAATCTTCAGCCTGACAAGATCAAGCTGCTTGCAAAGCATTTCACAAGCGGTCGTAGAGGTAAGAAGGTCGAGTTTGTAGGCATCCACTATATGGCGGGTAACCTTACTACCGAAGGTTGCTGGAACGTATGGCAGACGCGCGAAGCGTCGGCTCATTACTGCGTAGAGGATGACGGAACTATCGGCCAGACGGTTTACGACCGTGACACAAGCTGGGCGCTCGGCGACTTCGACGCTAACTGCCGCTCTATCAACATCGAGCACGCTAGCATGGCAGATGGCACCGTCACAGATCAGACGCTTGACGCAGGCGCGCATCTTACCGCCGCAATATGCTTGGCTTACGACCTTGGGAAACCAGAGTGGCTTGTTAACGTGTTTCCGCACTGCTATTTCATGGCGACCAGCTGCCCCGGTCAGCTCTATAAGTCTCAGAAGGACGCGTATATTGCGCGCGCTCAATACTGGTATGACGAGATGACAAAACCAGCTGCCCCGGTCAAGCCGTCAGAACCGGCTAAGCCGCCGCTTCCTGATGCGCTCAAACAGTTCACCGATCTAGATAGCACAGCTTGGTACATCGGCCCACTTGAAAAGGCGGTATCAGCCGGATACATCAACGGTTACGGAGACGGACGAATTGGCCCCGATGATTCGCTCACTCGCGGCCAAGCGGTCTGCATCGTAGCGAATGCCGCTGATGCGGTCTTCGATCATCCGTTTGATGACGTGGTTGCAAGCCCGTATTACTACGATGCCATTGCTTGGGCAAAAAGCGCAGGCATCGTTTCGGGCAACGATGGAGAGTTCCGCCCGAACGACCATTGCACGCGCGCTGAGTTTGCGTCGATGCTTTGCAACTGGCAGGGCGGCGAAGCTGTTGGTGAGCCAGCGGGTTATTCCGATTGGGCCAACGTCCCCGATTGGGCGAAAAATGCCGTCGCATGGGCGATTGAGCACGCCGTCATTTCTGGCAACGCCGGTCATATTCGCCCGAACGACCCTTGCACGCGCGCAGAAGGCGCGGCGATGCTTGTAAATCTTCTCTTGTAGACTTGTGCAGACATGGTTTCTCCTTCCGCATGTCTGCATAGTCGATAAAAGCGGGGTACCCTGATAAGGGGTACCACGCTTTCTGCCGTTATACGAGCTTTCAGCAAGCCGTCTATCTGGTGTTTTACAAATGCCTACAATTGCTACTTCTTGCATGTCCCGATGACCACAAACCAGTTTTTCGCTACCTTTACAATGCAAGTGTCAAGTTTGATGGCCGCGCGGTTCGCTGCGTCAGTGGAGTTCGCCGTTTTTCTCATAAG
>NZ_JAUEIQ010000016.1:0-11829 GCF_030385545.1 Collinsella ihumii | reverse complement strand
CCAAACTGCCCAGTTTGTGTCATTGACCCCCTCGCTTGGACGTGCCGGGATGCTATCCCGCCCCGCGCAAGGCCCTGGGGAAGGTGCCGACGCGGCACCCGTTTATTTGAATAAACCCGGTCTTAAGAAGCCCTTACGTTCTTGTCATGGTTTATTGCCATGAGGTTGCGCGTACCCCCCCCCTGCTAGACTTTCCGAGACTTACGGAGGACCGATTTTGCTGAGGAGAGGTATGGAACGTCAGCTTGCGAGCAAGCGCGACACCAGGCGCACCCTGTACGCATGCCTGCTCGGTCTACTCTGTGCCCTGCTCGTCTCCGTCGATCTCGCCCCGGTGCCCACCAAGGCGGTCGAGGCGCTGTGGCCCCATGCCACGGGCGCCGTCTATATCGCGCTCGAGGTGCTCTGCTCGTTTCCCGGACGCGAGGGCAGCTTGCTTGTCGTGGCGTTCGGCCTGCTGCTCGCCCGGCCGGCGGCGACCGTCTATCTCGGTCGCGACGCGGACCGCCCCCGCATGCGGGGCGCGTCCACCTGGGTCGTGCCCGCCCTGTTCGCGCTCGCCATGGTGTTCGGGCGCAGCTTCGATGTCGCCGGCTCCGCCGAGCTCGTCTGCGGCGGCATATCCGAGGGAATCAAGGCCGCGCTCAGCTTCATCGGATGGCTGCTGCTCGCCCGCATCGGCATCGTCTACCTCTTCCGGCTGCTCGACCGCGCCCGGGCGGCAGCAGATGCGGAACCGACCGGGTGCGGCGCGAGGCCCAGCCCCGCATCCCGCGCCGCCGCGTTCGTCTTCGACCGCCACCCCTTCGCGCTTCCCGCCGCCCTGCTCGCCCTCGCCTGGCTGCCGTGCCTGATCGGCTACGCCCCGGGCCTTTTCATGTGGGACACGGGAACGCAGATCCTCCAGTGGTTCGGCCACCCCAACAACGCGAGCTCCTACCTCAACCTGATCGATCCGGGCACGACCATCCTCACGCAGCACCACCCGCCGCTCACCACGGCGCTCATCGGCTCGTGCGTCCAGCTCGGCATGGCGCTTTGGGGCAGCGAGAACGCCGGCGCGTTCCTGTTCACCTGCCTGCAATTCACCGCCGTCATCTGCTCGTATGCCCACGCCCTTGCCGCGCTCGCACGGATCGGCTGCCCGCGGGCGGCACGCATGGCGGCCTTCGCCTTCGTGCTCGTCGTGCCGGTCTATTCGAACTACGCCGTCCTCATCACCAAAGACGTCCTGTTCGCAGCGGCGCTGCTCCTGTTCGTCACGCAGCTCGTCCTGCTCGTTCGCGCCCAGCGCACCGAGGGCGCGGCGTTCGGCGGCCGCGACATCGCCCTGCTCGCCGCAAGCGCCCTCGGCATCACCCTCACGCGCAACGGCGCGCTCGCCATCGCCGCCGCGGGAATCGTCCCCGCGGCGCTCGTCTGCCTGCGCGGCAGCCGACGCGGCGAAGCCCGCACCGGCGCGCGCCGCGGGCTTCGCATCGCGCTCGGGACGCTCGGTGCGGCCGTCGCCGTCAACGTCGCGCTCACCGGCATCGTCTACCCTGCCCTCGGCATCACGCCCGGCAGCCGTCGCGAGGTCCTGTCCATCCCCTTCCAGCAGACGGCGCGCTACGTGCGGGAGCACGAAGGGGAGCTGAGCCGGGAGGAACGCGACGCCATCGGGGCCGTGCTCGACATCGATGCCATCGGCGTAGCGTACAACCCGAACAAGTCGGATGCGGTGAAGAACACCTTCAACGAGGACGCGACCGCCGAGGACCTTGCGGCCTATTTCCGCGTCTGGGCGAGCGAGTTTGCGCGCGACCCCGTCTGCTATCTCGAGGCGACCGCCGCCAACTACTATGCCTACTTCTATGCGGGCCATGCCTCCAGCTGGTCGTACACCTCGGATTTCAGCCGCGAGGTCATGGACTGGGAGATGCTCACGCCCTATTTCTCGTTCTCCGCGCCGGACCATCCGGTCGTGCGCGCGCTGGACGGCCTGTGCACGCTTTGGCGCACCGCGTTCCAAAAGCTGCCGCTCACCACGCTGACCATGCAGGCGGCTCTGTACTGCTGGGGCCTGATCGCGCTGACCGCCTACGCCGCGCACACGCGACAGGGCCGGATGGCCGTGGTGCTCGCCCCCATGTGGGCGGTCCTCCTCATCACCCTCATCGGCCCCTGCAACGCCGCAACGTACTTCCGCTACGCCTACCCGCTCGCCGTCCTCGTGCCCTTCGCGTTCGCGTATGCCGTGAGCGGCGCGTGCGCACCGGGGATGGCGCCGGCCGATCGCCCGTGCGCACAGGGCCCGCAGGCTCCCGGCGCGACGACGCCGGACGCGGCGTGAATCGGCCGATGCTTCTTAAGAGAGGTGACCCGCAATGAACCGTCATGACCGTCCATCCGATGCGCCGCAGCCGCCCGAGGCTAGCGCGGTCGCCCCGCGCATCGCCGTGCTGGTCCCCTGCTACAACGAAGAGCTGACGATCGGCACCGTCGTCGATGATTTCAGGCGCGCCCTGCCCGAGGCCGACATCTACGTCTACGACAACAATTCGTCCGATCGCACCTCCGAGATCGCGCGGGAGCACGGCGCCATCGTCCGCTTCGAACCGCGCCAGGGCAAGGGCGTGACCGTCCGGCAGATGTTTCGCGATATCGAGGCCGACTGCTACGTGCTCGTCGACGGCGACGACACCTATCCCGCCGAGGCCGCCCGCGCCCTGATCGAACCGATACTCAGAGGCGAGGCGGACATGGCGGTGGGAGACCGCCTGACGAACGGCACCTACGAGCACGAGAACACGCGTGCCTTCCACGCCTTCGGCAACAACCTCGTGCGCTGGCTCATCCACTGGATCTACGGATACAGCTTCCACGACGTCATGACCGGGTACCGCGCGTTTTCCCGTCTGTTCGTCAAGACGATGCCCGTGCTCTCGGTCGGGTTCCAGATCGAATGCGAGATGTCGATCCAGGCCGTCGACAAGCACTGGCGCATCCTCGAGATCCCCATCGCCTATCGCGACCGTCCGGCCGGCAGCTTCTCGAAGCTCTCGACGGTCTCGGACGGCATACGCGTGCTCGTGGCCATCGGATCGCTCTTCAAGGATTACCGGCCGCTGAAGTTCTTCACGCTCGCAGCCCTGCTCTTCGCCGCATGCGGCCTGGTGGCGGGCGTGCCGGTCATCCTCGAATACCTTGCGACAGCCTATGTGAGCCGCGTGCCCTCGGCCATACTCGCCGCCGCGCTCATGTTCTGCGCCGCTCTGTCGCTCAGCACGGGCGCCATCTTGGACACCGTCGCCAAAGGCGAGCGCAAGCGCTGGGAGCTTGCCGTCTACGAGGTGCAGGAGCGCGCGAAGCGGCGCGAGAACGGGCGAGCGCGGTAGGCCCCAACGCTGCGCACGATCACGGGAAGACAGCTCGGGCGCACGCCGAAGGTGTGTCCCCGATTTGCAAAAGTGCAAATTTCAGGTACGTCCCCAATTTGAATAACCCCCTGCTCGGGTGGCGCTGTTAAAAAGTGGGCCGCCCCGTGGGGAGCGGCCCTTATGCAAGCTGTCGTGTCGGATAGGTCGTTACTTGCCGACGCCCTTGCCCAGGCGGTCGGCCACGGCGGCCACGGCATCCTCGGATACCGCGCCGCACGCGCGGCAGGAGTCGCCGCGATCGTGGAGCGGGTTGCGCGTGTCGTCGTCCTCGGCGTGGTGCGGGCGGAACTTGGAGTCGACGGCGTCCATCTCCAGCGGCTTGATGTGCTCGAGCGTGAAGCCCTTGCCGGCGCGCATGTTCTCCTTGGCGACCGAGATCATGAGCTTGATGCGGTTGAGCTGGTTGACCTCGGAAGCGCCCGGATCGTAGTCCACGGCGACGATGTTGCTCTCGGGATGGCGGCGGCGCAGCTCCTTGATGACCGACTTGCCCACGACGTGGTTCGGCAGGCAGGCGAACGGCTGGGTGCAGATGATGTTCGGCGCGCCGTGATCGATCAGGTCGAGCATCTCCGCCGTGAGCAGCCAGCCCTCGCCCATCGTGTTGCACAGGGAGAGCACCTGGCTCGCCTTGGCGGCAAGCGCGCTGATGGGCTCAGGGCGCTCGAAGCGCTTCGACTTCTCGAGGATCTCGTCGGCGGGTCCGCGCATCCAGTCGATCAGCTTGATGAGGGCGGCCATGGCCGTGCGCTGCGTACCGGAGCTGCCGAGCTCGCCCTTATCGTTCTCGGCGCCGCTCATCGCGAACAGGAAGAAGTCGAGCAGGCCCGGGACCACGGCCTCGCAGCCCTCGTGCTCGATGACATCGACCACATGGTTGTTGGCCGTGGGATGGAACTTCACGAGGATCTCGCCCACCACGCCCACGCGCGGCTTGGTTCCCTCGCCCTTGAGCGGCATGGTGTCGAACGCCCGCACGCTCTCGCGCACGAGCTTGGTGTAGCTGTGGCGCGTGAAGGTCGGCGCCATCTCGCGCGCCTTGGCCATGTACTTCTCGTACAGCGCGTTGGCCGCGCCCGGCTCGACCTCGTAGGGGCGGCAGCGGTAGAGCATCTGCATCATGACGTCGCCGTAGAGCACCGCGTAGACGGCGGCCTTCAGGATCTGCGGCGTCACCTTGAAGCCGGGGTTGTCCTCGTCGAGCTTCACGGCGGAGATGGAGATGACCGGAATCTCGGGGTGGCCGGAATCCTTCAGCGCCTTGCGGATGAGCGCGATGTAGTTCGTCGCGCGGCAGCCGCCGCCGGTCTGCGAGATGATGACGGCGGTGCGCGACAGGTCGTAGCGGCCGGACTCGATGGCCTCCATGATCTGGCCCGTGACGAGAATCGACGGGTAGCAGATGTCGTTGTTCACGTACTTCAGGCCCGCCTCGACCGCGCCGCGATCGGTGGAGGGCAGAAGCTCCAGGTTGTAGCCGTTCTTGCGGAAGACCTCTTTCACCAGGTCGAAGTGGATCGGCGCCATCTGCGGGCACAGGATCGTGTAGCCGTCACGGCGCATCTGCTCGGTGAACTTGACCTTGGGGAACGCGGCGGAGGCGGCGCGGCGCTGCGCGGACAGGGCGTACTTGTGCGTGGCGAACACCGGCGCCTCGTCGCTCGGGGCAACCGGCGCGGCATCGCCCTGCTCGTAGGCCTCGCCGGCGGCAGCGGCCTCGGCAGCGCGCTCGGCCTCCTGGTCCTTCAAGGCGGCCATGAGCGAGCGGATGCGGATGCGTGCCGCGCCGAGGTTCGACACCTCGTCGATCTTGAGCACGGTGTAGATCTTGCCGGAGCCCTCGAGGATCTCCTGCACCTGGTCGGTGGTCAGCGCGTCCAGGCCGCAGCCGAAGGAGTTCAGCTGGATGAGATCGAGGTCGTTGCGCAGCGTCACGAGCTTGGCCGCGCGATACAGGCGGCTGTGGTACATCCACTGGTCCACGACGCGGATGGGACGGTCGGGCTTGACGAGGTGCGCCACGGAGTCCTCCGTGAGCACGGCGAAACCGAAGCTCGCGATGAGCTCGGGCAGCGCGTGGTTGATCTCGGGATCGTTGTGGTAGGGGCGGCCGGCCAGCACGATGCCGTGGCCGCCGTGCTCCTCGATCCAGTGGATGGCCTCCTCGCCCATCGTCTGGATCTGCTCATGGAAAGCGGCGTCCACCTCGTAGGCGTAGTTGACGGCGTCGTCGACCTCTCGGCGCGTCAGCTTGGGTCCGCGCACGCGGCCGCGGCCGGCCTCGGCATCGGACACGCGCTGCTCGGCGAGCACCTCGTACAGGCGGCGCTTGAGCGCCACGCGGTCGTTATACGGCACGAACGGGTACATGAACTCGATGTTCTTCTCGGCGAGCTCGTCGATGTTCAAGCCGAGCGCCGTGGGGTAGCTCATGACGATCGGGCAGTTGTAGCAGTTGCCCGCGGCCTCGTCCTCCTTGCGCTCCTTGCGGATGCAGGGCATCCAGATGAAGTCCGGATCCTTGTCGATGAGGTTCATGATGTGGCCGTGGGAGAGCTTGGCCGGATAGCACACGGACTCCGACGGCATCGACTCGATGCCCGCCTCGTAGGTCTTCTTGGTGGAGTCGTCCGACAGCACGACCGAGAAGCCGAGCTTGGTGAAGAACGCGTGCCAGAACGGGTAGTCCTCGTACATGTTGAGTGCGCGCGGGATACCCACCGTGCCGCGCGGGGCCTCGTCGGCGTCCAGGCACTCACGGTCGAACAGCAGCTCGTTTTTCTTCTTGAACAGGTTCGGGGCCTCGGTCTTGCTCTTCTTGTGCCCCGCGCCCTTCTCGCAGCGGTTGCCCGTGATGAAGCGGCGGCCGCCGCCGAAGTCGTTGATGGTGAGCTGGCAGTTGTTGGAGCAGCGGCCGCAGCGCGCGTGCTTCTGCGTGACGGTGAGGTCGGCGATCTCGCCGGCGGTCAGGATGGTCGAGACACCGGTGGCGCCGGCGCGGTCGCGCGCGAGCAGGGCGGCGCCGTAGGCCCCCATGCAGCCGGCGATGTCGGGGCGCACGGCGTCAAGGCCGGTGAGCAGCTCGAAGGCGCGCAGGGTCGCGTCGGACATGAAGGTGCCGCCCTGGACGATGACCTGGTCGCCGATCTCGGACGGGTCGCGCAGCTTGATGACCTTGAACAGGGCGTTTTTGATGACGGAGTAGGACAGGCCCGCGGCGATGTCGCCCACCGTGGCGCCCTCCTTCTGTGCCTGCTTGACGCGGGAGTTCATGAAGACGGTGCAGCGGCTGCCCAGGTCGACCGGGTTCTTGGCGCCGATGGCCTCCTTCGCGAACTGCACGACGTCCATGTTCATGGACACCGCGAAGCTCTCGATGAAGCTGCCGCAACCCGACGAGCAGGCCTCGTTCAGCATGATGTGCTCGATGACGCCGTCGCGCACGCGCAGGCACTTCATGTCCTGGCCGCCGATGTCCAGGATGAACTGGACGCCGGGGAGGAACGCGCGGGCGCCGCGCAGGTGGGCCACGGTCTCGATCTCACCGGAGTCGGCCTTGAGCGCCTCGATGAGCAGCGCCTCGCCGTAGCCGGTCGTGGTCACGTGCCCGATGGTGCAGCCGGCAGGGATATGCGCGTAGAAGTCGGCCATGATGGTCTTGGCCGTGCCGAGGATGTCGCCGTTGTTGTTGCCGTACCACGTGTGCAGCAGCTGGCCGTCCTCGCCCACCATGGCGGCCTTCATCGTGGTGGAGCCGGCGTCGATGCCGATGAACACGCGGGCGCCCGTATAGGTCGCTAGGTCGCCCTTGGGCACGACCTCGCGGTCGTGGCGCTCCTTGAACGCGCGGTACGCCTCCTCGTCGGCGAACAGCGCGTCGAGGCGCGCGACCTCGGAGCCCTGCGTGTCGCCGAGCGCGTCGATGGCCTCGATGAGCTCGGGGAACGTTGCGAGCTTGTTGGACTCGTGCGCCATGGCGGCGCCGCTCGCCACGAACAGGTGCGCGTTCTCGGGCACGATGCGGTGCTCCTCATCGAGCTCGAGCGTGATGTAGAACCGCTTACGCAGCTCGGAGAGGTACTGCAGCGGGCCGCCGAGGAACGCGACGTTGCCGCGGATGGGGCGGCCGCACGCGAGGCCCGAGATGGTCTGCGTGACGACGGCCTGGAAGATGGAGGCGGCGACGTCTGCGGGCGCCGCGCCCTCGTTCAGCAGGGGCTGGACGTCGGTCTTGGCGAACACGCCGCAGCGGGAGGCGATCGGGTAGATGGTCGTCGCCTCGCGGGCGAGCTCGTTCAGGCCGGACGCGTCGGTGTGCAGCAGCGTGGCCATCTGGTCGATGAACGCGCCCGTGCCGCCGGCGCAGGTGCCGTTCATGCGCTGCTCGATGCCCTGGTCGAAGTAGATGATCTTGGCGTCCTCGCCGCCGAGCTCGATGGCGACATCGGTCGCGGGGATCAGGGTCTCCACGGCGCGCTTGCTCGCGATGACCTCCTGCACGAACTCCAGGCCGAGCCACTGGCTGAGCAGAAGACCGCCCGAGCCGGTGATGGCGCAGGTCATGGGCGTGCGCTCGAGCAGGCCGGCCGCGCCCACGAACAGGTCGCGCGCGCAGGCGCGCACGTCGGTGTGGTGGCGCTGGTACTTGGCGTAGACGATCTGGTTGTCGTCGTTCAGGACCGCGAGCTTGACCGTGGTGGAGCCCACATCGATGCCCAGGTGGAGCGTGCCGTAGGCGGCCTCGGGATTCCAGATGCTGCCCTCGGGGACAACACCGATCTTGATCTCGTCGCTCATTTAGTTCCCCTCGTTCTCGAGTTGCAGGTTGAGAAGCTTCATGCCGTATTCCGGCACGTTGATGTCGATGGGCATGCCGTACAGGTCGCCGGGGCGCACGAAGGCGATGACCGTCATGATGCGCGCCATGGTCTCGGGGCTCTCCTTGAGGCCGGTCTCGAACCAGCGCTGGATCACGCCGACCTCGGCGGTGACGACATAGCTGAGGTAGTAGTCGAAGAAGGCGCCCAGCGCACCGGGGAAGATACCGGTCTGCATGCGGTCGGCGACCGCCGCGCGCGCCAGGTCGATGAGCTTCTTGATGAACGCCGGGTCTCCGCCGGGACCAAGAAGCGATCCGATGAGCTCGCAGTGCTTGCGCAGGTAGTCGAGCAGCTCGACGGAGCCGGGGGCGGGAGCCAGCTCATCGATGGTGCGATAGAGCTCCGGCAGCGTCGAGGCGCCAATGCGCGCCACGAGCTCTCCGATGTCTTCGAGCAGGACGGACTCCACCTGCTCGACGAAATCGGGAATGTCCTTGTAATGGGAGTAGAACGTGCGCCGCGTCAGGCCCGCGCACTCGGTGAGCGACGCCACCGTGATGCGCGACAGGTCCTCGCCCGCGCTGAGCTGCCGGACGAGCGCGCCGAGCAGCGCGTGCTGCGAGCGCAGCGACCGGCGGTCGCACTTGAAATCGGTTTGTGGCATGCAGTCCTTTCGGTTGCAATTTCACTCCGTGTGCATTATTGCACAGCGTGTGCACGAATATACCTGCCTCGCCGCGTCGCACGGTCTCTGCACAAGTGTCAAGGCACGGTTAAGGAAAACACCAATCGACTAAGTTTGCACCAGCCGCTACCGAGGCATGCCCCATCTACCGCGCGCTCCGGGCAACGCTCGAATCGGCGGTACGTATAGGTAACACCGCCCTATCGACGGTACGGTATGGGAACGTTTTTGGGTGAAAAACGTTCCCATACCGTACCGTCAATCGACTGGCGTTCCCATACCGTACACTCGATTGCCCGACCGCGTCCCCGATTTGTGCCGGTTGGATCAGCGTTTTCCTTGATCTGCGGCTCCTCACATGCGACCAGTGAAATCGCGGCATCAAAAGATGCCCTCACAAAAATGGGCACACTAGAAGGTAGTCACCTAGCGAGGAGATGGTCTTATGTCGATATGCGCCGCATTCGCCGTTCCGCATCCACCGCTGATCGTTCCCGGAGTCGGGCATGGGCGCGAGGCGGGCATCCAGGCCACCGTCGACGCCTATCGCGAGGTGGCGCGGCGCGTCGCCGAGATCGCGCCCGACACCATCGTGCTCTCGAGCCCGCACTCGACGTCGTACCTCGACTACCTGCACATCTCGGGTGGCAGCGGTGCGGCCGGAACGTTCGCCCAGTTCGGGGATCGCGCCGACGGGAGCCGAGTCGCCTACGACCGGGAGCTCGTCGGCGCGCTGTGCGAGGCGGCAGACGCCTGCGGCCTTGCCGCCGGCACCGCCGGCGAGCGGGACCCCGAGCTCGACTGGGGCGTGCTCGTGCCGCTCCACTTCATCCAGGAGGAGTACGCGCGCCGTCGCGATGCGGGCGACGACCTGCCGACGTACCGGCTGGTCCGCATCGGGCTGTCCGGGCTCTCCCCGCGCGACCACTACCGCTTGGGCCAGCTTGTCCAGCACACGGCCGATACGCTGGGGCGGCGCTGCGTCTACGTCGCGTCGGGCGACCTGTCGCACAAGCTCGCCGAGGACGGACCCTACGGATACACCCCCGACGGCCCCGCCTTCGACGAGCTCGTCTGCCATGCCTTCGAGGAGGGCGACTTCCTGGCTCTGATGACTGCGGACCGCGGCATGTGCGAGCGCGCCGCCGAATGCGGGCTGCGCTCGTTCCAGATCATGGCGGGCGCGCTCGACCGCACGCCCATCCGATCCGAGCTACTTTCCTATGAGGGGCCCTTCGGCGTGGGATACGGCATCGCCGCGTTCACCCCCACCGGGGCGGGAGGCTCGGATGCCTCGCGCGCCATCGGCGATCGGTACGAGGCGTGGCATGCGGCGGACATGGACAGGCGCCGCTGCGCCGAGAGCCCGTGGGTGCGGCTCGCGCGCTACTCGCTCGAATCCTACGTCCGCGACGGGTGGCGCATCGATCCCAACCGGGACCTGCCGGCAGATCTCGCCGGGGCGCTTCCCGACGAGCTGTTCTCGACGCGCGCCGGCGCCTTCGTCTCGCTCAAGATGAACGGGCAGCTACGCGGCTGCATCGGGACCATCCTGCCCGTGCGCGACAGCCTTGCCGAGGAGATCTGCGCGAACGCGATCTCGGCCGGATGCCGCGACCCGCGCTTCTCCCCCGTGGAAGAAGACGAGCTCGCGGAGCTGGTCTACGATGTCGACGTGCTGTCGGAACCCGAGGCGATCGCGGGGCCCGAAGAGCTCGACCCCGCCCGCTACGGCGTCATCGTGAGCGCAAGCAGAGGGCGGCGCGGGCTGCTGCTGCCGGACCTCGACGGCATCGACACGGTCGCGGAGCAGATCGGCATCGCCGCGCGCAAGGGCGGCATCGACCCGGACGACCCGAGCATCACGCTCGAGCGGTTCACCGTCACGCGCCACGTATAGGGAGACGCGGGCGCGCCTCGAGGCGCCCGTCGAAGGAGGGGACCATGGAAGCAGCCGCGTACGCAACCTGCGGCACCTGCCCGCACCGATGCCGCCTGGCGCCGGGGCGCCTTGGAGCGTGCCGGGCCCGACGCAACGTCGGCGGCGCGGTGGTGCCCGTAAACTACGGGCGCGTCACCTCGCTGGCGCTCGACCCCATCGAGAAGAAGCCGCTCGCGCGCTACAGGCCCGGCACCCTCGTGGTGTCGGCCGGAAGCTTTGGCTGCAACCTGCGATGCCCGTTTTGCCAGAACGCGGAGATCTCGCAAGCCGACGATGCGGGCGTCCCTTGGCGCGAGATCGCTCCCGACGAGCTCGTCGCCATCACCCGCGACGCGCGCGACCGCGACGGCCGCGTGATCGGAATCGCCTACACCTACAACGAGCCGCTCGTGGGATGGGAGTACGTGCGCGATTGCGCGCGGCTGGCGCACGAGGCGGGGCTTGTGAACGTCTTGGTGTCGAACGGATGCGTCGAACCGAGCGTGCTCGACGGGCTCGCGGGGCTCATCGACGCGGCGAATATCGATCTCAAGGGGTTTACCGACGGGTTCTACGACGCCTGCGGCGCGCCCGCACACGCGCTCTCCCGCGTGAAGGGCACCATCGCGCGCCTTGCGGCCGATCCCGCCTGCCATCTCGAGGTCACGACGCTCGTCGTTCCCGGCATGAACGACACCGAGGAGGAGATCGATGCGATGGCCCGCTGGCTCGCATCGCTTGATGAGGGACGCGGGCGTGACACCGTCACCTACCACGTCACGCGCTTCTTCCCGCGCTGGCGCCTCACCGATCGCGGGCCGACGCCCGTGGATGCGGTCTACCGCCTCGCCAACGTGGTGCGTCGGCACCTCGAACACGTCTACACCGGCAACTGCTAGACGCGTACGGCGCGCTGCAACATCTCCCGAACGCCCCTCCAAAAGATGAGGGGCAGAGGCCGATGACACAAAACGGGTGAAATGG